>JADFKB010000006.1 GCA_022565155.1 Chloroflexota bacterium | reverse complement strand
GCCAATTAACGACAGCGGCAACTGGGCCAAGCCCCAGCCCAAGCTCACCACGCCAAGCGCCGTTGCCGTACCCGCCAGCTCGAACGTGAGGAAGCCCTGGGCGATGAACGACATCTGGATCGCCGTGAACGAAAAGAGCATGCTTATCCAGAGCAGCCGGAAGTGCGGGTTCGCGAGCGAGGAGAAGGTGCGCAGCCGGCCCCCGACAGGCGCACCATCGCCACGCGGAGGCTGCTCGTCGGCTGGGCCTTCAGAAGGCGGCGGGGGAGTCTTCAGAGGTGAACTCATCGGGTGAGGGGGACGGAAACGACCCAATTGCCACCTTACGGTAGCCCAAACGTTACGTCAACGTGAGACGGCGGTATTCAGCTCACGCACATTACGATGGAAGCCGCCGCTCTTGATTATCCTTTCCTGCGACCGACGATGAATTGTGTCACATTTCGGAAGTGGCGTGGACCAGCACCGTTAGGCCACATCGCGGTTTGAACGGCGGCCTTCGCTTCTTCCCGCCGTCTGGCATCCAGCGCGGCCGTCGTCACACCCGCCAGCACCTCCCATGCCGACGAGAAATCGTCGAAGTCGAAGCCCAACGTCTCGGTCTCCACCGTTGCATCGATGCCTGCCTCCGCAAGCTGATCGATGAACATGGCGGGATCAGCGAGCGCGCCCGGACCGACTCCCGATACCGGTGGCGGCGGTGCGAAGCGACCAGCGGTCTGCTGGAACAGCACGATATCGCACTCCTCAGGTCGGGCCCACACCGCAGCGACGAATCGACCACCAGGGCGGAGAACCCGGGCACACTCGCCGGCTGCAGCCGCACGGTCGATTACGTACATCATACTCAGGCAGGCCAGAACGGCATCGAAGCTCGCGTCCTCCGCCGGTATCGCTTCCGCGCCTCCTTCTTTGAAATCTAGGTTAGCATGGCCTGCCCTACCCGCACGTTGGCGAGCTATATCCAGCATTTCCGTGCTTATATCAGCGCCCACTACCCGGCCGCCGGAAGCCACCACCGGCGCCGCTTCCAGGGCCACAGCGCCGGTGCCCGTTCCAAGATCCAGGACATCGTGTCCCGACGCCAGAGCAGCGCGCTTCATGACCTGCCGAACGACCGGGGTGAACCTTCTGTCTACTTCACGTAGGTAGACGTTCGCCATGCGATCCCAGACGCCAGCCTGCCACGATAGCGCTTCCCGTTCTCCGCCTCTTCCTGTTGTCATCTATTCACCAGTCCCTCAATCGCTCCATCAGTCCTGCTTCCGCACTGCGAAGAGGCGCTGCGGCCCGAGCGCTGGATCAGGGATTACCGCTCAACGAACGCGTGCTCCTGCCCGATCCACAGGGCGCTGCGCTCCACGTCGATGAAGCGCTTCTCGTCTTCGAGCAGCGCCTGCCCTGCCTTCCGTCCTTCGGCAGAGGCCATGGCAGTGGCCATGCTATCGGCGCTGTCCCACCAGAGCTCGGCGACGCCGTCGTACGGCTCCATCGCCCCTCGGCTTTCTCGCAGCGCGTCGTTGACCGGGTGTTCCGAGGTGTGTACCTGGACGTAGCGACGTAGGTTCAGGGCCTGGGCATACTTCTGCACGAGTGGGGCGTGCGTTTCGCGCCAGTAGCGCTGAAACTCCTCCCGGGATAGCTCAGGACGCCTTCGCAGACAGTAGACCATCTTGATCATGCGCTACCTCCTATGGTGCTTCCGGCTGACCGGGGACTACCCTACTTCTCCCGGCCGAACCGCGAAGAGCCGCTGCGGCTCCGCGATGCCCTTCAGCTCGTGCTCGCCCCGGTCCTCGAACGCTACGCCCGCCGAGGTGCGTGCTAGGTCGCGCACCGTGGCCGACACCAGAATCTCCCCAGGCGCAGCGACACCCTGTACCCGCGATGCCACCTGCACGGCGCCGCCGTGAACGTTGTTGCCCTCTCGCACGACGTCGCCCGCGTGGATGCCGAGGTGGAGCGGCAGGCCCGCCTCGTTGCCGAGGTCGCGGCAGCGCTGCGCCGCATCGATCGCCTGCCGCGCCGACGTAAACACGGCCATCACGCCGTCGCCTAACACCTTACCTTCGACGGGCGTACCGCTCGCCTCTGTGATCGCCGCCCGCAGCGAGGCGTCCAGTTCGCGCTCCTTCTCGCGATACGCCGCGTCGCCGAGCTTGGTGGTGAGCGCAGTAGAATCGGCGATGTCGAGGAACAGGATGGCAGTCATGCCTTCGGGGAGAGCCGATTCTCCGGCTGCCGCCTCGCGGCCTTCGTCCAGGAAGTCTCTGATCGGCTTCAGCGCCTGCTCCGGCTGAAAGTAGGCATAGGCTACATCGCCTTCTAGCGTGATGAACCGAGCGTCCGGGATCAGTGCGGCGGCGGCCCGACCCGCTGCGATAGGCACGGTGCGCTGGAGGCGCCGGTGCAGCACCAGTGTCGGCGCCTCTAATCGGCTGGCGAACGCTCTCACGTCCAGGCGCATGGTGAACTCCAAATGCTTCGCCACAACTTTATTCGACACAGCTTCACGGAAGTAACTCGACATCCATTTTTGCCACTCGATCGGCCCGTTAGGGAAGATGATATCTGCCATAGCTCTGCGAGCTAACGGCCAGTTTGCCCGAACCAGCTCAACCAGGCTGCGGCCCGCCTCCGGCCCGACGACGTCTGTACCATGTACGAATGGCGCCCAGAGCACGAGCCGCCCTACCTGCTCGGGGTGATCGGCGGCGTACGCAATGCAGAGCGCTCCTCCGTCCTCTCGTCCCATCAGGTCGAAGCGCTCCAGCTTCAGGCCATCAATCACGGCGCTCAGATCGGCGAGTTGCGCTTCCAGTGAAACGTCTTCCACATCCCGCTGTGACGCGCCGACACCCCTTCGCATCGGCAAGACGAGCATGCGGCCTTCCGCGAGACCTTCCATGAAGGTGCGACCTTCGGGCCGCTCCCAGTCCCACTCCATGTCTGAGGTCCACGGCGCGAGGTGAACAAGCGGCGGCCCTTCGCCCAGGGTGGCGTAGGCGATGCTGGTGCCGTCGGCGCTCGTACAGAAGCGGACTTGCGGCTCCATATCTGCTCTATCCTACGCTACCAGCCATGTTTCAGATCACGCCGCAGCCAACGCTACTCAAACTGCCAACCCGGGCCGTCCTTGAACGTGCGCAGAATCCGCCGCGCGACGACCATCCGGTGCACCTCGTCCGGGCCGTCGTAGATGCGCGCGGCGCGCGCGTCGCGGTACATCGATTCGAGCGGCGTATCGCCGGAGACGCCCAGCGCCCCGTGGACTTGTATCGCCCGATCGATGACATCGTGCAGCACCTTCGCCCCCCAGAACTTGATGATCGAGATCTCCACGCGCGCCTCGTCTCCCTGGTCGATCTTGTGGGCGGCATGGAGCGTCAGCAGACGAGAGGCCTGGATCTCCGCTGCGGAATCCGCGATCCAGTTCTGGATCGTCTGCTTCTCCGCCAGCAGTTCGCCGAAAGCCTTGCGTGACAACGCCCGCCTGCACATCATCTCGAATGCCCGCTGCATCTGCCCCAGCCAGCGCATGCAGTGGTGGATCCGGCCCGGCCCCAGCCGCTTCTGCGCGATGCGGAAACCATCGCCGGACTCGCCCAGCGTGCTCGTCACGGGCACGCGGCAGTCCTCGTAGCGAATCTCACAGTGCGCGCCGCGCGTCTCGCCCATCACCGGCACCGGCCGGATGATATTGAAGCCAGGCGTATCCGTCGGCACGATGATCTGGCTCATCCGCCCGTGCGGCTCCGCGTCCGGCTCCGTCACGCACATGACGATCGCGAACGCCGCCCCGATAGCCCCGCTGGTGAACCACTTATGGCCGTTGATCACCCAATCGTCGCCGTCGCGCACCGCGGCCGTCTCCAGCCCCGTCGGATCGGCGCCGGAGACGTTCGGCTCCGTCATCGAGAAGCAGGAGCGGATCTCGCCCGCGACGAGCGGTTTCAGCCAGCGCTCCTTCTGCTCCGTCGTGCCGAACTGATGCAGAATCTCCGCGTTGCCCGTATCGGGCGCCGCGCAGCCAAAGGCACGAGGGGCCACCGGGCTGCGGCCCAGTATCTCGTTCACGTAGGCGTAGGGCAGGAAGCCCGTACCCGTGCCCCCAGCCTCAGGCCCGATGAACAACGCCCACATGCCCAGCGCTTTCGTCTTCGCCTGTAGCTCCTTCATCAGCGTATCCGCAGGTGAACCGCCTTCGTGAAAGATCCCCTCGTTGGGATAGATCTCCTCTTCCATGAAGGCAGCCACCTTCTTACGCAGCTCTCTGATCTCCGGCGAGATCGCGAAGTCGACCATCGTCTCTCTCCTCACTTCCAGCACGTATCGTTCCGGTCAGCGGGCGGATTGTACCATAGGCAAGAGCTATGCGGTGGCCGGTGTCCCGAACGGCCACTATACTGAGGCGAGTATGCCAGCAGCAACGCCACAGTGAACGATATCGATATGCCGACGAAGACTCCGATTCTTCAGGTCGCCGCCCTCTCCAAATCGTTCGGCGGCGTTCTTGCCGTCAACAACTGCAACTTATCAATCCGCGAAGGGACGATTACCGGCCTGATCGGCCCCAACGGCGCGGGCAAGACGACCCTCTTTAACCTGATCACCGGCGCCGAAAAACCGACCGCCGGCCGCATCCTCTTCCACGGCCGCCGCATCGATGGCCTCCCTCCCCACCGCGTCTTCCATGAGGGGATCGTACGCACGTTCCAGATCCCGAGAGAGCTGAAGACGATGACGCTGCTGGAGAACCTCATGCTCGTGCCAGCCAACCAGGTTGGCGAGCGGATCTGGAACCCGCTGCTCTTCTCTGGCCGCGTCTCCCGCCAGGAGCGTCTGCACTTCGATAAGGCGATGGAAGTGCTCGAGTTCGTCGAGCTCTCCCACCTGCGCGACGAGTTCGCCTCCAACCTCTCCGGCGGCCAGAAGAAGCTGCTGGAGCTGGCCCGCACCCTGATGTGCGACCCCAAGCTCATCCTTCTCGACGAACCCGGCGCCGGCGTCAACCGCGTCCTGATGCAGAAGCTGGTCGGCAAGATCGAAGTCCTCTGCCAGGAGTTAGGCATCACCATCTTCCTCATCGAGCACGATATGGACCTCGTCACCCGCCTCTGCAATCCCGTCATCGTCATGAGCGAAGGCCGCTACCTCGCCGAAGGCACGCCCGACGAGGTGAAGAAGGACCAGCGCGTGCTGGACGCCTACCTCGGCGGACAGTATCGATGACCGCCGTGCTGGAGGCCACCGGCATCGTCGCCGGCTACGGCGAAGTCGAAATCTTACACGGCGTCTCGGTCTCGATCGGCCAGGGCGAGATGGTCGCCGTCATCGGCCCGAACGGCGCCGGCAAATCGACGCTGCTCAAGGCGATGTTCGGCCTCATCCCAACTTCAAGCGGCCGCGTGCAGCTAAACGGCACGGACATCACCAACCAGCCGCCGGACCGCATCGTGGCGCGCGGCATGTCGTACGTCCCCCAGACGGAGAACGTCTTCCCCAGCCTCAGCATCAACGAGAACCTGGAGATGGGCGGTTTCACCCGCAGCGACGGCCTGAGCGACCGCCTGGAGCGCGTCTACACGCTCTTTCCAGACCTCACCAATCGCCGCGGGGACAGCGCCGGCAAGCTCTCCGGTGGCCAGCGCCAGATGCTCGCGCTGGCGCGGGCGCTGATGCTCGACCCGGACGTGCTGCTGCTCGACGAGCCCTCCGCCAGCCTCTCCCCGAAAATGGTCGAATCGCTCTTCGAGAAGATCGGCGAGATCAACAGCAGCGGCACCGCTATCCTGCTCGTGGAGCAGAACGCCAAAGAAGCGCTCTCCCTCAGCGACCGCGCCTACGTGCTCGCGACCGGCGAGAATCGCTTGGACGGCGACGCAAAAGGCATGCTGGAGAGCGAAGACATGGCCAGGCTCTATCTGGGAGAATAAAGTAGATGACGATCCTGCCCGATCGATACGCCGCCCGGCTCGCGGACGCGCGCGACCGCTACCGCCGCCTCGGCGACCGGCCGGGCGCGATCGGCCTCTGGGCGCTGATCGCCGCGCTCTTTCTTTGGGCGGCAATCTTCCAGACGCAACTCTTCGTCGTCGGCATGATCGTCGGCAGCGTCCTCGCTCTAGGCGCGATGGGACTGACGTTGGTCTTCGGCATCCTGCGCTTCGCCAACTTCGCCCACGGCGACACGATGATGCTGGGCAGCTACATCGCCTACCTGCTCTTCACCGGTACCGTCGTCGGCAGCCAAGCGAACATCGACACCGATATCGGCATTAGCCTCGATCAGCTCCCGGGCGCCACCAGCAAGCTTGGCGACCTCAGCTTCGGCTACGGTCTGCTGATAGCGATCGTCCTCGCCGGAGTGGCGATGGCCCTGTTCTCGATCGCCCTCGATCGACTCGTCTATAGGAGGCTGCGACGCCGCAACAGCAGCATCGTCATCTTCGCCATGGCGGCGCTCGGCGTCGCCTTCTCGACGAGGGCGCTGATGATGATCATCTGGGGCCCGGACCCGCGACGTTACGTCTCCGGCATCCACCTCGCCCAGCACTACCCGCTCGACATCGTGCTCAAGACGGACCAGATTTTCATCTTCGTTGTCGCGCTCGCGCTCGCTCTGCTGCTCTACATCCTCCTCTTCCACATGAAGTTGGGCAAAGCCATGCGCGCCATGGCCGATAACGCTGATCTGGCCCTGGTGAGCGGCATCAACACGGACCGGATCATCATCTGGACCTGGGCGATAGGCGGCGGCCTGATGGCGATCGCGGGTGGCCTGCTTGCAATTCAAGCGTCGCTGAAGCCTGACCTGGGCTTCGGCCTGATCCTGCCGCTCTTCGCCGCAACGATCCTTGGCGGCATCGGCAAGCCGCAAGGCGCCTTTATCGGCGCGATGGTCGTGGGCGTCACGCAGGAGGTCTCCGTCGAGTTCTTCTCCGCCGGCTACAAACCGGCGGTGGCCTTCGTCATCCTCATCCTGATCCTGCTGCTGCGGCCGCGCGGCCTCTTCGGGACGACGAGCTGATGCGCACCGGCCGGCTGATCACGCCCGTAACGCTCCTCGCAGTCACGCTGCTCATTGTCATCATCCCGGCGGAACGTTCGGGCTGGAAACTCAGCCTGGACACCGGCGTCATCCCCTTCCTAGCTGCCTTCCTCACAACCGTTGGAATCTACTCTATCTTTACGCTCGCCCTAAACGTCCAGTGGGGCTACACCGGCGTCTTCAACTTCGGCGTCGCCGCCTTCTTCATGGTCGGCGCCTACACCGGCGCGATCTTCTCTGTCGGGCCGGCAGATCCCGACTCGTCGCTGCGCTACGTCGGCGGCTTCGGCGACGTCTTCTCGCCGCCGTTTCTCGATAGCGAGCAGTGGCTGCCGTTCATCGTCGCCACGCTCGCCGCCGGCATCGCCTCCGGCCTGCTCGCATTGCTCCTCGCGCTGCCGACGCTACGCCTGCGCGAGGACTATCTCGCCATCACCACGCTCGGCGTCGCAGAGCTGCTGCGACGCGTCGTCATTCAGGAAGACGGTCTGGTGAACGGCAGCCGCAGCATGATCGGCATCCCCAGCCCGCTCAGCGGCTACTTCTCGGCCGATACCCAGCGCTTCGTCGACCTGGCGATCGTCGTCGTCCTTGTCGCCATCGTCTTCCTCGTCGTGGAGCGCAGCATCCGCTCACCTTGGGGCCGCGTGCTGCGGGGGCTGAAGGAGGACGAGGTCGCCGTCGCCGCCAGCGGCAAGAACGTGTTCTCGTTCAAGATGCAGGGCTTCGTCATGGGCGCGGTGATCATGGGCATGGGCGGCGCGATCTTCGCGTTCAATCGCGGGTCGATCGGCCCGACGACGTTCGAGCACTTTTTCGCCACGTTCCTCATCTGGGCGATGCTCATCGTCGGCGGCAGCGGCAACAACTGGGGAGCGATCGCCGGCGCCTACGTCGTCTGGGGCCTCTGGACGACGACGCTGCAGCTCAACGGCTACGATCTGCCCGACATCCTTCGTAGCCGCATCTTCTTCATGCGCGATTTCCTGGTCGGCGCGCTGATTGTCATCGTGCTGCTCCTACGGCCGCAAGGCCTGGTGCCGGAGGAGCGCCGCGTTTCGAGCTGGCTCGACAGGCAGATGCGCCATCAGCGCAAGAAACCGCCCGAACCCGCCGCGGCACCGGAATCGTGAGAACAACAGAGGCCCGGCATAAGCCGGGCCTCTGTACTACTTACGCCTCGCCGCCGCCGTTACGGTAGGTCCTTTATCTCGCCGGTCACCAGGTCCACGGATACACGCCGGATCGTCACCAGCGTCTCCGTTTCTGCATCCACCTGCCAGATCTCGATTGCGCCGAACGCGATGTCGCCGGCGTCATCGAAGTCGACCGAACCGGACGCGCCCTGGTAGTCGATGTCCTCGCCAGCAGCGATCGCTGCCAGCGCGGCCGCGATGTCATCCTCACCCGGGCCGTAGACGGTACCCGGAGCGTTGGAGGCGTCGCGCAGGCTGTCGCGAATCGCGGCGGAATCCGTGTTCGTCCCGGCCTGCTGCGCGCCGAATGCGACGGCGATCACCGCATCGAAGGCCTCGCGGACGAACGGCGTCTCGTAGAGCGCGCCGTACTCGGCGACGAACGCATCGTCAAATGCGTCACCAAACTCGCTGTCGAGCGCGCCCGGCGCCGTTCCTTGCATGCCGTCGAATAACTCCCAGCCCAGGTCGTCAAAGATAGAGGGCTCTTTGGTTCCGTCCACGAACACGAAGTTATCGATCAGGCCACCTTCCAGCGCCTCGCGCAGGTAGACCGTCGCCTGGCCCGTCGGATAGCTAATCGCAACCAGCGCCTCCGGGTCACCAGCCGTGCACTCGCCCAGCTCCGCGCTGTAGCTGATCGCCTCTGCGTCGTCGTGCGGAACGGAGGCCGTCACCGTGCCGCCCAGCTCAGCAAACGTTTCGCCGAACTGTGCGGAGAGCCCCTGGCCATAGGCGTTGTTCACGAACAAATCGCAGACGCTCGTCAGCCCCAGGTCCTCAAAGATGAGCTGAGCCAGCACCACTCCCTGGGCCGCGTCTGAGATCGGCGTGCGGAAGAGGAAGTCGTTGTCTTCGACGTCCGTCAGCGCCGGTGATGTCGAAGCCGGCGAAATCTGGATGATGCCGGCAGGAATCGTTACCGTCTCCGCAACCGCGAGCGTAACGGCGCTCGACGCCGCGCCCATGATCGCGACGACACCCTCGATGTCCACCAGCCGCTGCGCTTCCGTGACGCCCTGCTCCGCCGCTGTGCCCGTGTCGCCCGTAACGATCACAACGCTGCCGCCGTTCACCCCGCCGGCATTATTGATGCACTTGGCGGCGAGATTGGCTGCGTTGATGTAGTCGGGGCCAAATGTGGCGAGCGCGCCGGTGCTCGGTACCAGCACACCGATCTTGAGATCCTCTCCGTCCTGCAGCCTCGAGGCCGAAACACCGCCGCTGCCGACGTTGGTAACCCCGGGGCCACCTTCACACGGCGCTTCCACGGTTACGTCCGTCGCCGCCGGCGGTTCCGTTGCTGCAGGCACCTCGTCTTCATCGTCGTCGCCGCATGCCGCCAGCACCAGCAGCGCAGTCAGACCCGCCACCACCAGGAACATCCATCGATGGCGAGAAATCCAGGCTTTCATAGCCAATCTCCCTTCGTACTACAAGCCGGCGATCTGTTTGCCGGAACTGCGCATTAGCGTACGCGCCCTCAGCCTTGAGATCAAGCTAGGGACAGACCGTTATGGCTACTACCGCCGGGCGAGCCATAGGACGATGTGGCAAATTACACGGGTCGCCGCACACGCAGCAACCCCGTTCGTGTTCGTAGCTGGAGCGCAAGACGAGATTCGAACCCGCGCCCCCTCCTTGGCAATGAGCTCACGACTCTGCAAGCTGCTACCGACTATACGCCTCCTCGATCTGCGATACAAGCTGTTAACAATTAGGGGGTCGCCGCGCGGATCAATTAGGAGGTCGGCCCATTAGCTTAGGCGATTCCCAGCTCCGGGGAACGGCCACTTTATGAAGCCGCCCCCGGAGAGAAACTTCTAGTTTTTGTGTGCCCGAAGGAGCGAGACGGCCTGATTGAGCGTAGCGCAGACCTCTGCCTTCGTGTCAATCACGACACCCTCGGCGCTGCTAATTCCTTAGTTGCCTTCTTGAACTGAGACCGAACCGTACTTTGCTTTTTCTCAGTTCTGAAGCACAACGCGGAGCTAGACGCGTGACATGGGCTCCACCGCCACACACACCACATCGCCCTCCACCTCCACGTCGTAGGCTTCCACAGATTCAGCTGCCGGCGGCCCTGCCACCTCGCCTGATGTAACGTCGAACATCGCGCCATGCCAGGGACAGGTGATGATGCTGCGATCTAACGCTCCGTCGGCCAGCGGGCCGCCGGCATGCGAGCATCTCGCGGCGACCGCGTAGATCGCGCCGTCAACGTTAGCAAGACATATCGGAGTGCCGTCCACTTCCACTCGCCGTAGCTGTCCCGGCGGTAGCTCGGACACCTTCGCGACGGCTCTGAATTCGACCATGATAGCCCTCCTATCTTTGCTTCGCCACTTGAGGGGCAGCCCCCTCTGCGGCTGCTCACGCTGAGAACGTGATCGGGAGGCTCTTCACACCACGTAGGATGAACGACGGGCCCCACTCCAACGCTTCGGTGGCCAGCCGAGGGTTCGGGATGCGCCTGGCCAGCGTGCTGAACGCGATGTGAGCCTCGAGCCGGGCTAGAGGCTGGCCAAGGCAGGAGTGGATGCCTGACCCGAACGCCACATGGTAGTTGTGTTCGCGAGTGATGTCGAGCCTCTCCGGATCGGCAAAGTGTGCCGGATCGCGGTTGGCCGCGGCGACCATGGTAAAAACTACCTGACCAGCCTCGACCGCATGACCGTCGATCTCCAGGTCTTCCATCGCCACCCGTGCCGTGCACTGGACGGGGCCGGCGTACCGCAGCAGCTCCTCCACCGCTGGCTCCACAAGCGACGAGTCGCTCCACAGCTTCTCAAGCTGGTCCGGATTCCGCAGTAGCGCCAGCATCCCGTTAGCGATCAGGTTTCGCGTCGTCTCGCTGCCGGCGATCAGCGCGACTATACACGTGGCCAAGAGCTGCCCCTCGCTCAGGTCATCACCCTCGTCAGCAGCGGCGACGAGGACGCTGACCAGATCTTCCTTCGGCTGCTTCCGACGTTGTGCAATGACTTCACGGAAGTACTCAGAGATCTCATGTCCGCTCTTCGCAGCCCGCTCCACGAGGCCGGGCGAACTGAACGAACCGCCCAGCGTCGCTACGATGTCGTCGGACCAGCGCTTGAACTGTGCCCGGTCCTCCGCCGGCACGCCCATGAGTTCGGCGATCACGATCAGGGGAAGCGGGTACGCGTAGTCCATGAGGACATCAAGCCGGCCCGGTTCTGGTGCTTCATCTAACAGTTGGTCGGCGATCTCCTGGATGTGCGGTCGCAGCTTCTCGACGGCGTGGGGCAGAAACGCCTTGCTAATCAGGAGCCGCAGGCGCGTGTGCTCGGGCGGGTCCGACGTAAGCATCGTGTTTCCGCGGCCAGGCCTGCCGTACTCTTCAGCCGCCGCCATCGCCTCTTGCGCAAGGCGGTTGCGGGCCCGGCTGCGGTCCGCTGAGAAACGCGGGTCGCGCAAGACTGCCACGACGTCGTCGTAGCGCGTGAGCACCCACGCATCGAGAGCCTCGCTCCAGTGGACGGGGTCCTCTTCTCTCAGCCGTTTGTAGAGCGGGAATGGATCAGACCGGGCCTCCGGTAATGCAGGATCGTACTGTAGAGTAACCATGCTCAACCCTCCAACTGCTACTTCGACGCTCCTACGCTTACGAAATCTACAGCGCGATCAACAGGTACGCGCCGAACAGCACGAGCATGATGCCGGTCAATAGATGTTCGGGTGTGGCACTTCGTGTTGAGGCGGCTGGCCCAACATGTTGGGCCAGCCGCCTCCGAGCGGCGAGGGTGCTATACGCGCGGCATTCATGCTTCGCTCGCGAGCTGCTAGATCTCGTGGCTCCCCCTCCCCCTCGCTACGCCGTTGCGGGAGCGGCGAACTCAGTGTCGATCTCGGCTGAGGCGTTGAAGAACTGCTGGAACGTCTGGCCGTACCGATAGAAGCTATCCTTCTTGCTCTGGTCGTCCGACTTCGCGAAGCCCTCCGGGGCGAGGAAGTCGATCGTGTTGAGCGTATATTGGCGGTCCGGCTTGCCGTTCTGCTTGATGTTCTCCAGCATCTCTCGCCACGTCTCGTAGGGCATGTCCAGGTAGAAGTCCGTATTGGCAAGGTCGGCTTCTGAGATTTCGCGAACACCCGTGCAGTCGAACGCTTCGAAGGTGATTTCATAGGCCTTGTCCCGAACCTTCACGCCCATGACGGCATCGCAGGTGCCAAGCTTGCGGAGCCGATCATCTCCGTTCGCCACGTCCTGAATCGCTTTGAACCATTCGATAGAAGGAAATTTGGCCATGATACTTCTCCTTTATCTCTAGACCGTGTTTCAATTTCAAGCCTGTGCCGGTTGTAGGTCTGCCGCTAGCTCCGGCCACAGAACGTCTTGGTGGTTCTCTAGGCCTGCTGCCTCGACGCGGCCCAGATATGCCTGGAGCTGGCGCCGGTGGAAGTCATCCAGCCGGCGGAAGCCCTCCCCGATCTGCTTGACTCCACCACCGAGATGGATGGCAAGCGCCTCTCTCATCGGAGTGTCCGCCACACGGTCCTTCGCGATGTACTCCTCGCCCTTCAACAGATACCGGCGGATTTCGTCCCGCCGTTCAGGCTGATGCTCAATCAGGAATCGGGTGTGTTCGACTCCGTAGGCCAGATGCCGGGCTTTGTCCTGAGCCGCGAGCGTAAAGAGCTTTACCTCGGCATCGTTCTGGGCCAGCGCGGCAAGCAGCTGATAGAGCGATAGCACGAAGCTGTCGTTCACCATGAACACCATTGTCGCCATCTCGGAGTAACACATGGCTTCCCGGATGGGCATAAGCCTGTCACCGGTTGCCTGCACGCCAAGGCCGGAGCCGTTGGCGAGGGCGCGCTTGCGAAACGCCTCATAGTGGCGGCCCGCGTCGAACAGAACCGTGGAGAGGAACAATTTCACCTCGTGAAAACCGTAGCTGACCTCTCGTACCCACTTTCCAAGCGCGAGAATCACGGCGTAGTTGTACTCGCAGAGCTCCGTGCAGATCTGTCCGATCGCTCGCTCCCGATCCTTGGGCAGAGTCTCGATCGTGTCCCAGGGAATATCCGTCGCCGGCCGCCAGCGCCGCTGGATCGCCTCCTCGTAGAGCTCGCCGAGGTTGTCCGCCCACACCTCCGCCTTCGAGTAGATCGTGTACCCCATGCTGACGGCGCCGGGCTTGACATAGGCTCCGCGAGGGCGCATCGTCTGGTCTGGCCAGAGGTCTGGCACGTCTGCATACGAGCCGACGTTGATGGCATCGATCGTCAGGCCCTTCTTGCCGATCTCTGCCCGAATTCCTCGTTCGGTATCGACCTTTGCCCAGGCCATGCTGAGCTTGATCTCCCCGTGATCGCCGCCGACCATCATCTCCCTTGCTTGCAGGGGAGTCATGCCAGCGTCGAGGGCCTGATGGAGGAGCTCCTCCTTGACTCCGCCCCTTAGCGCCCGCTCGACGACGACGAGCGGCCAATTCTTGGATATGGCCTTTCGGCGTAGAGCGTCGGATATCCCATTCGTCGCGCTGGTCGCCGCCGATTTCTTCTCGGTCTTCTGAACCATTCCTTCCCTCCTTCAGATCGGAACTGTTCTCTTGGCGCCAATCGGCCTAATTCTTAGGCGGGTCGAGAAGCATGCCAAACGCGGGATTCATGCGCTCCCTCCGGTCGCCCAGCCCGGCCACTTCCAGCCGGTGCATGTACTCGTTCGCCTGTTTCTTGTTCAGGGCAAGTGCGAGTTCCGCGCCCTTGTCCAGGTTTTTCATGCCGCCGCTCATGGTGATGAGGAGCGCTTCCTGAAGTCCGGAGTTGATACCGTCCGTCGGGTGGCCGAAGAGCTGCTCGGCCCGGTCCAGGTAGTGGTGGATCTCCTCACGTCGCTCCGGCGCGTGCTCGAGGACGTAGCGCAGGTGCATCACACCGAACCCGACGTGGCGGGATTCGTCCTGAGCGCAGAGCCGGAAGATCGTCTTCTCCGCCTCGTTCTGGGCGATGAACTCGCCCGTGCGGAACATCGTCTGCACGAAGCCTTCCGCGAGAACGTGCATGAGCGCGGACATCTCCGTGAAGTCTTTCGCGTCCAGGATGTTGCGCAGGCCGCGGGTCGCGCCTTGCGCCTCCAGGAGGCCGCATCCGTTGACGAGCGCCCGCTTGCGGAAGACGTCCAGGTGTCGCGCCTCGTCCATTACTTGTGAGATCAGATAGAGGGCCACCTCGTAGTGGTCCGGACTGATCTGCTTGAGCCACTGCCCCGGCGCGTCGCCGGCGATGAACTCGACCTCCGTGAGGAAGGTGCAGATTTGGCAGATCGCCTCTTCCACCACATCCGGGAGCGGTTCGATCGTCTCCCACGGAATGTCAGTGGCGGAACTCCACTGGCGCTGCACCGCCTCTTCGTAAATCAGCGTGGCGTTGTCGGCCCAGATGTCGCTCTTCTCCGGGACGAAGTAAGCGGTGCGAGCCACGCTGGCCCTGGGAGCCGACCCCCGTCCTCGGGTCGTACCGTGCCCTGCCAGCTCGGGAACCTCGCCGTACACGCCCACGTTGATTTCGTCGAGCGTCAGGCCTCGCTTTCCCATCTTGGCGACGATGCCCGGCGCGTCTTCCTCTCTTAGCCAGCTCAGATCGATATCCGGCATGCCCGGCTCTTTTCGCAGCTTGTCGATCACCTTCTGATCTATTGCCATAGGTTGCCTCCTTTCCTGAATCTGCCCGGGCCTGCCGTTGGCAGGCAGACCCTTACCTTGCTACCGCAGCCGCCCCCTCGCCCAGGTGCCTGACCTGGGGCATAACCTTGTCGCGCATGAGCTCCATACTGCGCAGAACCTTCTTATGGGCCAGCCCGCCGATGCGCGTCCACGCCAGATAGTGGGTGATGCCGCAGAGCTCATGAATCTCGGCTATGCGGTCGGCAACCTCGTCCGGCGTACCGCAGACGACGGCGCCGCTCTCCACGACCGCGTCCCACTCCAGCGTCTGAAGCCAATCGCGGGCCGCCGTGTACATCTCGTAGCTTTTTATCGCAGGCTGGCCCTTCGGCGGAGCGATGTACTTGGCGAACGTGTGGAAGTACCACATCACGGCATCCTGGAAGTCCGCCAGCGCCTGTTCTTTCGTCTCTGCAACGTAGGTCATGATCAGGCCAGCGACCTCGTAATCGTCAGGGTCGCGGTCGTGCTCGCGCAAGGCCTGGCGATACTCCTCGATCTGAGCGGCGCCTTGGTTGACATCGAAGCCAAACACCGGGGCGCACATCAGGTTGAATCCGTACTGGCCGCAAAGCTGGAACGTGGTAGGCGAAAGCGACGCCATCCAGATGGGTGGATGGGGCTGCTGGAGGGGTTTCGGCCGGACCGACAGATTCTGGAACTTGTAGAACTCCCCATCATAGTCGAACTTCTCGTTGGTCCAGGCCTTCTGGATGATCTCGACAGACTCGTGGAAGATGTCACGGCTGCGCGTCTGGTCGACGCCATAGCCAGCGAACTCGTGCGGCTGGTAGCCGCGCCCAACGCCAAGATCGACTCGACCTCCGGAGAGGAGATCGAGAATAGCAAAGTCCTCCGCTACCCGTACCGGATGGTTGAGCGGCAAAACCACGATGCCAGTCCCGAGGCGGATGTTCTGCGTACGGGAAGCCAGCGCCGCAAGGGTCACTGCTGGAGAGGCGCAGTAGCCATACTCGCTGAAGTGGTGCTCGGCTGGCCAGATAGAATCGAAGCCGAACTCCTCGGCTCGCGCCATGATGTCGAACTGCTCGTCGACGATCTGTTTCTCACTACGCCCCATCGGGTTTTCAAAGAGATGAAGCTGACCGAATTTCATTGCGACCGTCCTCCGGAACCGTTCCGCGCGGGGATCTGGCCCACCCGGGCAACTGGCTCTAACTAAATACTACTTAGCGCTCGCTAAGATAACATCTGCCGTTCGGTCTTGGCTCATGGGGCCAAGTGGCCCTGACAACGGATACAGGAAACAGGCTTCCGGGGTCGCATGGGGAAAGGCCTCGCAGCCTGCTCTAGAGGGCGCCCTCGCGCAGCCACTCATCGGCGCGCTCACCGATCATCAAGAACGTGAAGGGATTGGCAAGGCGTCACGACATGATGGCGTCCTGCCTCTAACTTGCCTCCATGCGTTGTCCACCGGTGAACCAGGCGTACGGGGGCCGAACGGCCCGCTGATCTCAGGCCACAAGTCCTGATGTCCGGCACCGGCCGGTGTTCGCGTGACGCGGATCACGCAACGCTTGCAGTCCCCATAGGATGCTGTCGGCGAATGCATGAGGGTATACTACGTGACGACAAGGGGAGGTTTACCATGGACAGACGTTGGTTGATCGCGCTAGTAGTTGTGCCTGCGCTCGCTCTCGCCGCAGCCTGTAGCGACAATGGCGGCGAGGATGAAATCCCGAAGCCTAGTCCGACCGTTTCAATTCAAGTCGATGCAGATGGCATCGACTTCGTATCGTCAAGCGGGATCATTGGCGGAGACCCTGAATTCAATCTCTCGGCCTTGGTCTGGCAAGGCTACTGGCTATCCCGCGATCACTTCGGCCCCTTCGTAATGGGGTCAGGGATGGGCATCCCTTTTGAGCCGCCGATGGACATGCTGATGGCGGCGATAGGCATGATCGCACAGAACCCTGACGACCCGGTAGTCATCCCTCAGAATATGCTACCGCTACAGGCGGTCTTTGCATCAGCAAGCTCAGACCTCGTGAATGATCCGCGCGACTTCGAGCCTCCGGACTTCGAGGCGTTTCGCTTGGACCCGAGCACCTTCGACGAGCGGGTGACCGTGCGTGGGCAGGCGGAGACGATGCTCAAAGAGAGCCAGTGGGCCCACAACTTCGCCGACGCCCACTTCGGCGACCCACTGAGTGAGTTCGGGGCGCAACAGCGCTTTATCGGTGTCATGGTGTCGCTCCTCGCCCAGATGCAGGGCATGTATGCCATGCAGAACCTGCTGGGCGAGGACGGCCTCTATTACGATTCGGACGGCGAGATCGACTACGTGGGCAACTGGGTCATGCTCCATACGTTGGCGGACATCGCCGGCCTTACGGGCGAGGACGGCGGCCGCTACGCCAATCCAGACGCACATCCCCTGTTCGAAGGTGCAGCGACCCAGCTCTTCCGGGCGCTTGAGGCTCGCGAACCTTCGTTAGCTACGGAGGCAGCTGCCGCCATCCGCGCTCTCGTCTACCTCGCATCCACGACGGTCGATGCCGGGGTTCGCGACGACGCCCTGGCTACCGCAGGTTCGATCGGGAACAGGCTGCTTGGTGGCAATACCTCCGCCGGCGTGGTCGAGGTCGCCGCAGCCATTACAGGCGCGATCTCGGCAGGCGCCGCCGGCCTCGATGGCGACTTCCTCGACGAAGCGGACGCGCTCTTCGGTCGACTCACAGAAGACTATGACGAGACCCGCGGCATCTTCAAGACAAAGGACACATACACGAGTGACGACGTCGGCTGGATCATCGGGGCATTGAACTTCTTGGTCCAGGAAGGGAACGATACCTCAAAGCCAGAAGCTGCTCGAATGCTGCTCGGGTTCTATGAAAGCACGATCAGCCTCGGCGGTATGCAGCTCTCTGCACCTCCCGGAAAGAGCGGAGCGATGGCCAGTGCGTTCGAGATGGACTTACCGAGCGTTGTCTACTACCACCCGGCGGACACGCCGCCTCCGCCTTTAGTCGGCAAGCTAACAATCCCCGCCCAGGAGATCACGTGGGACGGAGCACAGTGGCAGGTGACAGATGACCGATTCGTACCTGCTGGTGCGATGCACCTGGCGAACGAACTGAACTGGCTGGGACCACACCTAGGATCGGTTCCCTTCCCGCTATCCACGTCCGATGACCTTACTCAGGATGATCCTTCGGCATCAACTGCGACTACGATCACCGGCGAGAACATCTCTTTCGACCACGAGCTAGTGACCGCCTCCGTCGGCGAGGAGATCACGCTGACCTTTGATAACAGAGATGCAGACATCCCACACAACCTGCATGTGCAGGCTGGCCCAGAGGGCGACTTTCGAACAGAGATTACGCCCGGACCGGTTACTCAGACGCTAGTCCTAACCATCAATACGCCAGGAACGTACCCGTTTGTTTGCGATGTCCACCCGGCGCAGATGAAGGGAACGCTTGTCGTGCGCTAGCGGCCCTTGAACTCCGGTGCGCGCTTCTCCCGGAACGCCTTCTGCGCCTCCTGGCCGTCCTGGCTAGTGAAGGCGCGGCGGATGTTCTGCAACTCGTAGCGGAAGTGACCTTCGGGATCGACCAGGGCCGTCGCGCGACGCACAACGCGCTTCGTCAGGCGCGCGGTGATCGGCGAGAGATTCGTGAGCGATTGGCAGTACTCGTCGAAGCGCTCGAAGAACGTATCGTTGGGCACTACCTCGCCCACAAGGCCAAGCGTCAGCGCTTCTTCCGCGCCGACGGTACGGTTCTCCAGCAGGAATCGCATCGCCTGTTCGTAGCCGATGGCCTGCGAGAGTGTCCATGAGAGGCCACCGTCCGGCGAACCGCCGATGCGAGGATAGCCTGCGATCAGGCGGACACTTTCGGCGGCGAGACGAATGTCGGACGCCATGGCGAGCGAAAAGCCGGCGCCCACGTCCACACCGTTAATGCCCGCGACGATTGGCTTGTCGCACTGCTCACGCAGCACAAGGGGGAAGCGGCTCACCCAGCCGAGGTCGTCGAGCAGCGCATCCTGCGTTGATAGGTAGGGGTGCGTGCCGTTCGCCGATGGCGTCAGGTCGAGGCCCGAGCAGAACGCGTCGTCCGTGCCCGTGATCGCGATGATCCAGACGGTATCGTCCTTGGCGGCTTCTTCGACCGCGCTAATAATGCCCCAGGCGAGTTCGTCGGAGAGCGCATTCTTCTTCTCCGGCCTGTTCAGCCGCAGCTTGCGGACGTGGCCGCTGTTGGTGATCTCAAGAACTGCCACAGCGGATGCTCCCTTCTAGTTGCCGAAGTCCCAGCCCATGCCGTCGTGGTACCGCTTCAGCACGTTCTTGGCGATCAGGATGCGATGTACCTCGTCCGGCCCATCGGCCAGGCGCAGTGTGCGCGCGCCCTGGTACATGGCCGCGAGCGGCAGGTCGCCGGTGATACCGGCAGCGCCCCAAACCTGGATCGCGCGGTCGACGACGCGCTCGTAGGCGGCAGGTACGAAGACCTTGATCGCGGAGATATCCGTCCGCGGATCGTCGCCGCTCTCGATCTTTTCGGCCGTGTGGATCGTCATCAGGCGCGCAGCCTGGATGTCGATGTAGGAGTCGGCGATGAAGCCTTGGATGAACTGCTTGGTCTCCAGCAGGCCGCCGTGCACCTCGCGCGTCATCGTTCGCTCGATCATTAAATCGAAAGCTCGCCACATCTGGCCGACGGAGTTCATGCAGTGAAAGATGCGCCCCGCGCCCAGCCGGTCTTGCGCGGCCGCATGGCCGGAACCGGTCTGTCCGAGCTGGTTTGTGACTGGTACGCGCACGTTGTCGTAGATGATCTCGCAATGATCGCTGTCATGGGCACTCCAAATGGGGATGCCTCGGATGACGTTCACGCCCGGCGTGTCCTTCGGCACGATAATTTGCGTCATCTTGCCGTTGCGCTCTGCCGGACCGTCCGGGTCCTCCGTTCGGCACATGACGATGAAAAAGTCGGCCGCCTTCCCGTTGGACGTGAACCATTTGTGGCCGTCGATTACCCACTCATCGCCGTCGCGGCGGGCGGTTGTCTTGATCGAGCGCGGGTCGGAGCCGGCCGAGTCAGGCTCGGTCATCGAGAAGCCGGACTGCATCTTCCCCTCGATCAGCGGAATCAGCCACTTCTTCTTCTGCTCTTCTGTGCCGTACTTGAGCAGGATCGTCTGGTTGCCGGAGTTCGGCGCGACGACGCCGAAGAGCGACGCAGCTCCCTGCGCGTAGGCCAGCACCTCGTTCATGTAGGCGTGCTCCAGGAAGTCGAGGCCGGAGCCGCCGTACTCCTCGGGGAGGTGCGGCGCCCAAAGTCCGGCCTCTTTCACCTTGGCCTGGATGCGCTTCCGAAGCTCCTTGGCCTCCTTGACGTCCGCTTGCGTGTAGCGTCCGTCGCCACGCCACGCCCAGAGCGTGTTCTCGTTGGGCAGTATCTCCTTGTTGACGATCGTCGCTGTGAGGCTGCGGATTTCATTGATCCGGTCAGAGACGGTGGGGATCGGCTTTACATTCATCTTCATATCGAACCTCCTTTAGCGTTGCCATTAGCCGGTCTGCGCGATGAAGTCTACAACAATACGGACAAGCTCTGCTCCCTTGTCCTCCTGTAGGAAGTGGCCCGCATTCTCGATAGTCGCGTACGGCTGTCGTTTGCTCCCAGCACGCGAGCTTGGAGGACGCTCTCGCCGCCCCTGGTGATTGGGTCAGAGTCGCTGAACGTCGTCAGGAACGGCTTCTCCCAAGCCTGGAGCACCTCCCAGACCTTCTTGTCTATCACGCTAGACTGGTTTGCCCGTGCAGGTTCATTGGGTGGTGCTGGGGCCCTCGCGCAGCCACTCCCCGGCGCGCTCGCCGATCATGACCGACGTGAGGTGGATGTTTGCGCGCGGGCATCTTGGCATCACCGAGGCATCAGCCACGAACAGGTTGTCGAACCCGCGCACGCGCAGATGCTGGTCGACGACGCCCATGGGGTCGCCAGCGGGCGCCATCTTCGCGGTGCAGCTCGGATGGAACCCGCTCGAGGCGACCCTCTTGCACCACTCCGCTAGCGCCTCGTCGTCCAGCACGACCGCGGTGTCCGGAGACCTCACTCCGTCTGCCAGCTCGTCGAACTCTGGATGAGAGCCAACGTCCAACGCCATGCGCACGCCTTCCACCAGGCGCCGGACGTCCTCGTCGGCCTCCAGGAAGCGCTCGTCGATGTGCGGTGCGACCCGGGGGTCCGCCGACTTCAGCGTAAGACGGCCTCTGGTCTTCTGGCGGTAGATGACGGCGCCGATAGCGAACAGGAGTGAACCCGAGCGCGTCGGGATCTGCGACACCGGCATGAGCTGCATGTCATTCCGCTCCTCGCCACCGCTAGATGTGTATCGATATGTGACTTGGACCACGGGATCGGACCTCTCCAGCATCCCCTGCTTAGCGATGAACGTCACGCCGAGCATCGGATGGTCGTCCAGGTTCTCACCGACACCCGGTAGGTCCCGCACCACGTCGATGTGGAGTTCGCGCAGGTGGTCCGCCGGCCCGACGCCGGAGCGCATCAGGATCGCGGGCGTGCCAATAGCGCCGCTGGAGATCACGATGCGGTCGCCCGTGATCGTCTCTGTGCCAGCGCCTGCCTCCACCTCCAGTCCTGTCGCCCGTTCGCCGTCGAAGATGATCCTCCGGACCCGGCAGTCTCCCTTAATGGTGAAGTTCGGCCGCTTTCGCGCCGGCTCCACGTAACAGATGGCCACGCTCATCCTCCGGCCCTCGATCTTGTTCATCGGGTGCAGCCCAAGGCCAGTCGATTGGGGATGGTTGTTGTCCGCCGCCTCCTCGTAACCGAGCGCACGCATCGCGCGGAGAAAGGCCGCCTGCACCGGCGCAAGCTCCTCCTCACGATGCCGCCGGATCGGGATCGGACCGTCGCGCCCGTGGAATTCATCGTCGAAATCGAGGTCGTTCTCCAGGCGGCGGAAATACGGTAAAACCTTCTCCCACGACCACTCGTCGTTGCCCAACGCGGCCCATTCGTCGTAGTCCTCGGGCACGCCGCGGAGCGCGATCGCCGTGTTCACCGCTGACGAGCCGCCCACCACCTGGCCGGCGGGCAGTGGCACCACGCGGCCCGCTACGTTTGCCGTCGCCTCGTAGCCCCAGTCATGAGCGAAGTAGGAGTTATCGTTGCCGTTCAAGAGGTCAGCGGGCATCTGCGAAGCCGTTGGATAGTGCGGGCCAGCCTCCAGTAGCAGCACCGAGCGCATTGGGTCTTCCGAGATTCGCGTTGCGGCGACAGCGCCAGCCGCCCCCGCGCCGACAACGATTACATCGTAATGCACGTTCTGTCTCCCTCTAGGCGGTCAGACTGAATCGGTTTACCTGCTCGCCGTCAGCCGTATCCCCGTTCTGGCGCTCCCACCAGAGGATGCTCGCTATGGTCTACTGGCTCGGGCTGCGTGGACACTTCTCAGCCGAGAAACATTGGGGAGTCGAAGCGACGATCAAGTACTGGCACTTCGTCGACGTCGTCTGGGTGTTCTTCTACCCCATCCTGTACCTCGTCGGCTGGTAGCCCTCTCCTCGAACACGCGCAGGAGCGGCCGGGGATGGACCCGGCCGCTCCGTTCTACCTACCTCTGCCCCTACTCGACGGTGAATGCGACCGTCATGCCCGCTTGGTAGTGCGTTGGAATGTTGCAGATGAGCACGTAGCTGCCGGCAGCCAGTTCGACGGTGAGCGTTTCCTGCTCGCCGGGATCGAGGTCTGCCGTGCTCGCTACGACGTCCACTTGCTCCTCGTCCGCCGCGAAGAGAGCTTCGTCAACGGGCAAGGCGTCTGGAGCGAGGTCCGTCGCGACGACCTTGAAGTTGTGGAAAATGGCGCCGTCACTGCTCACGTTGAACGTGATGGTGCCAGCCTGGGCCGTGTCGATCGACGGGTCGATAACGAACTCCGACAACGACACATCGATCGTCGTCTCCGAAGCCGCCGGCTCTGTGGCGATCGGGTCCGCGACCGCTGGCTCCGTGGCCGTCGGATCCGCATCGCCGTCGTCGCCGTTACAGGCAGCGACGAACAGGAGGAGCGACAGCAGAGCAAACAGCGCCCCAGCGGCACCGAAGGACATTCGTTTTGCTTTCATTTCCCAGAGGCCTCCTTTGTAGATTCGATCGTTCTCTCTGCAGCGTAGGCTGTTCTTGAAGGGTACTGTAGGGACATTGCTACTGAAAGACGGGGGCCAGATGGCCTTCGCGCGAACAGGAGGCTACCGACAGCCAGATGGTCGCTACATCCGAAGGGACTCCGAGTTCCAGAAAGAGGCCGCCACCACGATTCGCCCAGCCAGCTGAACGGAACCTCCCATACACGTTGTAGCCTCCATGCATGAGGTCGCCGGTGCGAATCAGGGGGGTGATGAGAATGAGATAGTGGGGTTTCGCCGGTAGCTCGTAGATGTCCAGTTGCGCCTACGGGCTCCAAGGCGACTTGAACGCGGCTCATATCCGCCGGAGACGAGGTCTTGCTCCGATTCCGTGCCCCCTGTCCCAACTAAGCACTCACAGACACCCTTGGCTGGTAGACGCAGGAGGGGTCCTCTGCTAGTGGGTCGTTGTTGATGGCGTACGCCCTCGCTCTGCTGCCGCCGCACACGTCGCGGAAGTCGCAACGGCCGCATTTGCCCTTCAGCGCGCTCGGGTCGCGTAGGCGACGGAAGAGGGGGGCCGTGCGATACAGGTCCACCAGTGATTGCTGTCGCACGTTGCCGGCGGATAGCGGTAGGAAGCCGGACGGATAGACGTCGCCGGTGTGCGAAATGAAGCAGAAGCCGTTTCCGTCGTTCACGCCCTTGGCCGGACGCCCCAACCCATCCGCGTAGCGATAGCCCGCGCCGGCTAGTGCTGGTGCTGACGCCTTGCTTGCTGACGATCCCTGGGCGGCGCGCCGCCGCTGAATGACGACGCGCCGGTAAGCCGGAGCCGCCGTGCTCTTGATGTCGAACGACGCACGCTGGCTGAGATCGCAGAGCCAGTGGAACACCTGCTCGTGCTCTTCAGGCGAGATCATGTCGGCGGCGTTCGCCCGCCCCGTCGGTACGAGGAAGAAGAGGCTCCACTGGACAACGTTCGAGCGCCCAACGAGGTCGGCCATCTGGTCGAGCAGGTGGACGTTATAGCGGCTCACCGTCGTGTTGATCTGGAGAGAGAGTCCAACGTCCGCGACCTGCTTGATGATGCCCCTGGCTATCTTAAAGGAGCCAGTGAAGCCGCGGAACGAGTCGTGGATCTCAGCCGTCGGCCCGTCCAGGCTAACGGCGACACGGCGCACTCCGACGTCCTGCACGCGGGCGAGCGCCTCGCGCGTGACCAGTCGCGTCGTCGTAGGCGTAAGCGACGTGCGAAGGCCTTTCTCGACCGCGTATCCAAGGATATCGTAGAGGTCGCGGCGCATCATCGGATCGCCGCCGGTGATGACCAGGATCGGATCGCCGAACTCGCGGATCTGGTCGATGAGACCAAACGCCTCTTCCGTGGTGAGCTCGTTCGGATCCCGCTGCGGCTGAGCTTCAGCCCGGCAATGGCGGCAAGCGAACGCGCAGGCGCGCGTGATCTCCCACGCGATAGTGAAAGGGGCCAGGTCAAAGTTCGCCTCGACGAGGCGAGCGTCGAAGGCTCGTCGCTCCGTCACGGCCAGCCGTGAGGTGTCCGGCAGCGAGCCGTTGCCGCTCATCGCTGATCGTGGCCGTTCTGCTGTACCGGTACCGGCCACCTTGCGGCCTCTTCGGCCTCTGCGGTGCCGGGTTCGATACCGATCTCATCGTCGGTGAGGTAGCAAGCAGGATCTGGCGCCATGAAGTCGTCGAAGTAGCGCTCCGCCCGCACCCTGAGGTTGCCATTGCAGATGTCAAGGAAGCGGCATGAATGGCAGCGCCCCTTCAGTGAACCCTTTCTGTCCTTGAGCACGGCCATCCTCGGGTCGCTTGTGTCAGTCCAGATCTCGCCGAACGGCCGTTCGCGAACGTTCCCGAGCGAGTAGTGCCAGGAGAACTGGTCTGGATGGACGTCGCCTAGCGGATCGACGGAGGCGATAGCGATACCTGACTGATTGCCACCGTTCCAAGCAAGCAGTTGATGGACATCTTCGGCGCGGTCCGGTTCCTCCTCACGCAGCTTCATGTAGAGGTAGACGCCATCGGTGTGGTTGTCGACGGTCAGGATATCCTTCTCCAAGCCTCGTTCGTGGAAGTCACGCGCTCGCTGGAACACATGATCCAAGACTGCGCGCGTGTCTCGCGGCTCTAGGTCGTAGGCCCTGATCTTGTCGCCGCGGCCGGCATAGGCCAGGTGATAGACGCAACACCTAGGGATGTCCTCAGTCTCCAAGAGATCGAAGATCCCGGGAAGCTGGTCGAAGTTCTGCCGGTGAACCGTGAAACGCAGCCCTACTCGAGTCCCCTCATCGCGGCAGTAGCGCAGCCCACTCAGCGCTTCATCGTAGGCGCCTTTCCGGCCCCTCACCTTGTCATGGGCCGCCCCGATACCGTCGAGGCTGATACCCACATAAGAGAAGGCAGCTTCCTTGATCCTGCGCGCGATCTCCTGAGTGATCAGCGTGCCGTTGGTAGAGAGAACGCAGCGCAGTCCAAGCTCTCCGGCGTAGGCTGCCAGCTCGAAGAGGTCGGGCCGCACCAGCGGTTCGCCACCCGAGAAGATCACCGTCGGCGCCCCAAACGCCGCGAGGTCGTCCAGCAGGCGCCGGCCCTCCTCGGTGGTCAGCTCGCCGGGGTACTCGCGATCATGCGAGTCGGAGTAGCAGTGCATGCACGACAAGTTGCAGCGCCGCGTCGCGTTCCAAACCACAACCGGCTTCTTGTCACTGGAGTAGTGAAGAAGGTGAGCCGGACCGCTGCCGGAGCGTCGGCCGTAACGCAACGCGTCCTCCGGTCGGACGGTTCCGTTCAGCAGTCTGCTAACACCGAGCATGCCGCTTCCACATGTGTCGCGTCCTCACCGGGAGCATACGTGCCAGAGGCTTGACGCTCGCGGGAACCGAACCGTCAAGGTGCAGATCGGCGAAGTGCAAGATCCTAAGCATCGTCTGTCAGTTCAATGTAGACCTCGCCTCAGTCTCAGGTAAGTGCCGAACGGCCCAGGTGAAACGAGCAGAGTGGCACTGGGTAGCCTGAAGCCCAACACGTAGTGTCGCTCTTGAGTGCATGAGGAGGCTGCTATGAGAAACGTCGCGATAGCCGGCGCTGGTATGACACGTTTCGCCAAGTATCAGGATCGCGGGCTCAAGCAGTTGACGGACGAAGCCGTTAGCGCAGCTCTGGAGTCCTCCGGAATCGACAAGTCAGGATTGCAGGTCGCGGTCGTGGGTAACGCCGCGGCCGGGTTGATCACAGGACAGGAGTGTGTCCGCGCCCAGGTGGTTCTGCGCGAGATGGGGATCGACAAGATCCCGATGGTCAACACCGAGAACGCGTGTGCCAGCTCGTCGACTGCGTTCCAGGTCGCGTGGCTCTACGTCGCGTCCGGCCTCTACGATGTTGCGCTGGCCGTCGGCGTGGAGAAGATGTTCGTCGCGGACAAGGCGAAGTCGATGGCGGCGTTCAGCGGGGCCGTCGATGTCGAGCAGCTTCGTGAGATCATGAGCAATCTGAAGCCGCCTTCCGAGAAGAAGTCTGGCGAGGAGAGCGGCGCCGGCACCAAGCGCAGCCTCTTCATGGACATCTACGGAGCTGCCGCGCGGGCGCACATGGAGCGCTACGGGACGACAAAGGAGCAGTATGCCCGCATCGCCGTGAAGAACCACAACAACGGCAGCCTCAACCCGCTCGCCCAGTATCGGGAGCGCTACACCCTTGAAGAGATCCTCGCCTCGCCGATGGTGTCCGAGCCGCTGACGCGCCTCATGTGCTCGCCCATCGGCGATGGAGCGGCCGCCGCGATCCTGGTGAGCGAGGAGAAGGCCAGACAGATGACGACCGATCCCGTGTGGGTGCGGGGCTCGGCGATCGTTTCCGGCGCCGACGACCGCGGGAAGGTCGGCGGCGCAACGGCGCGCGCGGCGCAGCGGGCGTTCGAGATGGCCGGGATGACACCAAAGGACGTCGACGTGATAGAGGTCCATGACGCCACCGCGCCCGCGGAGCTCTTCATCTACGAAGAGTTGGGCCTCTGTGAGGAAGGGGAGGGCGGCAAGCTGATCGACGAAGGCGTCACCGAGATCGGCGGGCGCCTGCCCGTCAACACCAGCGGCGGGCTGCTGGCAAAGGGCCACCCCGTGGGCGCGACGGGCATCGCGCAGATCTACGAGATCTGGCTGCAGCTCCGTGGCGAAGCCGGCGATCGCCAGGTGGACGGCGCGAAGGTAGGCCTGACCGAGAACGGCGGCGGCATGGTGCGCGGCGAGGCCGCCGCGACGACAGTGCACATCCTCGCCAGGTAACGGCAGACATCAGCGAGAGGAGGCTCCTCATGGAAGTCAAGCGGGTTCTCGGCAACAGGCGTAGCATTCGATACTACCTCCCGTTCCGGCCAGTAGAGCGCGAAAAGATCCAGAAGATGCTAGAGGCTGGCCGCCGCGCATCGTGCGTGGGCAACGTCACCGTCGCGCGGGCTATTGTCATCTGGCGGGAACAGGCATCCGAGGAGGTGATGAAAGCGATCACGCCGCCCATCGGCTATCAACAGATGCAGACCGCCCCCGTGTTCATCCTCTGGTACCACGACAAGATGTCCTACGAGGGGAACAAGTGGATCAACGACATGAAGAACCTCGCGACCCAGCGCCGCATCGGCGAGGACGTTGAGAAGACGCACGCGATCATCGAGAAGGCGCTCCGTCCCGCGTTCGGCGCCACATGGGAGCAGATGGCCGTCGCGCCGCTCGCGTTCATGGATGTTGGCCAGGTGGTCGCTCAGGCCACCATGGTCGCGTGGGACGAGGGCCTCGGCACGTGCCTCATGAGCAGTCCGCGTATCGAGCAGATCGGAGGGCTGCTCAACCTGCCGGAGACGGCCATCCCGGTCTGTCTGATGTCGGTCGGCTACCCGGCGGAGTCGTGGGAAGCCGGCGGCCAGACGAGCCGCCCGCCGCTGGAGGACCTCTTCTTCGAGATGAAGCACGGCAAGCCGTTCAAGTCGGACCCTGCGGTCGTTGAGGAGCTGAAGCGGGACGGCCTGATCCAGACGCCCGCGCCTCTGCCGTGGCGCGGGGAAGAGCTGAAGTACGTGGCGCATGCGCTCAACCTCGAGTTCCAGCTCGCGATCCCAGGCGCCGGCCAGGCGAGCGAGGACGGCTCATAGTGACCATCGTCGCGGAGGGCACGGGCGTGTTCCTGGCGCCCGACCCGGACGCTCACCGGCGCTACATCCGCGACCACAAGGAGAAGGGCCTCGTCTCGAAGGTGATGTCCGAACACGAGGCGATCGAGCGCTTCGTCGATGATGGCGACTACGTTGCCTACGACTGCAACCTCTGGGTGCGCGGGCCGGCCTCGCTCATGCGCGAGATCATCCGCCAGAAGAAGCGGGAGCTATGGATCGCCGCCAAGTTCACGGCCCATGACGCGACGATGCTCGTCGCGGCCGGATGCGTGAATCGCATCGACGTGGGCTGGATGGAAGTGGGCCGCGTGATCACGGAGGCTCAGGCCGCGGGCGATGTGCAGCTCTTCGAGTGGAGCAACGGCGCGCTGGCCTATCGCCTCTTAGCGGGCTCTCTCGGCGTGCCCTTCCTGCCGCTCCGCTACCTGGGCGGTACAGACGTGTTCAAATTCTCCGGCGCCAAGCTGATCGAAGATCCGTACACCGGACAGTCGATCTGCCTCGTTCCGGCCCTCACCCCGGACGTCGCGCTGGTGCACGTCAACCAGTGCGACGAGTTCGGCAACGCGCGCATCTTCGGCGCCGTCATCTCGCCCGTTGAGACGGCGATGGCTTCGAAGAAGCTGATCTTGTCGACGGAGGAGATCGTCGACAGCGATGAAATCCGCAGGCACCCCCAGCAGACGAGGATTCCATACTACGCGGTCGATGCTGTTGTCCACGCTCCATTCGGCGGCTACCCGGGTACCGTGCCGGGCCTCTACAAGGCGGATGTCGAGCACCTGATGGAGTCTGGCGTCGCGCAGATGCAGGGCAAGATGGACGAGTACCTGGAGAAGTGGGTGTTCAGCGTTTCATCGCACCAAGAGATGCTGGAGCAGCGCGTGGGCCAGGAGAAGCTCGACACGCTGAAGGCCGAGGAGACGATCAAGGAAGGCTACTACGAATGACGGAGACGCGCACCTTCACCGACATGGAGCAGATCATCTGCACCAGCTCGCGGCTGATGAACGGAGACAAGCTCTACTTCACGGCCATCGGCGGGCCGCCGCTGGTGGCGGTGCTGCTCGCGAAACGCCTGCACGCCCCGGCGCTCGCCTACATTGTGGAAGATGGGACCATCGCCCCGCAGGTCTCCCTGCCGGCGCCGCCGTTTCTGATCGCGGCGAGCGGCGCCAGCTACCGGGCCGCGTCGTGGACGGACATGAACACCGTCAGCTTCCACGCCGGCCTGGGCTACATCGACTACGGCGTGCTGGCGGCGGTGCAGGTCGACCAGTACGGCAACTTCAACTCGACGTTCGTCGGGCCGGCGTACGAACGGCCGGCGCGCCGCTTCGGCGGGCCCGGCGGCGCCAACGAGATCGCCTCGCTGTGCTGGAGGACGATCCTCATGACGCGCCAGCAGGGCCGCAAGTTCGTCAAGAAGCTGGACTTCATGTCTTCGCCTGGCTATCTGGATGGCAGCCCCAGCGCGCGCGAACGAGCCGGTCTCCCTCCCGACACCGGACCCTGGCGCGTGGTGACCGAGACGGCCGTGTTCGACTTCGACGAAGGGACGCGCAAGATCCGATTACAGGCGCTCGCGCCGTGGGCCACGGTCGACGACGTGGTAGCCGAGATGGAGTTCGAGCCGCTTGTTGCGCCAACGTTGGAGAACATCGACGTTCCGAGCGAGGAGGAGCTGGCTGTGCTACGCGCCGAGGTCGACCCAACGGGGCGCACCATCCGCGGCCGCTGGATCACCGTCGAGCTGGAGGGCGACAGCGCGCGCCTGGTGGAGCAGGAGGCCCCAGCCGAGGGGGCATAGCGTCGAGAAGGCGCGAGTGGCTGGTAGGACCGAATGGACGCTCAGAAGCGGCCATCCGGCCGTGAGCGAAGTTACATCTGGCTCGTGAGCGCGGCACTAGAGTAGCTGCGGAAGAAGCATCGTCAGGCTGTCGCCAGGGCTCGACTTCTTGCAGTGCCTTGTACCAGCCGGCGAGGAGTGCTTGATGCGCCCGCCGGTCGCGAGTACCGGTTCTCTGCCGGTGTGGGAGGAAGTGGATGCGCCGGTCTCGACCATTCGGCCTTATCCTTGCTCTTGCCCTCCTCGTCGCGGTGGGCCTGCTTTCGCCGGCGGCGGCGCCGCCTCTACTACGCCTTCCTCTGTCACTGATCCAGGCCATAGCGCAGGAAGGCGCGGGCGGTGAGCGAGTCGCGTCGCCCGAAGGCGGGTTGACGGATACCTCCGCGTTGTCACCGTGGGCTCAGGCCAGCGAATCCGCGCCGGAGCGCGGCGATGGCGCCGCGCGAACCGTATCGCTCGAAGCTATCCAAGCTGCGGTTCAGGAAGCTGCGCCGGAAGACGGTAACTTCGTGGTGGTCGGCCAGCGCAACAAGTTCTTCGACTCGCCCGTCGTCGTTATCCACGAGGGAGATACGGTCGTGTGGGTGAACGAAACCGCCGGTGCCGGGTGGCATGACGTGCAGAGCTACGAAGGTGAATTCTCATCCGACAGGATGCTGTTGGGCGACACGTATGTCCACACGTTTGACGAAGTGGGTACCTATGGCTACTTCTGCACTCCCCATGTGTTCGACGGCATGCAGGGCGTCGTGGTGGTCTTGCCCGCCGGGGCACCCCTCCCCGACCCGCTGCCGCTGCCCGACCCGCTGCTAGACGCCCCCTCTCCCCCGGCCGAGCCGCTTGCGCCGGACACACCAGACACGATCGCCACAGTGGCCGGGGGAGGCGGTGCGGGCGGCCCAGCGGCGAATGCCAGTCTCTATCTACCGGAAGGCGTTGCGATCGATGCGGCCGGACGGTTGTACGTCGCGGATACCGGGAACTGTCAGGTACGCCGTGTCCAGCCCACAGACGCCGTGGTCAGCATCTTAGGGCACGAATCGTGCGGCTTCAGCATGGGAGCTGACGCCGACATAGGACCCTGGTTGCACGCGAACCACCCTCGGGGCGTCGCTCTGCGTGCCGATGGTGCTCTGTACGTGGCGGACACGATCAACTGTCGGGTACGCATCGTGGACGAGAGCGGGAGAGTTGCCACCGTTGCCGGCAACGGCTCCTGTCGTGCCAGTGGTGACGGAGGACCCGCAGTGGAAGCCGGCCTCGCACCGTGGGGACTAGCCCTGAACACCGAGGGGAACCTCTACATCGCGGACGTGTTCAACTGCCGAATTCGCAAGGTAGATGGGTTGGGCATCATCACAACCGTGGCTGGTGCCGGATCCTGTGGCTTCTCCGGAGACGGCGGGGCCGCGACGGAGGCGAGGCTATTCTTCCCTCGCGATGTGGCAGCGGGCCCGGACGGTGCGCTCTACATCGCCGACAGCGAAAACTGCCGCGTCCGACGCGTCGATCCGTCATCTGGCACTATCGACACCGTTGCCGGAGACGGCACTTGCACGTTCCGGGACGGCCTTGCCACCGAGGCAGGGATACATCCCTGGGCCCTCGCCGTCGACGTTGGCGGAGACATTCTCGTAGCGGACCGCGAGAACTGTCGCATCCGACGCTTCTCGGTGGGCGGCGCGATCATATCGATCGCCGGGTCTGAACGCTGCGGCTCGGCGGGAGATGGAGGACCGGCGACGCAGGCCTCGCTGTACTGGCCGAGCGACATCACGCTAGGCCGTGACGGCTCAGTCTACATCGCCGACACGGGCAATTGCCGGATACGAAGCGTCGACGGGGGCGGCGTCATCAATACCGTGGTTGGCAGCGGCGTTTGCGCGTCCGGCGGCGACGGCGGTGCCGCCACCAGCGGCGGCGCCTGGCACCCAATGGGCATGGCGTTTGGGAAGCAGGGCGAGTGGTTCTTCTCAGAGCTGGACACGTGCAAAGTACGCCGGGTCGACGCCAGCGGCGTCGTCACCACGTATGCAGGGATTGGCATCTGCGGCCATTCGGGCGACGGCGGACCCGCCACCGAGGCGCGACTAGGTGATTTTCTGGGCGGTCTCGCCCTTGCTGACGACGGCTCCCTCTTTATCGCAGAGGGATTCAACTGCCGCGTCCGGCGAATCACTCCCGATCAGCGCATCGAGACCATCGCCGGCAACGGGGTCTGCGGCTTCTCCGGCGATGGCGGCCCGGCCACTGAGGCGAGTCTCGATCTGGTATTCGATGTTGCGCTGGACGGAGATGGTGGTCTCTACCTGGCTGGCCCGTTCAACTGCCGGGTGCGCCGAATCGACCTAGCAACCGGGCTGATCGACACCGTCGTCGGCGACGGGTCCTGCCGCTACAACGGTGAGGATGTGCCGGCGTTGGAAGCCGGGGTGGAGCCGTGGGGCGTGGCGGTCGGGCCGGACGGAGCACTCTATCTGGCCGATTCGGGTAACGGCAGGGTGCGACGGGTTGGCGCGGAGGGGCTTGTCACCACCGTGGCCGGGGGCAACGAATTCTGCGATGTGAACGAGGGTGATGGCGGCCCGGCCACCGAGGCGCGCCTGCTGCGACCCTATGATGTGGTGCTGGACCGCGCGGGCAACCTCTACGTTTCTGATCTGCGGGGTTTCACCATCCGTAAGGTGGACGCGCAGGGGATCATCACCACTGTCGCCGGCGTCGGCATCTCCCGTCCGATCGACAACGGTGGAACTGACCCCACGAACGGATTCTTCTGCTCGATACACAGCCTGCCGGTACCGGCACCTAGTTATCTCGGCGATGGCGGCCCGGCTGACGAAGCGGGCCTGTACTTCCCATACAGCATCGCGCTGAACAGCGATGGACATCTCTTCATCGCCGATACGTTTGACCATCGAGTGCGGCGCGTGGCCTGCGGCGGCGCTGTGCCCTGCGCGGAGTCCGTGGCATCGGTCGATACGCCAGGCGACGCGCCAGACGATGAGACGCCACCCGTTGCGTTGCCGGAGACAGGCCGGCCCGGCCAGCCGTATGGCGGGGTCTCGCTGGCCGGGCCGATCGCCTTGCTTGTCGCTACGCTGGTGCTGTTGGCGGCCCCAGTGGGCCTCCGCAGGCGGCGGGCCAGTCGAAACTGATTCCTAGAGCTCCTCAGCCGCGCGGAGCGACACCACTTCGTTGGTGCCGTCCATGATCTGCAGGAGCTTTGCGTCTCGGTAGAATTTCTCTACCGGGTTCTCCTTGGAGATGCCGTAGCCGCCGAACACTTGCACCATATCCGCTGTTACCTGCATCGCCATATCGCTGGCGAGCGTGCGTGCCGCCATCGCGGTGGGCAGGTGCGGCTTGCCAGTGTTCAGCAGCCAAGAAGACTTCCAGAGCAATGCCCTCGAGGCCTCGATCTGCCGGAAAGCGTTGAACAGCTTCATCTTGATCACCTGATGCTCGAAGATCACCTTGTCGCCCTGCACCCGCTCCTTGGCGTAGGCCAGGGCCTCTTCATACGCCGCCCTCGCTACGCCGACGGCGAGCGTGCCCACGGCCGTGTTGCCGGCCGTGACGATGCGCTCGATCAGCAGCTTGTAGGCGGGACCACCGGGCATCACGAGGAACTCCCGGGGGATACGGACGTCGTCGAAGAACACCTCGGCCTGGTTGAGCGTGCGCAAGCCAAGCTTGTCGAGCGGCTTGCCTCGCGACATGCCGGGTAGGTCGCCTGGGATTGCAAACGTCGCCGTGCCTTCCATGCCATCCCCGCCGTCCAGCTTCACCATCAGCAGGAAGGCGTCCGCCATCCAGCCGTTGCTCACGAACGCCGACTTCTGGCCGCTGATCACGTAGTCGTCGCCGTCCCTGATGGCTTTCGCCTCCATGTGGATCGCGGGCTGGCCGAACTGGAAGAGGTCGGAGCCGTGCTGCGGCTCGGTGATCGCCCACGCGCCACCGTGTTCCCCCTTCGTATCGTTCACGAACGCATCCAAGTACTCCCCATAGAACGGGTGTCTGTCCCTGCCCGCCACGGCGCTGCCCGCAATCATGGGAGCAACCAGCAGATGGCTGGCCAGCCCGGCATCGCCCACCGCCAGCTCCTCCTGCACGATCGTGCTCGTCATGGCGGGCGCTCCCAGACCGCCTACATCGGTACCGAGTGTCATCTTGTGGAAGCCGATCTCATATGCTCGGGACAGCACGCGCCGCATGGTGTCGCTGGTGTAGGCCTCCTCAGGGTCTTGGATCAGATCGAGCTCCGCCGCTGCTGGACGCAACTCCTTTTTCGCGAACTCACGTGTCATGTCGCGGATCTTCTCAACTTCCTCGGTAAGGGCAAAATCTACCATCACTGGCCTCCTCGGCGAGAACAGGGTCCGTTAGAGTGCAGCCTACGCTTATCGTCGAAAGCTACCTAGTGCCAGGACGCCCTCATCCGAAGGTCAAACGGCCCTTGTTGCAGCGGTTGTATGGCCGCGAGAGAGTATTCGCTCGTAGCCCAGCGCGGAGCCGTGAACTCAGCCCAGCTCTGCTGAAGCTCGCAAGCGTCACTGACAGTGATCAGGGGGCAGACATCGCGCTCGATTTCTGGGACAACGACTTGCGCTTGCGTCTCTAACCGCTGCTGCTGATCGGTAGTAGTCTCCACCAACTGTAGCTGCCTAGGCCGCTTGGCGAAGAACCGGCCCACAATGTTGCCTACGGCCTGTGGCCATAGGGCCACATGGCTCTCCCCATCCTGCGCACACCTCTGGGATAGTGAAATGACGCACAGATGGGAGCGCTCACGATGGGACAAGGTAGAGAACCGAGAGTCAACAAGAAGACCTTCGAACCTGAAGACCCAATGGAGCTTGTTGGCGTCAGCTTCGAGCAAGAGCCCGACGAGGAGGCTCTCGATGAGATGGCGTGCTCAATCGTTGAAGAGTACATGCGCATAGGATGGACGGGAGAGAACATCCTACGCCTCTTCCACAATCCGGCATTCAAACTGACCCACAACATCTTGCAGCAAAGGGGCGAGTCCTACGTTCGAGGCTTGGTCGACTCTGTCGATCGGGTGCGTGGGGAGCTCGCCAGGAAGGTGAAGGATTCGTTATGAGGCCAGTCAGCCGACGCGCGTTCTTGAAGCTCGCCGGCGCCGCCGCCGCGACGGGAGTGGCTCTTACCAGCCCCACCGTGTTGGCCCTGCGCCGTTTCCAGCCCGTCGCCATCGGCAACCCGCTGGAGAACTATCCGAATCGCGACTGGGAACGCGTGTATCGCGACCAGTACGCCTATGACGACAGCTTCACGTTCGTTTGCTCGCCCAACGACACCCACGCGTGCCGGCTGCGAGCATTCACGCGAAACGGCGTCGTGACGCGAATTGAGCAGAACTACGACAGCGGCAACATCAAGGACCTCTTCGGCAACAAGGCAACTGAGCACTGGAACCCCCGCGGCTGTCCGAAAGGCCTCTCCATGCACCGGCGGGTCTACGGACCGTATCGCCTCCAGCACCCGATGATTCGCCAGGGATGGAAGCAGTGGGCGGACGACGGCTTCCCGGAGCTGACCGCCGAAAACCGCGACAAGTATCTGTTCACCGACCGGGGTCACGACATCTTCGTACGACTCTCTTGGGACGATGCGCATGACTACGCCGCCCGAGGCATGATCGCCATCGCCAGGGCCTACAGTGGCGAAGAGGGCGCGCGCCGGCTAGCGGCCGAAGGCTACCAGCCGGAAATGATCGAGGAGATGCATGGCGCCGGCACACGCACGATCAAGCTGCGTGGCGGCATGGGCCTGCTAGGCGTAATCGGCAAGTACGGCATGTACCGATTTTCCAATACGCTGGCTTTCCTCGACAGCCACATCCGCGGCATCGATGTCGACGACGCGCTGGGCGGTCGCAACTGGTCGAACTACACCTGGCACGGCGACCAGGCGCCCGGCCAGCCGTTTGTGCACGGGCTGCAGACGTCCGACTGCGACTTCAACGACATGATCTACACCAAGCTCCACATCCATGCCGGCGTCAACATGATCGAGAACAAGATGCCCGACACGCACTTCTTCTACAACACCATGGAGCGCGGCGGGAAGATCGTGATCATCTCGCCGGAGTACAGCCCCCAGGCGACAAAGGCCGACTACTGGCTCTCCGTCCGGCCGGGCATCTCCGACACCGCCATTTTCCTGGGCGTTTCCAAGATCATCATGGACAACGGCTGGCACGATGAGGATTATGTCAAGAAGTTCTCCGACTTCCCGCTCCTCGTGCGGACGGACAACCTGAAGCGCCTGCGGGCCGGCGAAGTCTTCCCGAACTATCGGTCGAGCCTATCTCAGGACGGTCCCAGCTTCGCGCTCCAGGGCCTGACGCAGGAGCAGCACGAGCAGCTCGGCGACTTCGTGGTGTTCGACCAGAACAGCAACAGCCTCAAGGCGATAACGCGCGACGACCTGGGCGATCGCATGGTGCAGAAGGGCATCGACCCGACGTTGGAGTACAAGGACACGATCACGCTCGCGGACGGCAGCGAGGTCGCGGTGATGACCGTCTGGGAGATGTACAAGATCAACCTGCAGGACTACGACCTTGATACGGTGCATGAGATCTGCGGCGCCCCCAAAGACCTCATCGAGCGGCTCGCTAAGGACATCGCCACGATCAAGCCTGTCGCGATTCACGTCGGCGAGGGAATTCAACACTGGTTCCACGCCACACTGCACAACCGCGCGACCTACCTGCCGTTGATCCTGACAGGCAACATCGGCCAAAAGGGGGCCGGCTGCCACCAGTGGGCAGGGAACTACAAGGCCGCGCTCTTCCAGGCTTCTCCGTGGACGGGGCCGGGCTTCAAGGGCTGGGTCGCTGAAGACCCGCTCCGGCCGAACCTGGACCCGAACGCGTCGGGTTCGGACATCGTGGTGAAGGGCCACGCCAAGGATGAGGAGCCGGCCTACTGGGACCACGGCGACCAGGCGCTGATCGTGGAGACACCCACCCATGGTCGCAAGAACTTCACCGGCCAGACCCACATGCCGACGCCCACCAAGGTGATGTGGTTCAACAACGTGAACATCATCAACAACGCAAAGTGGGCCTATGGCATCATCAAGAACGTCAATCCCAAGGTCGACCTGATCATCAATCAGGACATCGAGATGACGGCCACTGGCGAGTACTCCGACCTCATCCTCCCGGCAAACTCCTGGATGGAGTTCCAACAGCTCGAGGTGACGGCCTCCTGCTCGAATCCCTTCCTCCAGATCTGGGGCAAGGAAGGGATCAAGCCGCTCTACGACACGGAAGATGACATCACGATCATCGCCAACATGGCGGCCAAGCTCGCAGAGTTGCTGGACGACCAGCGCATCAGGGACTACTGGAAGTTCGCCCTGGAGGGACGGCCGGAGGTCTACCTGCAGCGGCTGTTGGACGCGTCAACGACCACCACCGGCTACAAGGTCGATGACATCATGGCTGGCAAGTACGGAGAGCCGGGTGCCGCCTTGATGATGTTCCGCACGTACCCGCGCGTCCCGTTTTACGAGCAGATGGAGGACAACGTTCCCTTCTTCACGGACACTGGCAGACTCAACTCATACTGCGACATCCCGGAGGCCATCGAGTATGGAGAGAACTTGATCGTCCATCGTGAAGGGCCAGAAGCCACGCCTTATCTTCCGAACGTCATCGTCAGCACCAACCCGTACATCCGCCCGGAAAACTACGGGATTACGCCTGAGATGCTCCAGAGCGAAGTGCTCGATGCGGACCTGCGAACGATCGCGAACAACAAGATGTCCTGGGCGGAGGTCAAGAAGACGACGAACCCGCTCTGGGAAAACGGCTTCAGCTTCTACTGCCTGACACCCAAAACCCGACACCGCGTGCACTCTCAGTGGGGCATGGTCGACTGGCACCAGATCTGGGACTCCAACTTCGCGGACCCGTATCGGCGGGACACGCGGATGCCGGGGGTGGGCGAGCACCAGGTCCACATCAATCCCCAGGCCGCGAAGGACCTTGGCATCGAGGACGGTGACTACGTCTACATCGACGCCAACCCCGCTGACCGACCCTATTTGAACTGGACACCGGACGATCCTTTCTACAAGGTCGCGCGGCTTATGCTGCGCGCCAGATACAACCCTTCTTACCCGTACAACATCATCATGATGAAGCACTCTCCGATGATGGCCACCGAGAGATCCGTACTGGCGCATGAGACGCGTCCTGATGGTCGAGCGTTATCCGAGGGCACAGGTTACCAGTCCAACCTGCGCTACGGTTCCCAGCAGAGCCTCACACGTGACTGGGCGATGCCGATGCACCAGACGGACACCCTGTTCCACAAGGCCAAGGTGGCCACTGCCTTCATCTTCGGCGGCGAGGCGGACAACCACGCGATCAACACCGTTCCGAAGGAGACGTTGGTGCGTGTAACGAAGGCTGAGGCGGGCGGGCTCGGTGGGAAAGGCATCTGGAAGCCGGCTCTGAGCGGCAAGACCCCGGCGGCAGAGGACGATGACATGAACAAGTACTTGGCCGGTGGCTTCATTCAGACGCGTGGAAGCTAGCTCCCGGAAGGCTGGAGGTCGTAACGATGGCTAAGGTTCACAACTGGCAGCTAGGGCGGGAGATGGAGTACCGCTTCCCGGAGGTCCATCCGAACCGGCAGTTCGTCGCTGTCTTCAACACTAACCGCTGCATCGCCTGCCAGACCTGCACCTTCGCCTGCAAGTCCACCTGGACGTTCAGCCGCGGACAGGAGTACATGTGGTGGAACAACGTGGAGACCAAGCCGTACGGCGGCTACCCGCACCATTGGGATATCAAGCTCCTCCAGATGCTGAACGACGCCAACCCCGGCGGCCAGACGTGGGACACATCGTCGCAGAGCGATGATGCGCCGTACGGCGAGTTCAAGGGGATGACGATCTTCGAGGCCGCCAAGAAGGAGGGCAAAGACAACGCTATCGGCTATATCCCGACCGATGAGGAATGGACATCTCCGAACCTTTACGAAGACACCGCGAAGGGCAAGCCGGGGGTGCCAGGCGAGTACCATCCGGAGGGCGCACAGCTTCCGGAGCACAACACGTGGTTCTTCTACCTGCAGCGCATCTGCAATCACTGCACCTATCCGGGCTGTGTGTCGGCTTGCCCGAGGAGCGCGATCTACAAGCGGCCGGAAGACGGCATCGTCCTCATCGACCAGGAACGCTGTCGTGGGTATCGGAAGTGCGTTGAACAGTGCCCCTACAAGAAGTCGATGTACAGGCCGAACCAGCAGGTCAGCGAGAAGTGCATTGGCTGCTACCCGCGAGTCGAGGGGACGGACCCACTAACGAACGGCATCCCGATGGAGCCGCGCTGCGTCGCGACGTGCGTCGGCAAGATCCGGCTCCAAGGGCTGGTGGACATCGAGGACGGCCATTGGGCCGAGGCGCCGACCAACCCGCTGTACTTCCTGGTGCGGAAGGAGCAGGTGGCGCTTCCGCTCTATCCGCAGTTTGGTACCGAGCCGAACGTGTACTACATCCCGCCGCGATGGGTGCCGCGTCAGTACCTGCGTCAGCTCTTCGGCCCGGGCGTCGACGCCGCGATCGAGCGTTACACCAACCCATCACGAGAGCTGCAGGCAGTGCTTCAACTCTTCCGCGCGACGCAGAAGATCATCTTCCGATACGAGATCGAGGAAGGCGAGGAGATCCTCGATACGGAGATCAACGGCCGCAGAGTGCAGCTCTTCAACGACACGATCATCGGATTCGATGGATCTGGCAACGAAGCGGCGCGCATCTCCGTCGAAGAGCCGTTCCACATTCGAAATGGAGACTTCGCTGGTCAGTTCCAGAACTCCATTTAGGTCGGAGGACGACACATGACAGTACAGATGATCGAAACCAGAAAGGAGCAAGCGGCGGCGCGTCATTTCGCGCGCAGCGCCGCCTACCGGCTGCTCTGCCAGGCCACCATGTACCCCAGCGCGAACGTCATTGCGGCGTTACGCGAGGAAGACCTGCCCCAGGCCCAGGCCGCCGCCGAGATTCTGGACGAGACGTTCTCGGAACCACTCGCCGCCTTCGCCAAGGAGCTGCAAAACTCCTCCCCTGACGCACTGCAGAGCGAACATGGGCGCATCTTCAGCCACCTGCTGTCGCTGGACTGCCCGCCGTGCGAGACAGTCTACACGGCTCGGGAGATTTTCGAAGAGACGGCCCAGTTGAGTGACATCGCCGGGTTCTTCCGCGCCTTCGGCATGGAGCTCGCCGAGCGTGAGCGCCCGGATCACATCACCGTCGAGTTGGAGTTCATGCACCTGCTCACGTCTAAAGAGGCGGTCGCCCAGCTCCATCACGGCTCCGCGAAGGCCCGATTGTGCCGCGTGGTGCAACGGAAGTTTGTCCAAGACCATCTTGGACGTTGGGGTCGCCAGTTCGCCCAGCAACTGGCCGGTAGAGCCCCGGAAGGATTGTTCGCGGCTACTGCCGCGCTGCTCGATGCCTTCCTCGCTGATGAGATCGCCTATCTTCGTGCGCAGCCAGAAGTCCTCGAGGTCAATACGGATTGGCGAACGAACGTCAGCGAAGAGGGTTGTTCGACGGCTGAGTGTCCGCTCGTGCAGTCAGGAGACGGCAATGGGAACCTTATCCAGCTCTAGGAGACTCTCGACCGGCATTCTCGCGCTCGTGCTCGTCGGTGCCGCGGTACTGACCCTGCTCGACCTGCGGCTGGCATCCTCGCAGACGATCACGCTCGTCGCCAAGCGCAGCGAAAACGCAATACCGCTCGATGACCCGTCAGCCGACGTCTGGGACAAAGGCGCGCCAATACAGGTGCCTCTGAGTGGGCAGAATGTCGTGGCGCCCAAAGGCGGGGACCAGGGGACCGTCACCGCACGCGCGCTACACCATGACGGGAAACTCTACATCCGCTTGGAGTGGAACGATGAGTCGGAGGACGCATCAACCGGCCGTCAGAATGACTTCACCGATGCGGCCGCCGTTCAGTTCCCGGTCGAACATGGCGAGAGCGTACCGGCGTTCTGCATGGGCAACCCGGAGGCGCCGGTCAACATCTGGCAGTGGAAAGCGTCCTGGCAGACCGGAACGGGCGCCTCCGTTCTCGACGTGCAGGACGTGTACCCGAACGTGGACGTGGACCTGTACCCATTCGAAGACGAAGCTGAGTTCTATCCGGCAAGCGCTTCCGGCAATATTGTCGCGCGGGCAGACCGCACGAGCGCGGCCGACAACCTGCTAGCCGGGAGCTTCGGCACCCTTAGGGCGGCCGAAGACCAGATGGTGAATGGAATGGGGAGTTGGGATGACGGGAAGTGGCGAGTCGTCTTCTCGCGCGACTTAGAGGTCGCCGGCGAGTACGCGCAGTTCAGCGAGGGAGACAGCACGAACGTAGCGTTCGCCGTTTGGGATGGAGCCAGGGCCGAACGGGACGGCATCAAATCCGTGTCCCAGTTCATGACTCTGGAGATCTCGCCGGAGATCGCAACAGGTGGCGGCGGTGGTCTGTCAGGCGAGGCAGTAGGGCTCTTCGTAGTCGTAGGTCTCGTCGTAATCGTCGGTCTGGCCGCCGCAGGAAGCTACCTTCTATACACGCGGCGCCAGACGGCCTGAGGCAGCGGAAGATGCTTAGCCCAACGGTCTCGCGTATGTCCTACAAGTGGCAGCTCCCTCGGCTGTCGGTCAGCGAGACTCTCTTGCGACAGGTCGTTCTCGGTCTGGTCGTAGCTGCGCTGCTGGAGATCGTTCTCCTTCGCCTGACGACACGGATAGGCGTGCACGTTCCTCGCAGCGAGCTAGCCGGCGACGGTCTACAGGCTGCATCGTTCGTCGGTTCGTTCGCGTTCAACTCCGCATCGATCCTGGCGATCGTGCTGACCGTGCTGCTGCTCCTCGTAATGACGACGCAGGTACGAGACCGTGTCGCTCGCTTCGTTCTCGCCGCGATCTCAGGAGCACTGATGATCAGCCTCGCGATGAGCCTGGTCACAGGAGGGGCCGCCTGGGACGGGGCGTTTGGGTTAGCCGCCACGCTGGCAGTCCTGATGCTCGGCGTCACGCTGATGGCCAGGAAGGACGTCAGAACCAGTCCGCGCGTGGCTGTCGCCCTCGTTGTTGGAGCATATCTCTGCTATCAGTACTACTCCCTGTCTCACATTGCGTATCGGCTGCTCGACTACGCCGCGTTGCCGCCATTGGGCATCGACGTACTTCGGTGGGGAGAGGTGCTGGTCGTGCTCGCGGGCGCGGCTGTCTTCTGGGCGTGGGGAAGACCACGCTGGCGGCTTGCCGGGCGTGTCGGAATTGCGCTAGTGGTTGGGTTCGTGGCCGTCGTAGGGCTTAGCACCATGACCCCGTCCTCCACCACATCGATCCTCGCCCTCTGGACGACAGGCATGAGCTTCTTCCTGCCGTCCCCGGTGTATCTTCTGTCACTGGCTCTCTATCTCGTGACGGTCGTGGCCTGCTTTCGTGACAAGGACGCTTTCTGGCTCGGGACAGGCCTGCTTCTTCTATTGGTAGCTGGTTATATGCCGGAAGCAACCTACCATCACTTGCTCATCATCCTCGGAGTCGGGTTCCTGGCAGGCACCTTTAACATCGTCGAAGAAGCTTCGGAGCGGACTCCCGCGCCAATCTCCGTCCACGCCCCAAACTGAACGTAGGCGGCGGAACCATCAAATGCCAGGAAAGAGATCAGCAAGCAGATGGTCGAGGTCTGACACAGACAGGTGGCCGCCAGAATGGCGGCCATTGTCATTAGCCATGGGGTTGGAATAGGAGAAGGGACAAACGGGTGCCCCCTTCCTTTACGGCCCTACCAAACATCCCCAAGGTTCGCCCGGTCCGGCAGTCCCCGGCTCTCCCAATAGCCCTTGCGCTCATCGTCGACGAGCTCGATCCGCTGGATCCACTTCGCCCACTTGTAGCCGTACTTACCCGGGATGGCCAATCGCAGCGGGTTGCCGAGTTTGTCGACGCGCTCGCCGTTCACCAGGTAGGCCAAGAACGCCTCGCCCTCGACTAGCTCAGAGATCGACATGCTTTCGTAGTAGCCATCCGCACAGTAGAAGACGGCCCGAACGGCGGAATCGCGTACCCCAACCAGATCGAAGAGGTGGGCGACGCTGACCCCGGTCATCACGGTGTTGTTGCGAAAGCCGCCCACGCAATCCATCCGAACTGTTCGCTCGACGGTCGGCATCGCGATGAGTTCGTCGATCCGCAGCTCAACATCGCGCTCGACCTCGCCGCCGATGGTCAGCGTAGCCGCGACCGTATCGACGCCGGGCACCCCCCAGAACGACAGCGTCCCCACCTCGTCCAGCGGCGTCAGCTCGTTCTGGCGCTCGACCCCAGCGAGCTTCTTCACGCCCAACGTCGCGAGGATGAACGCGGCGGCCGCGACCCGCCGCAGTGGGTACGGGAGCACGATGAAGACATAGTAAGAGAGCTTGAGGGTAAACCGCTTCAGCCTGCTATCGCCCGCGTTGAAGCGAATGAGCCATCGCCTGATAGCGCTATGCTGGGTTATGGTGCTCATGTGCTGTCTCCTTGACCCTCTTCGCGCAAGAATGCGCTGATGGCTGTCGCGACCTTGTTCGGCTGGTCCTCCTGGGCAAAGTGGCCGGCCTGTTCGATCACTACCAGACGCCCCCGCGGCAGCGTCTGCACGAGCCACTCTGCACGCTTCATCGTGAGGATCGGATCGCGGTCCGCCTTCAGCACGAGCACCTGCCTATCGAACGATGGCAAGGCTCGACCGATACGATCCAGCGCCTGGTAGGTGATGTCCGAAGGGACGAGCGGAATCTGCTCCGGCCATCGCCGGACTGAACGGCGAGAGGCGTAGTCAGGAAACGGAGCGTAATACTGCTCTAGCACGCCGTCGCTCATGCTCGAGCGTCTCGCGACGCCCAACCGTAATACGAGAGGCATGAACAAGTTCAGCCGCTGGACGAAGAGTGGCGTAAGGGCAGAATCCCGGATCAGCCGGAGAACGGAGGCGAACGGCAGCGCGACCGGCGCTACGAACGTCGACAGCAAGACGACCCTGCGCACGTTCTTCACGTGATCGATGGCATAGTTCATCCCGATCAGCCCGCCCCAGTCGTGGAGCACGAGCGCGACGTCCTTCAGGCCCATCGACTGAATGAACTCGCTGACGATCGCGCAGTGCTGGTCGAAGCTGTAGTCGGCATCGACCGGCTTGTCGGACTTTCCAAAGCCAAGCAGGTCGATCGCGAGCGCCCGCTCAGTCTCCGCCACTTTGGGGATGATGTTACGCCACAAGTATGACCACGTCGGATTGCCGTGGACAAACAGCACCGGCCGGCCCGCACCCTCCTCCACATAGTGGATCCGCATGCCGTCGATAGTGGCGAACTTGCTCTCGTACCGAAAGTCGTGGTGAGACACGCGTCGCTCCATTGCGCACAAGGTGACGGTAAGCAACCAACGGCTGCCCTCACACCAGTAGCCACTACTATTCTCCGGGCTGCGAAGAGAGCTGTCCGTGTCCTAGCTTACGTAGTCGAGGAGGGGCCCCGAAGCGGCCCATAACGAACTGCATTCCGGCTCGATACGGTGAGCAAGTACGGCCGCCGGCAGACTGGCGAGGCCCCCCGGCCTCCAACTCTATCTCCTGTCACAGGCTCTCTATCTCGTGACGGTCGTGGCCTGCTTTCGTGACAAGGACGCCTTCTGGTTTGGAACAGGCCTGCTTCTTCTATTGGTAGCTGGTTATATGCCGGAAGCAACCTACCATCAGTTGCTCATCATCCTCGGAGTCGGGCTCCTGGCCGGCGCCTTTAACATCGGCGAAGAAGCTTCGGAGCGGACTCCCGCGCCAATCTCCGTCCACAGCCCGCGCTGAACGTAGGCGCCGGAACCACCAAGGGGCCAATCGGCGCGATTCGGGAGCCAAAACGATCGCCGCCCGGCACCAGCACTGCAATGGCTGTGCTCAGTGCGTCCCCTTCTGTGCTGAAGCCGTCCAACTAGAGCGCGACCGCGAGACGACGAGCGTTGGCGAGATCCTCTGGTGTGTTGATGTTGATGAAGGAAGAGCGCTCAAAGTCGAGGCGGTCGATCTCTTCGCCCTCCAGTTCGTAGAGGCGGATGTGGTGCAGCAGGTTCCGGAGGCCCATCTCGCCCTTGGCCAAGGCCTCTTCAACGAACGGCAGGCACGTCTTTCGAAAAAGGCCGGGCATTGGCTGCAGGCACTCCGACATCCGCGCGACGACGGCGTCGGCCGTACAATCGCTGTGGGACATGATGCCGTGCAGCAGGTTCACTCGGACGAACGGCTGGTCACAGGAGACCACGAGCGCCCATTCGCCCGGCATCCACTTGAGTAGTGCGTGGAGGCCTCCCAGCGGCCCGGCGCCTTCGAATTCGTCGTGGACGAAGCTCACGTCATCGAGGCCAGCTAGCATCTCCTGGCCACTGCGCAGTGCCAGAACAACGTCGAGGCCCGCCGACCTCAGTGCGCCAACCGGGTAGCTGATCAGCGGTCTGCCGTCGAGCTCGACGGTCGCCTTGTCGCAGCCGATGCGACGGCCGTAACCGCCGGCGAGAACTGCTCCGATGACGTTGTCCTTTGTCAAGCCGTCATCGCCTCTTTGTTGAGCAGCCGCTCCTGAATGAGGTCCGCGAGCGCCGCCGCGTCGTCTGGCCGGAAGAGGCCTGTCCGCGAAGCAGCCTCGGCGTCTCCTGAAACGACTGCGAGGATCTCTCCCTGAATACCGGGAGGGTCGTCGCCCGCGCCGGAACGCCGGACCAGGATCTTCGGCAACGGACTGTTCCGCATACCCTCCACGAGCACCAGATCGAACGAGTCGTCGACGAACTGAAGCAGTTCGTGCAGCTCAGCCTCGCGCTCGTTCTCACGCACCAGCGCGATCTTCGACGCCGACGCGATGATCGTCAGCTTGCTTCCGGCTGCGCGATGTCGCCAGGTGTCCTTGCCAGGGATGTCGATCTCGAAATCGTGCGCATCGTGCTTAATCGTCGCCGCACGCAGTCCTCGGGATGCGAATTCCTTGAGCAGGCCCTCTATCAGAGTCGTCTTGCCCGCATTCTTACAGCCGATGATACCGATAGCAACCGTCATCGTTCAACTCCCTTCATCCGACCGATGCCGGTCAGCCAACCGCACGATCGCGCTACAGAGGCGCTGGCTGTTCGCGTGTTTGAGCAGGTAGTCAGCGGCGCCGGCCTGTCTCAGGGCCCGCCATTGCTCGATGGTCATGAAGGAAGCGAGCACGACCAGCGGGATTTCGGTCAGCCTGCGCAATTCCTGACACCGAGCAATCGACTCGTTGTCGTGGCTCTGGACGTTCATGAGCGCGAGGTCACACTGTGCGCCCCGAACAACGACGCCAGCCTCCGCGACCGTTGGCGCCTGGGCAGCGACCATCACACGGCCGTCGCTCTCTAGCCTGCGGACGAGCGATTGCCTGGCTTCTTCGTGAGCATCCACAAGAAGGACGCGTACGATCATCGGCGCGCCTTCGACAGCCGCTTCTTCGGCCGCACGACGAGCACCGGAGTAACCCCGCTGCGAATCACTTCCGCCGTCACGCTCCCTTGCATCGTCTTGCACAGGCCGGAGCGGCCGTGCGTGGCCATAACGATCAGATCGAACTGGCCCCTCTGTGCGAAGTCGATGATCTCGATCGCGGGGTTACCAAAGTGGACCGCCGCATGGATGCTGCGGCCCGTCTCTGCCAGCGGCCGCCCGGCCCGGTTCACGTACTCAAGCAGCTCTTGTTCTCGGCGTTCTACGGCCTGGCCCTTCGTCTCGACGTACACGGGAAGCTCAGCCGGAAGCACGCCAGCGGGCGCGAATCCCGACATTGCGGCCAATGGGACGGGACGCCGCAATCCCTTGCGCCGCCGCCGGGTTGCCTTAGGCGCTTCACTGATCGTGAGGAGGGTAACTTCCTCAGTACCTCCCGTCAGGAGCTCCCTCGCGGCAGGGATGGCTTGCTCGGAGAAGCTCGATCCATCCACGGGAACTAGTATCTTCTTGAACATGGCGTTCCCCTTTCCACGTCGCACGCAACTCGTTAAGGCGAAGCAGCGTGACCTGCTATGAGCGTAGATGGTCAGGGGAGCGGACTCCTAGGCCCAAAGCGCCCGTTCGGCTTGGCCAAACGGCCCATGTTCCCGAGGCTCGATAGACTTCGCGTGGGCCTAAAGTAGAGACACCTCTCGTGGCGAGAGGCTGGCGCTAGTCTCGGGATTCCTCGGTGCGCGGGCTCCGGCGGGCGATGAATGCGGCTGCCTCTGAGCGCCGGCGCATGTTCAGTTTGCTGAGGATGCTGCTGACGTAGTTCTTCACCGTCTTGTCGCTAAGAAAGATCTCTTTCGCTATCTCCTTGTTGGTCTTGCCTTCCGCGATCAGGTCGAGGATCTTGCGCTCCCGTTCTGAAAGGAGCGCGAGCTCCTCGTCCTCGTCCTGCTTGCCACTCCTCACGCGCTCCAGTACGCGCTGCGTAACAGCGGGATCGAGAAGTGATTCGCCCCTCATCGCCCGCTCGATCGCTTCGATCAGCGTTCTCGTACTCGTCTGCTTCAGGAGGTAGCCGACCGCACCCGCCATGATTGAGGCGAACACGGCCTCTTCGTCGGCGTACGACGTAAGCATTAGCACCTTAGTGTCAGGACGCTCAGACCTGATCTCGCGACAGGCCTCGACGCCGCTGCCGTCCGGTAGGCGGACATCCATGATCACGACGTCCGGCTCGGTCTTGCGCGCCTCTTCGATAGCGGATGCCACCGAATCCGCCTCCCCAACGACGGCCAGCTCCTCGCGCCGGCGCAGCAGTGAGCGCAGCCCTTCACGGACGACCTCGTGATCGTCCACAATCATCACGCGTGTCTTGCCGGCCATGTCTAAGACCCCTTCCGCTCCAATAGTATATCAACCGTGACTTGGGTGCCTTGGCCAACAGCCGCCTTGATGTCGATCTGTCCGCCCAGGGCGGAGACTCGCTCGCGGATGTTCCGGAGTCCTAGCCCACTGCTGGGCTGGTTGGGATCAAACCCACCGCCATCATCGACGATCGTCATGCGGAAGCTGCCGCCCCTATGCTCGAGACTGGCGGTAACCGAGTGCGCCTTCGCGTGCTTCCTTACGTTTGCCAATGACTCACGCGCGACATGGAACAGAGCCTTCGTCTGTTCCGCCGACAGGCCTTCGCAGGCCTGAGGCCCCTCGATGAGCTGCACGTCTAACAGCGCGTTCACCTTCAACTCCTGCAGCAGGCTGCCGACGGCGCCCGCCAGATCGCTGTCAGCAAGCTCGTTCGGCCGAAGGTTGAAGATGTACCCACGCAGGTCGGCGATACTCTGGTTGAGTTGATCGAGCACGTTGTGGAGCTGCGGTTCGACTTGAGACGGATCATCCTTAAGGTCTTCCAGGCAGTTCTCGACCTTGAGGCCGGTCGCGTACAGCGACTGGATAACGCCGTCATGCATGTCCATGCCGATCCGGTCACGCTCTTCCACGACGGCCAAGTCCTGTACCTGTCTGTAGAGTCGCGCATTCTCGATCGCGGCCGCGGCGTGAGCCGCGAAGGCTCGAAGCATCTCCTCGTCTCGTTCCGAAAACGGCGATCCGCCGTCCTTGTCCGTGAGGTAGAGATCGCCGACGATGCGTCCCTCATAGCGGATCGGTAGGCCGATGAAGCTCGTCATGCGCGGATGGTGTTCCGGGAAACCGAACGCCTGCGGATGGGAGGCGATGTCGTCTACGCGAAGGGTCTCACCCGACTGAATCACCGCTCCCAACAGGCCTCGTCCTTTCGGCAACGGGCCGATTCGATCGCGTTCAGCCTGACCCAAGCCCGATGTGATGAACTGGGCGATCTCATCATCTTCTCCCAGCATCGCGAGCGCGCCATACCTTGCATGTGTCACGTCCCGGCTCAGGTCAACTACGCGTTGAAGCAGCGATGGCAAGTCCAGGTCTGATGATAGTGCGAGACTGGCCTCGTTGATCGCGGCCAGTTCACGAGCGCGCTCATCGGTCTCCTGTTGGGCATGGCCCAGCGTCTGGAAGATCCAGCGTGAGAACACCGCCGCACCGACTGCGCCAAGCCCGGCGATCACGGCGACCACCGCGACGTCCGAGATGACCCGGCCAAGGCCGAGCACGGCCACGGCTGCCGTCGCCGCAATGAATGCGGCGGGCAGCCACACACCCACCTGACGCCAGCGTCGCGTACTCTGCTGCATCGTTCAGCAGCAAGTATAGCGGGGCGGCGATATTGATAGGACGATTGGCTGGTTGCCTAGGCCCTATGGCACCTGTCGCGCACGCGCGCATGCCAGATACTCAGGAGTGAAAGGATCAAGGCTAGTCTCCTAGCCATACACTTCTTCTCTTAATGCCGACGCACCCCGGGGGGCTTGTGGTCTTTTGAGTGCCGCCACTGAGCGCCTAGTGCCCAGTTCTTCGCCTAACCCCCTTAGACGAGGAAACCGAGTCTCAAGGGCAGACTTATTCTTCCTCGGAAGAGGCAAAGCTCGAATCGCCTAATCGGCCAGATCTAGATACGAACCGTGCGCCCAATGGCAGTTCTGGAGCGGAAGACGAGATTTGAACTCGCGACCCTCTGCCTGGGAGGCAGATGCTCCACCAGAATGTCCACAGCGCCGGATTTCCACCCAATCGAACAGACGATAGGGCTGGCGGCCTCTAGACTGCTTGGCGCCACTACTAGCCGAGCGTTGCACGACGTGGTGGGCCACGCGCTCAACCTTGTCGTGATCCAGGCAGGGGGCGCGTAGCGAGTTCTCGAGTCCAAGCCCGAACTGGCCCGCGAGTCACTCGCTCCCAGCGAATTGGCCGGGCCGCCAGCGCTCACCGATATAGAGCGTACACTGGGTATCCTCAGCGCCACGGGAGAGGCCGATGATACGGTGAGCCCACAGCCGGGCCTTGACAAAGCCGCCAGCCTCGCCGCCCAGGTTTCGGAGGCGGGCCTGCCGGTCGAGTCGACGGTAGCGCCCGTCAGGCCAACACGAGTTCGCTGATCGTCCGTAGCGTTTGCGTCGACCCTCCCACCAGCATCGTCGTGAGCGCCGTGCGCTTCCACTCCTGAAGCTCGTCTTTGATTTTGCCCAGCGGCCCTATGAGGGCGGTGTCCTGCACCATCTGGGTCGTAACGGCGGCGGCAGCCTCGCCCCTCTTCCCGTCCAGGTACAGATCTTGGATCTGACGGCATTCCCCCTCGTATCCCATCCGGCAGAACACATCGAAGTGAAAGTTCATATCGCGCGCGCCCATCCCGCCGATGTAGAGCGCCAGGCCCGGTTTCATACTGTCCACCGCAGCTTCGATATCGTCATTGATGATGATGGACACGTTGGACGCGACCTCAAAGTCCTCCGGCTTGCGGCGGGCGCCGGGGCGGGCGAAGCCTTCGGCCAGCGCCTCCCGGTAGAACTTGTCCATCTTCGGCGAGAAGAAGATCGGGAACCAACCGTCAGCGATCTCCGCCGCGAGCGCGACATTCTTCGGCCCCTCGGCGCCGAGGTAGATGGGCAGGTCAGCGCGGAGCGGGTGGACGATAGGTTTCAACGGCTTGCCGAGGCCGGTCCCACCCTGATATGGAATCTGGTACTGTCGCCCGGCGAAATTCAGGGGCTGCTCTCGTGCGAGGATGGTTCGTATAATCTCGATGTATTCCCGTGTGCGCTCCAGAGGTCTGGGGAACGGTTGACCGTACCAGCCCTCCACTACCTGGGGGCCGGAGACGCCGAGGCCGAGGATGAAGCGGCCGCCTGACAGGTGGTCCAGCGTCATCGCAGCCATCGCCATCGCCGCGGGCGTGCGGGCCGACACCTGGGCGATCGCCGTGCCGAGCTTGATGCGCGTCGTCTTGGCGCCCCACCAGGCGAGCGGCGTGAGGCAGTCCGAGCCGTACGCCTCCGCCGTCCACATGGAATCGAAGCCAAGCTCCTCGGCTTCGGCGATGCGCTGCCCGATGTCGGGCGGCGGGCCAGAACTCCAGTATCCAACGGTGAGCCCAAGCTTCATGTTGTCTTCCTCCTCCTACGCTGCCTTTAGATGACCACAGGCGCTGCGGCCGCGATGGCGGCAGGCGCCAAGCGCGTTCCTACGAGTCGAGTACGAAGACCGGGAGCGCCTGGCCTGGGTGATCCTCCCACTCGATGTGCACCGGAGTGTCGATCGCGAACCGGGCGTCTTCGGATGCCTGCAACTGGGCGATGATGCGCGGCCCCTCTTCCATCTCCACCAGCAACACGGTGTAGGGCGGCGCGAAGGCCGGGTGTGTCTGGTGCCGCACTATGGTGTAGCTGTAGATCGTTCCTCGGCCGCTCGACGTGATCCATTCGAAGTCGAAGGAGTGGCACTCGGGGCAGAGGGGCCCCACGGGGTAGCGCACCGTCTCGCAACCGGTGCACCTCTGGAACTTCAATTCGTGGTTATTCTGGGCCTCCCAGAACGGCGCCGTGTCGCGGTCTGGCAGGGGCGAAGGCCGGGGGAACTCCGCCATCAGTACGCCTCCTTGGACAGGATGATCGCGCTCGTGGGGACGCCCGTGCCGCTCGTCACGAGGCAGGTCTTGGCGTCCTCGACTTGGTTTACGGCGGAGCCGCGGATCTGACGCACCCCCTCAACAATGTGCCCGAAGCCGTGGAGGTAGCCCTCGCCCAGGTGGCCGCCGTGCGTGTTTAGCGGCAGATCGCCGTCGAGCTCCAAACGGCCCTCACGGAACAGATGCGGAGACTGGCCGGGCTCGGCGAACCCGTACGCCTCGAGGGCCATCAACACCATCGGCGTGAAGTGGTCGTAGATCTCGGCAACGTCGATCTGCTGAGGCTCCAGCTCCGCTGTCCGGTACAGCTCCGCGGCCGTGGCCTCAGCCTCCTCCAATCGAGCGAGGCTCTTGCGCTGATAGCTGGTCATCATCTCCGTGCGGCTGCCCGTGCCCTGGGCCGCCGCGGCGATGTATGCAGGGGTCCCCTTGAGCTGCTTCGCCTTCTCCGCGGAGACGACGATCGCCGCACACGCGCCGTCCGTGTCGAGGCAGCAGTCGAACAGGCGCAGCGGCTCTGTGATCCAGCGGGAGTTCTGGTGGTCCTCCAGGGTGATCGGGCGTTCGTACATCATGGCGTGAGGATTGGTGGCCGCGTGTTTGCGACACAGGACGGAGACGCGGCCGAACTCCTCGGTTGTGTGCCCGTACTCATGCAGGTAACGCTGACCGAAGATGGCGATCCACTGCGCCGGCGTCACCAAACCGTGTGGTATCTTATCCTGGCCCCATCCTCCCACACCGCCACCGACGGTGGATTGTCCAAACCGGCGCTCAGAGCGCTCGTTCAGCGAGCGGAAGGTTACGACCACGTCTGCCATGCCTGATGCGATTGCGGCCACAGCGCCTGCGATCGTCCCGCACGCCGCGCCACCGCCGTGCGGGATCTCATGGAAGAAACGCAGATTGGACAGGTTGAGAGAGCGCAGGAGATCGATCTCGAAGATGTCGTTATTGGCGCTCATCTTCACCACGCCGTCGACATCCTGAGGTTTCAGCCCGGCGTCATCGAGCGCCTGCAAGATCGCCTCCAGCGCCATGCGCAAGGTGCTCCGGCCGGAATCCTTGGAGAACTCCGTCTGGCCGATGCCCACGATCGCTGCCTTGTTCCGGATCGTCATCTACCTTGGTCCTGCTAAAGGCTCACGGCGTCGTTGAGACGGGGAGCTGGACGGTAAGCTTGATGCTCGTGGTGGGGCCATCCTCAGTAGCGAGGGTAACGTCCGCGTCGACGAGCTTGCAGCCGTTGGACTCGCGCGTCGCCGCGACGGTGCCCTCCGCGGTAAGCGTGCGACCGACGTAGTTCGAGGCGTGCATCGCGATCTCCAGCCTACGAAGGAACGCGTCGTTGCCAAACCACTCAGCCGCCGCCCTCCCGACGAAGCCTTGGAGGAACATTGTGTTGAAGAAGATGCCCTCGGCGCCGTTCTCCCTGGCGAACTGCTCATCGTGATGGAACGGGTAGTAGTCTCGCGTGCCTGCCACCGCCTGGATCGCCCTTCTGAGCGTGAGCTCAAGGCTGATCGGTTCCAGCGCATCGCCTGCCTTCCACTCTTTGGTCATGCGCCGTCTCCTGTCGGATGCGGACGATACGTGAACAACGTGAAGCTGTGCGTCCCCACCACTTGCCCCAGTTGATTGCGATACGTGTCTACCGAAGTGTAGAAGTGACCCACACCCAGGCGCGTGGTCTTTTCGTCGCTGATCTCGCTGATGTGACTCGTCGCCGTGATGGTGTCGCCGTAACGCAGCGGCACGAAGTACTCCTCAACCGCGTTCGTCGCGATGGTGGTGGTACAGCCTTCCAGCTCCAGACGCGGCCTCGGCCTCTCTCCTCTAGCCTCCGGCCACACGGGCGTCATGCCCCAGGTGTTCAGCATCGTGGGCGGGGCAATGGCGCCCTGCAGCCAGGTGGTGCGGGCGTAAGCCTCGTCGAAGTAGATCGGGTTCGCGTCTTCGACCATTTCGCACCAGCGCAAGGCCATGATCCTGTCGATCGGCTGCGGCAGGTCCCTGGGCGCGCTCTCCTGTCCAATGAGCGCGCGCTGTTCATCGGTGAGTACAGGCATCGTCCACCCCCACGAGAGATCCAAATGGCACGGCTCGTAGCTGGGCCGTCTGATTCTACGCGCCGTGGCCGATCTTCGCAAGGGCGCGTGCGCTTGCCGCGATGACGGGATGCCGCCCGCTCAGGGTCGCTCGACATACCCCAGCTCGATGATCCCATAGCCGACGCGGTCACCATACCGATAGCGGGCAAACCCGTCCTTGCACCACGTCCGGCCGAATTGCGTGGGCGCGATGACGAGAACCTCCTCCCCAACGATGTGATGCTCTCGCTTGCGCTCGTCGACCAAGTGTAGGTCGACACCCAACTGGCGTGCTCCGTCGTCGGCCGTTCGGACGTCCATCCGGATCTCGTCCAGGTTGAGCAGCTCCTTGCCATCCCAGAGGCCGCCGATAAAGATCTCCGGTGCACCTTCGCCCATGACGACTCGCACTGCGTTGAACCAGAAGTCCTTACCGATCTCGCCGCTGAGATAATCCCAATGGTGCAGCTTCGTCCAGTCCCGCTCTCCCCCCCAAGAGTGGTCGCGATGCCCGAGACAGTCCACAGAGTACGGCGTACCCGCGAGCGTGATCGTGCCGGTCACCACGCCCCCGTGCTCGATGTGCCCTGTTTGCCTCGGCTCATTGGCCGCGCCATTTCGTGAAGGATATAGGTATGTGGGGCTGTAGCCCTTCCACATCACGTCTATGCTGTGGGCCTCGTGCTGGTATCGCAGGCGGAAGCTCTCCAGCGACTCTTTCCATTCGATCTCCATCCCGCCGATGGCTAAACGGTTGACCTCCTGGGGCGGCACGGGAGCACGAAGATCGATCAGGCTGTGAGCAACCTCCCCGCCGTGGACGAGGAAGAGGTAGATGTTCGCCTCCTCCTGATTGGCGAAGATCCCCAGACGTACCGTCACACCGACCTCGGTGCGCGGATCGTAGAAGGCGAACCAGAAGCTCTCATTCCACAGCGGAAGTGAATCAGATCCCGGAACGTGCCGCTGGTCGTCCTCGATCGTCGCCATGTGAACGGTGCTTGCCATCAGAGTCTCCTTTTGAGGTAGTGTGCAGCCTCTCTCGCTTCACTCCTTATTCCGTCGGTGCTCGCGTCGATTGCTGCTCTTCGGGGAGAGGGAGATCCAGGAGGCCGGCGAGCCTCCTGGTCGTGGGGGTGTTCGTCGTCCCGAACGCGACGCCACGTTCGCTCAAGTTTCGGTAGAGACTGACCATGATCACCCCGAATCGGAAGGCAGCCATCACCTCGTTGTAGAAGAGGTTCTCCGCCTGCCACCCGGTCAGCTCTTCGTAGCGCCGGACGGTTTCTTCCCTCTCCGGAAATCCCTCCAGGCGCGGGGTGCCGTTCCCCTCGCTGTGATGCCAGTCGAGGAAGAGCCACCAGCCCAAGTCCGCCTCTGGGTCGCCCAGGAAGGCCATCTCCCAGTCTAGCACTCCCGTTACCCTGTCATCGCGATAGATGAGGTTAGGTAGACGGGCGTCACCCCAGCAGAGGCTCACCCTCTTCGGGACGTAGCGGTTCTCCTTGAGCCATCCTAAGGCGGCCTCCAGGATGGGCTGGGGCTCCTCGCCCTGCGCCCAGCGGAGGAACTGTTCATAGTAATCGAGTTGCTGGTCCAGAGGCCCGGTACCGCCCTTAGGCACGCCGAGGAAGCCGAGGCCGAGGGCTTCCCAGTCCAGGGTGTGGATGCCAGCCAGAGTCTCCACGCCGCTCCACCACATTGTCGCCCTCCGCTCAGGCGTAGCGTCGAAGCAGGGGCCGGACGTGTGATAGAAGGGTACATCCGGTGGAATCTCCCCTTCGATCCTCCCCATGACGTAGAACGGGCAGCCGAGCAGACGCTGGTCCTCCTCAAGCCAGCGAACCACGGGAACGGGGACGTCAGTTTCGCGGAGGCATCGCATCACTCGCGCCTGCTTGGGGAGGTCATATTCGGGGAACACGCGAAAGCTCTGGGGCTCCAGCCGGAACACCAGACCCTCGGATCGGTCCTCGCCATCCTCTCGCCATGACAGCTCGCTGAGCAACGTCTCGTTGGAGAAACCGAGGCCCGGTTTGATGAAGGGAGACAGGCGGAGCTCTTCGGCCGAGGGCATCTTCTCGCTGACCCACTCCGTCAACCTGGCGTGGGTGGTCTCGAGGTCGCGCTCTTGCGACCGTATCTGGTCGCTGGCTGGCGAGTTCCCCTTGGCAGGCATGGGGGTTGACTACTGGCGCAGCATGGCGAAGCCGTCCGTGATCGGCTCGCGCTTCTCGAAGTAAGGCCCCATCGCATCGACCAGGCCCTCTACGGTCCAGGTGCCTTCCGTGTCGAAGCTCTTCGCGATCTGCGGTGACGTCAGCACCGAGGCCCTGTTTCCGTAGATAATGAAGACCTGGCCTGAAACCTTCTCCGCGGCCGGCGACGCCAGGTATCCCACCAGCGGTACCACGTTTTCGGGCGCGAACGCGTCAAACCCTTCCTCTGGTTTCTCAAACATGCCTCCGGCGACGCCTTCGGTCATGCGTGTACGGGCCCGGGGACAGATCGCGTTGGCGGTCACACCGTACCGCTGGCACGCTTGGGCCGTCGCCATGGTGAGCGCTGCGATGCCTGCCTTAGCTGCCGCGTAGTTCGGCTGGCCAGGCGCGCCGAAAAGGAATGCTTCGGAAGCGGTGTTGATGATGCGGCCGTACACGGGTCCGCCCTTCTCTTTCGAAAGCTCGCGCCAGTGCACGGTCGCCCATTTCGTTGTGCAGAAGTGGCCTTTCAGGTGGACCCGGATGACGGCGTCCCATTCTTCTTCCGACATGTTGAAGACCATCCGGTCCCGCAAGAAGCCGGCGTTGTTGACGAGGATGTCCAGGCCGCCGAACGTCTCCAGCGCTTTGTTGATCAGGCCTTGGGCATCGTCCCAATTCGCCACGTCGCCAGGATGGGCGATCGCTTCGCCGCCGGCCGCTGCGATCTCGTCGACCACTTGTTGGGCGGGGCTTTGGCTGCCGCCGCTGCCGTCCAGTTCGACACCGAGGTCATTGACCACGACGCGGGCGCCCATCTTCGCCAGCTGAAGCGCCTCCGCCCGGCCGAGGCCTCGGCCGGCGCCGGTAACGATCGCTACCTTCCCTTCAAGCATCTGGCCTCCTTCGGCTTCCGGTTCCGTTACATGCGTTCGATGATCAGGCCAGTGCCCAGGGACCCACCGCAGCACATGGTGATGAGGGCGGTGGACTTGTCGGACCGCTCCAACTCATGCAGGACGGTTGTGATCAGGCGGCTGCCTGTGGCCCCCACCGGGTGGCCAAGGGCGATGGCGCCGCCGTTGACGTTGACCTTGTCCATATCGGCCTTGTGAACTTGGGCCCAGGAGAGCACTACCGACGCGAACGCTTCGTTCACTTCGAACAGATCGATATCCGCCATCGTCATTCCCGCCTTCTTCAGTACCTTTGGGGTTGCGTCGACTGGGCCGTCCAGCAGGTAGTAGGGGTCGGAGCCGACCAGCACCTGGCCGAGGATTCGTGCCCGCGGCTTCAGGCCCAAGTCGCGGGCGCGCTCATCCGACATCCACAAGACCGCGGCAGCCCCGTCCGAGATCTGGGATGAGCTGCCGGCGGTATGGATCCCGCCCTCGATCACCGGCTTGAGGCCGGCCAGGCCCTCCATGGTGGTGTCGCGCAGGCCCTGGTCCTTCGTTACGGCTTTGGTGTCGCCGGTGGGGGTGCCGTCCTCGGCGAGGATAGGAGCATCGACGGCCATGACTTCGCGCTCAAAGTGACACTCCTCCCAGGCCTTCCCGGCCTTCTGCTGGGAGGCCACGCCGAAGGCGTCCACGTCCTCACGGGTGATGCCACGGTTCTTGGCGATGCGCTCCGCCGCGTCGAACTGGCCTGCCGGCGAGTCCCAGGGCCACTCCGGCCGCTGGGAGGTACCGGGGCCCGCCTGCGAGTTGGCGCCGAGGGGTACGCGGCTCATCGCCTCGATTCCGCAGGCGAGGCCAACATCGATCGCTCCGACGCCGATGAGTCCGGCGATGAGATGGTTCGCCTGCTGGCCGGATCCGCACTGGCAGTCCACCGTGGTGGCCGCGACCTCGTAGGGCTGGCCCGCGCTGAGCCAGGCGTTGCGCGCGACGTTGGCCGCCTGCTCGCCGGCCTGGGTGACGCAGCCCCCGATAATCTGCCCGACCATGGACGGCTCGATCCCGGCCCGCTCGATCACCTCGGTCTGGGCCAGCGCCAGCAATTTGGTTGGATGCAGCCCGGCCAACCAACCATTACGCTTGCCGATGGGCGTACGCACCGCCTCGACGATTACCGGCTCTGACATCGTGATCCTCCTGCTCCTACGCCTGGCTATCCAGGCAGACAATTTGGGTTGGCGTATCACGCGATACGCTTGAAGCGGGGATAGCCTATCACGGCCGGAGACGGGTCGTCAAGGAATAAGCGAGCAGGCTGGTTGACAGGCCAGGAGCTAAAGACTACTATTAGCGCGCGACTCCCCGAGAGGCCTAACGGATCCCTTGGAATGCCCATCGGGGAATGTGTGGTGGGTCAAGATTGCTGGCGGCAGCGTCACGCAGGCGGGGATTCCCAGCATGGCGTAAGGGCAGGCTTACACGGAGGAGTTTCGACTATGAAGCTAGCGGACATCGATCTGCTCAACATGGATATCTTCGTCGAGGGTGTCCCCCACGAGGCGTTCAAGCTCCTACGCAAGGAGGCGCCGGTTTACCTGCACCCTGAGCCGAACGGCCCGGGGTTCTGGGTGCTGACCAAATACCACGACATCGAGAAGGCCTCTCAGGACTTCTCTACGTTCTCGTCCGCCCACGGTGTCGTCGGCATGAGCGAGTCTGAGTATGGGGGCGCCGGACAGGCTGAGGGCGGTTCGCAAGACGGAGGCGACTCGCAGGCTCAAGGCGTTGGCGCGGGCCAAGAGCTCATGATGCTCAATATGGACCCACCCCATCACACCAAACTGCGCAAGCTGGTCAACACCGGGTTCACCATGGCCAGGATCAACCGGATGGAGGCCGCCATCCGTAAGGTGACCAAAGATGTCCTCGACACGGTCGCCAGCAAGGGTGAATGCGACTTTGTGACTGAGGTGGCCGCTGAATTGCCTCTTCAGGTCGTCGACGAACTGATCGGCATCCCCCACGAGGACCGGCACAAGATCTTCGAGTGGAGCAACAGGATGATCGGCAGCGCGGATCCCGAATACCAAGTCTCTCCGGACGCCACCATGAACGCCGGCATCGAGATGTATGCCTATGCTGAAAAACTGTCCGCTGAACGACGCAAGGACCCGAAGGATGATCTGATAAGCGTCCTCATCGACGCGGAGGTCGACGGCGATGAGCTGACTCAACTTGAGATCAATGTCTTCTTCCTCCTGCTGTCTGTGGCCGGCAACGAGACGACCCGAAATCTAATCGCTGGAGGTATGCTCACCTTCTTTGAATTCCCGGACGAGTGGACACGGCTCCGGGATGATCCTTCGCTCATGAACAGTGCGGTGGAGGAGATGCTGCGCTTTGTGACACCGGTGATGTACTTCCGGCGCAACGCGACGCAGGACGAGGAGATCCGGGGCCAGCAGATCAAGAAGGATGACAAGGTGACGCTCTGGTACATCTCGGCCAATCGGGATGAGGAGGTCTTCCCAGATCCCTATCGCTTCGACGTCGGGCGCACGCCCAACATGCATCTCACCTTCGGCGCCGGCGGCCCGCACAACTGTCTTGGTCTCAACCTGGCCCGGCTGGAGATCCGGGTGATGTTCGAGGAGCTGATCCGCCGGATGCCTGACATCCAGCAGGCGGGCCCCGCCCAACGCCTTCGCTCGAACTTCATCAGCGGCATCAAGCACCTGCCCGTGAAGTTCACACCTGCTAAAGTCGAGGGGCAAACGGTTCGCGCAGCGCCGCAGACCGCTTCCTAAGAGGAGACGGTGATGGCCGACTTCGTGAAAGTAGCTGACCTGGCAGATGTGCCGCAAGGCGAGGTGACGCTGGTAGATTTCCAGGGCGGTGAGGTAGCGCTGGCCAACATGAACGGCACGATCTACGCCTTCAGCGACTCGTGTACGCACATGGCCGGTCGCCTCTCCCAGGGTTTGCTGGAAGAACAGATCGTCACCTGTCCCTCTCACGGCGGCCAGTTCGATATCACGAGCGGAGAGGCGGTGACCGAGCCGCCAACGGAGAAGCTGACGACCTATCGCGTTCAGGTGAACGACGGAGGAGAGATCCAGCTAGCTGCCCCGTAGCGGGGCCACCATCCCTGCGAGGGGTGAGGAAGGTACCATGCGCACTCGTATCTGCGAGATGTTCGACATCGAGTTCCCGATCTTTGCCTTTAGTCACTGTCGCGATGTCGTCGCCGCAGTCAGCAAGGCGGGAGGGATGGGCGTCCTCGGGGCCTTGGCGTTCCCTACCGAGCAGCTCGAGCTTGAATTAGCCTGGATCGACGAGCACGTCGATGGCAAGCCCTATGGCGTCGATGTTGTGATGCCGGCCTCCTCCGTCGGCGGCGATCTCGGCGCGGACGCGGGCGCCCTGAAGAAGATGATCCCTGAGCAACATCGCAAGTTCGTTGACGAACTCATGGAGCGCTTTGAACTTCCCCCGATGCCGGATGACGAACCAGCGCCAGTCGGACTTCTGGGCTGGACCGACGAGGGGGCGAGATCCCAGGTCGACATTGCGCTCTCGCACCCCATCAAGCTGCTCGCCAGTGCGTTGGGCCCTCCCCCTAGGGATGTCGTCGAAACAGTGCACGCGAAGGATGCCCTTGTCGCCGCCCTCGTGGGCAACGTGCACCAGGCGCAGAAGCAGTTGGATGCCGGAACCGACATTATCGTCGCATCGGGCTGGGAGGCGGGCGGCCATACCGGTGAGATAACCACGATGGTGCTCGTGCCCGAGGTGGTTGATGCAGTCCACCCGACGCCGGTCCTCGCCGCAGGCGGTATTGGCAGCGGCCGTCAGATGGCCGCCGCGCTGGCCCTGGGCGCAGATGGCGTCTGGACAGGCTCGATCTGGCTCACCGTTAAGGAGAGCAATACTGGCGAGATCCTGATGGAGAAGCTGATGAAGGCATCCTCTAAGGACACCGTGCGGTCGCGGGCGCTAAGCGGGAAGCCCGCGCGCCAGCTACGCACCGCGTGGACCGATGCGTGGGAGAGCCCGGACTCACCAGGGACGCTGCCAATGCCGCTCCAGTACATGCTGACGGCAGAAGCGCAGAGACGCATCGGTCGCTCCATCCAAGTCGAAGGCGCCGACCCTAAGAATCTCAGTGGTACACCCGTAGGGCAGATCGTCGGGAGGATGAATACTATCCCCTCCTGCCGCGATCTCATCTACGACATGGTGAACGAGTACATCGAAACTACGACTCGGGTGTCTGAGTTGACCCCCGCTGAGGAAAAAGCGAAGTAGAGACGAGCGCACACACGAATCGAGCGACGGCCGGCAGAGGGGGAATCGTCTTGTCATTGCTTCACAGCCGATCTCTCTGAGTCTGGACGGCTGTAGGACGAGCCGCTTGCCTGGACACGTAGCTTCTGCGAGGCGGGCTTCTTGATCCAGTGGCAGCACGTACGAATGCCCATAGAGAGCGAACAGCATCAGGTGGGGGAATGACGGACGATTCCACTGGGCCGTTAGCCGGAGTCCGCGTGGTCGACATGGCCGACGAGAAAGGGGAACTCTGCGGCCGCGTCCTGGCGGACCTAGGCGCAGACGTGATCCGTGTCGAGCCACCTGAAGGCTCACCCTCCCGACGCCTGCCGCCTCTCGCCCCCGACGGCCATACCAGCCTCTACTTCGCCTACCGCAATGCCAACAAGCGCGGCGTCACGCTGGACATCGCCAAGCAGTCGGGCCAGGAACTCTTGCACAGCCTGCTGGAGGACTCGGACGTGTGGATCGAGTCCTTTCCGCCCGGCCATTTGGCATCCCTGGGCCTCGATCCGGCGAAGGTCTTGCGTAGGTACCCTCGTTTGATCATCACCTCGGTCACCGATTTCGGCCAGACCGGTCCATACCGGGATTTCCTGGGCAGCGATATGATAGGTTTCGCCATGGGCGGGATGATGTATCGATCGGGGGTCCCTGAGCGCCCGCCCCTGGTTGCCCCGGGTGCCCTAGCGTATGATAGCACCGCCATCACCGCCGGCTTTGCTGTGCTCATGGCGTACTTCCAGCGGCTTCGGTCAGGACGTGGCCAGCATCTCGATGTATCAGTGATGGAGTCGGTAGCCAACATGTCAGACTGGACACTGCCATCGTACAGCCATTCTGGCGGCTATCAGCACCGGGCGGGATCCGGAATCGTGTATCCAATCTATCCCTGTGCCGACGGCCACGTGCGACTGGTCGTGCTGAGTCCGCGCGAATGGCGCGCCTTCCGCGCCTGGCTTGGGGAGCCCGATATCGTCAAGGATGAGGCGTGGGAGGAGTTCATCTTTCGCATCGTGAACCGAGATGTTCTCGACCCCCTAATCAACGCCCTGTTCCGTGACAAGACGAAGATGGAGCTGGCCCGCGAAGCACAGAGCCGGGGCATCGCAGTAACGCCCGGATTGACGCCCGATGAGGTGATGACCAATGAGCATACCGCGTCGCGGGGCACGTTTGTGAAGACCGAGGTGGCTCCTGGCGTTGAGGGCACGGTGCCAGCGGGGTTCCTCCAGATAGACGGCCGAAGGTTTGGCTTCCGGAAGCGGGCCCCCACACTGGGCGAGCATAACGCCGAGGTGTACGTCGACGAGCTGGGCCTCGAAGCGCACAGCTTAGCCAGCCTCCGGGCAGAGGGCGTCGTCTGACGCGCTGTCAGGCGGGGATGCGATGATGGGGCGCAAACAACAGACGAAGCGAACGAAGGCATATCCTTTCCAGGGACTGCGCGTTCTCGACTTCGGCATCGGTGCCGTGGGCGTGGAGATAAGTCGGCTCTTCGCGGAGTACGGCGCTGATGTCATAAAGGTCGAGAGTACAGCAAATCCGGACTTCATACGGACAATCCAGCCGGGTGGGATGGGTCCTCCCTTCGCCTCGTCTAATCGGAGCAAGCGTAGCTTCGGCGTAAACTTGAAGACGAAACAGGGCTGGAAGCTGGTGCGACGTCTTGTTCAAGAAGCGGACGTCATTGTCGAGAATAGCGCCTCGGGCGTGATGGAGCGATTAGGTCTGGCGTACGAAGTCGTTCGGAAGATCAATCCACGCGTGGTGATGATGAGCAGTCAGCTTCTCGGTTCCACAGGGGAGTGGAGCAACTGGGTGGGCTACGGGCCCAGCTCTCATATGGTGACCGGCCTGAGCTACCTCTGGAACGATGCAGACGCAGACCACCCAGGTGGCACGCAGAACATCTACCCCGATCATCTCATCGGGCGTCTGGGCGCGCTCCTCGCTGTGGCGAGCCTGATACAGCGGGAGAAGACGGGCATAGGTGCGCACGGGGAGATCGCGCAGTTCGAGGTACCGATCGGGCTGCTGGGCGACATCTTCCTGCAGGAGAGCCTGCACGCCGGCTCGGCGCTTCCTCAGGGCAACCACAGCGTGAGAGGCGCTCCCTGGGGAGCCTATCCGTGCCAGGGGGAGGACGAGTGGTGTGTGATCAACGTCGGCAGCGACGATCAGTGGCAGCGACTTCGGACCGCTATGGGAGACCCATCCTGGGCGCGCCGCGCGGCCTACCGTTCGACCAGGGGCCGCCTAGAACACCGAGCTGAACTCGATAGGCGGCTCGGCCGGTGGACATCGGCGCGCACTTCCCGAGAGGTGATGACCGTGCTCCAAGAGCACAAGATCCCGGCTGGGATGGTGCAGCATCCGCGCGACCAGGCGGAGGATCCGCATCTGGCGAAGCGCGGCTACCTGCGCCCCATAAACCAGCCACCTTTGGGTCGCCTGCTCCTGGAAGGGCCCGCCTTTCACGGCACACGACTACCCGAGACGATCATTCGGCCGGCGCCGGCCCTCGGCCAGCACACGCGCGAGGTCTGCACCGGTCTCCTCAACATGCCGGAGGACGAGGTGGAGCGGCTCGTCGCAGAGGGCGTCCTTGAGGTGCCCGAGGAGACGGGGACGAAGGCGGAGTAGCGAGCGGAGGACGTCTATGGATTTCGGCTGGGAACAGGAGTACCAAGACTTTCGCGAGGAGGTGCGTGCGCTCATCCGCAAGCACCGCACCCCAGCGATGCTGCGAGAACAAGAGGAGGTCCGTGACGAACGCGGAGGCCGGTTGGTCCAGAACTTCAAGAAGGAGCTGGACAAGAAGGGCTGGCTTCGCATGTGCTGGGCCGAAGAGTACGGCGGCGAAGGGAAGTCTCCCTGGTACCAGTTCATTCTCATCGAAGAGCTGGAGTACTGGGGGATACCCTTCGGCCTACTGAGCGTCAGTTCGGTCGCGCCCTCGATTATGGCGTTTGGTACGGATGATCAGAAGAAGAAGTATCTGCCGGGTATCTGGGATGGAACGACGAGCTTCGCAATCGGCTATTCAGAGCCGAACGCCGGCACCGACCTAGCGTCGTTGGAAACCCGGGCCGTGCGAGACGGCGACGACTGGGTGATCAACGGACAGAAGATCTTCACCTCCGGGGCCCATACTGCGACGCACATCTGGCTCGCGGCCAGGACGGACCCGGATGCCCCCAAGCATCGCGGGATTTCGATGTTCATCGTCCCCACCGATACGCCCGGGATTACCATTACCCCCATGTGGATGATGTCGGGTCTGCGCACCAACCAAACCTTCTACGATGACGTGCGGGTGCCGAGCGATGCCCTCGTCGGCGAAGAGAACCGCGGCTGGTACATCGTCACGCACGCGCTGGATCATGAGCGGGTGGCGCTGGCGCCGACGAGCGCGCTCGGAAGAAGCTTCGACTCCCTGATCGAGCACCTGAAAGAGCATCGTCCGGAGCTGCTCAAGGATCCGGCCGTACGCCGGCGGCTGGCGGAGCTGAAAGTAGA
>JADFKB010000032.1 GCA_022565155.1 Chloroflexota bacterium | reverse complement strand
AGCAGTGCCCCGAAGGCATAGAGGTCGCTTCTGGCGTCGATATCGCCTCCGGAGGCTTGTTCCGGCGCCATGTACGCGGCCGTTCCGGTCACGCCGCCAGGCATGGTCAACCGCGTGCGGCCGATGGTGAGTGCGATGCCGAAGTCGCCGAGCTTGGCGCTCCGCTCCTCCGTCAACCAGACGTTCTCTGGTTTCAGGTCTCGATGCACGATGTCGCGACGATGCGCGAACGAGAGGGCGCGGCAGATGTCGGTTGCCACGGTCACGGCTCGTTCGAGCGGGAGCGGACCCGCCGCCGCGGTCAGCTCGTCTCGCAGCTCGCCGCCTGGAACGAATTCGCAGACGATGAAGGGCGCTCCGTCCTCTTCCCCGTAGTCGTGGACCGTGACGATGTTCGGCTGCGTGCCGAGCTGGGCCATCGTCTGTGCTTCACGCTTTATCCGCTCGATGTCGCTCTGGTCGAGAAGGGCCGGAGTGAGGATTGAGAGAGCGCACTGGCGGTCGAGGACGGTATCGTCGACAAGGTAGACGCTCTTCTGCGCTCCTTGCCCGAGGGGCTTTACGACCACGTAACGTCCGGAAGCGAAGGTCTTCGCCTCGGGGGGCGAACTGATACGTGTCTTCTGGATTGAGTCTCCGCCTTGAGTCGGAGCGCCCTCCTGCCAGCGTACTTCGTAGATACGCACGGCGTCCTCGAAACCGCGTAGCGTCTGTTCGCCCGTGTCGGCGAATAGGAAGCCTTTGCCGATGCAGAGTTCGCGGACGACGTTCGCAACGAGAATAGCGCTCGCATCGGCGCAGTCGCAGATGCTGGCGGCAAGCTGTACGGCGGCGCCGAAGAGATCGTTGTGCTCCATGACCGGTTCGCCCGCGCTCAGGCCGACGCGGACGCGCACGGCGCGGTCCGGCTGCTCTTCCGCATGAGTGTGGAACGCGCGTTGGATGGAGATCGAGCACTCGACGGCTGATGAAGCCGCGAGGAAGGACGCCATGATGCCATCGCCGGTGTGCTTGACCTCGGAACCGCCATGTTCGTCGAGCGCAGTACGAATGATCTCGTCGTGCGCGCGGAGCAGCTCCATCCCAGCGGCATCGTCGAGGCGTTGAGTTATCGACGTCGAACCGACCATCTCCGTGAACAAGATGGTGCGAAACGCGGTTTCCTCAGGCGGCGGTTCAGGCTTGAAGTTATTCACAGAGGCGGCGGTGTCCCAGACCTTGCCAAGAAACTGTTCCACGACGCCCTGGTTCACTTCCATGATCTCGGCTGGAATGAGCCCGTGAGCCTCTCGATGCACAGTCTCCACCGCCTCCTTGGAGGGCGCATCCACGAGGCAGAACGCGCGCCCGGCCTCGCGATCGAACCAGTACGTAAGGAAATTGACGTTGTGCTTACTTTGCTCAGCCATATCCTGCAGGTGTGCGGAGGCCATATCAGCAGCTGCGGTACCTGTAATGTTGTGCCTGTCCATGTAGAGTGGCATACGCCTAGCCCCCCCTGGTGGCCAAGCTTAACGTCGCTGCAGTCATGCGTCTTCAGTATTCGTGTACTGGATGCGCGGTTCCATGGTGGACGTATTCTACACCAATTGGGTGAACCGTCGATGGTATGAATTGGCGCCTAAGGCGGGGTTGACCGTTCAGCAGGAGCGCTTTCGCTGCCGCGGATGGTTGTTGGCGCTATCGGAGACTAGCCTCGTGGAGACTAGATCAGCCTTGTTCCCGCCAGCTAACCTCCCAGAGAGTCACTGGGTCCTCGAATCCGCGCAACACGATCTTACCTAGATCCGAGAACAGGAACGGCTTTCCCGCTGCCAGCTGCCTCACGACGTCGGACACCAGGATCTGGCCTGGCTCGGCGTGCTCGCAGAGTCGCGCAGCTAGGTCCACTGACGTTCCGAAGAGGTCCTGTTCATCGACAATCGGTTCACCAGCGTTCAGCCCAATGTAGACCTGCAAGGGAGACTCAGGGTGTGCCTGAACATGAGCCGTAACGCCCTGTTGGATTGCGGTCGCGCAGCTAAGGGCGTCTGAAACAACTGGGAATGACGCCATGATGCCATCACCGGTTTGCTTGATTTCCTTGCCCCGACAGCGGCTCAGAGCCTCGCGTACGATCGCATTGTGGGCATGAAGAATTTCCTGTGCCTTCGTGTCCCCTACCCGCACCCGAGTAGCTGTAGAGCTTTCGAGGTCAGTAAACAGCACGGTTACGACTCCGCTCGCTTGCGCCGGCTGAGTACGAATCGTGACCGCGTTGGGATCGGGCGCCCGGAACGTGAGGCGAACGTCACCGAACGTAACGCTGTCGCCATCCACCAACCGAGTTCGCTCAGAGAGGCGTTTGCCATTGACCCAGGTACCATTCACGCTATCCAGGTCTTCCAAGATGTACTCGGAGCCTGTCCAAGCGATCCTCGCCTGGTGCCGCGACACGCCGGAGCTCTCGAGCACGATGTCGTTATCTGGAGCGCGCCCGAGACTTATGGAATCTCCGCTCAGAGTGTACTCGTTATCCGACCGGTCAGAAACTAGAACAGCTTTCACGGTTCAACGCCTCATTCTTCCGATCCTGTACTTCGGCGCACCGAATGATGGCCGATGCTGAAAGCATTGTCAAGCACTGGACAATGGCTTGTCGCTGCGTCCCGCTGGAAGCTCGACGCGCTTCGCTCACGGCTACCAGGACCCTGCCAACATGCATACGACTAAGCCCGTCCACAGTCCTACTCAAGTGTACATCGTGGGTAGGACAGTGGGTTGACCACTCGCTGGACTGTCGTCTCGTGCACGGTCAGCCCGGCTAATCGCATGAGCGCGTGTCGGCGATGGATAGTGCGGACGGCAGAGGGGGTAGGATAAGCTGTTCGAGCGCTGTGCGTCAACCAGAAAACTGTTATAGGCTGTAGCGGAAGCTACATATGGGCGATTAGCTCAGATGGCTAGAGCATCTGCTTTACACGCAGAGGGTCGCAGGTTCGAGTCCTGCATCGCCCACCAGCAGCGAATGCTTCGCGGCGAAGGTGCCGTGTTACAATAGGCTCGCTAGCTCGCCGCAGGCGGGCGAGCCTACCTACTAGGGGGCTAATCAAGGCCCAATTGCGCCAGTATGCCGCAGCAGGACAGCGACGCTGGTGAACCCGGACAGCGAGTCGCATGGACGAGCCAGGCCCGTTCGACCAAGTTCTCCGAACCGACCCTCCCCCAGGGCGGGATCGTACCGCCACCATCATCGTCGCGCTCGGCATCGTCCTGGGCGCGCTGCTGCTGGTACTCGTGCTGCCGCCCGTCTCTATCTTCGACAGCGACGACGGACCCTCCGCGACCGGCACGATCATCGTCGCGGTGCGCGACGAGCTGCCGCCGCCGCCGATCGGCTTTGAAGCGGTAAGCGCCCTCTACGACGTTTCGTCTACCGAGCAGGTGGGCCTGGAAGCGCGGCCGCGACTTACCATCGACCTGGCGGTGAGCGTCGACGACGGCGTGCCGCTGACGCTCTTCAGCTATCGGGAGGGGAGCTGGACTCGGCTCGGTGACGCCGCCGCCGTCGCCGGCGGTAGCGCCGCCCAGGGCGAGGTTTCCATCCTGCCCGATAACGTCGCCGTCTTTCGCCAGGCCGCTCAGTCGCGGCTGCTGCTGGGCACGTTGCCAGCGGGTGAGGGCATCGACCCGCGGGCGTCGAACGCGCTCACCACGCTCAACATCGGCGGCTACTCACCGTCCGCGAGCGGCGCCGTCGTCGGCGACGTGGCCCAGCCCGCGAACGCGTTGGGACTGCCCATCGCGCCGACGATCAGCGCGACAGGCGGCGCCGATGCTCAGGCCGTCAACACGATCCTAGCGTCGGCGGAACTGCAAGACGCACACGTCCAGGCGATCCTCGCGTTTGCCCGCGAGGGCGGCTACGCGGGCATCGACCTCGACTATCGCGCGATCGATCCGGCGCTTACGAATGCTTTCACCGCGCTCGTGCGTGACCTATCGGCGAGCCTGCGCGCCGAAGGCCGCACGCTCACGCTGACGCTGCCGGCGCCCGTGCAGGACGGCGATGGCTGGAACACCCTCGGCTACGACTGGGAGGCGCTGCCAGCGCTCGCCAGCGCCGTGAAGCTCGTCTCGACTGCAGAGCCGGACAGCTACTACGAGAGCATGAAGCAGGCGCTCGGATTCCTGACGCCGCTGGGCATCGGCGGCAAGTTACTGCTGACGGTAAGCCCGCTGAGCTGGGAGCGCGGCGTCGACGGCGCGCGCGAGCTGACGCTGACAGATGCGCTCGCCATCGCGAGTACGCCCGTCACCAGGCCTGACGAATCGATCGCGCCCGGCGATGCCGTCGTCGCGCTGGGGTTGAACCTCGCCGACGAAACGGGCGCCAGCAGCCTGCGCTGGGACGAAACTGCTCGCGCGGTCACCTTCAGCTACACCGGCCTGGGTGGCGTCCGCACCGTCTGGCTCGCTAACGTCTTCAGCGCTGCGTTCCGGCTCGACCTCGCCCGCCGCTACCAGCTTGGCGGCATCGCGATCGACGACGTATCGCAGCGGGTGGCCGACGCGAATCTCTGGCCTGCGGTGCTCCAGTACGCGCAGTCGGGAGAGGTGGCGCTGGTGCAGCCTAACGGCGCGCTGCTGCAGCCGAGCTGGTCGGTGAGCGGCGGCCAACTGCAGAGCAACACCGGCCCGGCGGTCACCTGGCGCGTCCCTTCCGATGCCGGAACGTACACACTGACGCTGGTTGTCAGCGACGGCGTGATGCGGGTAGGGCAGGAGCTACGGATCCCCGTGCAGCCTCGCCAGCAGGCGGTAGCGCCGTAGCGCTGTGCGGGTGATCGGCGGAGCAGCGCGCGGACGCAGGCTCAAAGGACCGCCGGCGGGCGTCCGGCCGACGTCCGATCTGGTGAGAGGAGCGATCTTCGATACGCTGGAGGCGCAGGGAGCGGAGTGGTCGCGGATCGTAGACATCTACGCAGGTAGCGGTGCCCTGGGCATCGAGGCGTTGAGCAGAGGAGGCGACTGGTGCGATTTCGTCGAGCGCAACGCGGCAAGCGCAGCGGTGATTCGTGCCAACCTGGCAGTGACGGGTTTGCAGGAAAGGGGAGCGGTGCACCGGATCGCAGCGGCGCGCGCGACGGAACGGCTGCAGGGGCCGTACTCGCTTCTACTGGCCGATCCACCGTACGATGATGAGGCAGCGGAGACGGCGCTGGTGCAGATCGCCGGATCAGACCTCGTCGATGACGGCGCAGTGTTCGTCTGGGAGCACAGCGCCCGCCGCGATGCGCCGCAGGAGCTGGGAGCGTTGCAACTGTACTGGAACCGCCGATATGGCGATACGCAGGTCTCGATGTATCGGCAGCGAGCGTAAGCAGGAGGGGACGTTGTGACTGTCGCTGTATTTCCCGGCCGGTTTGATCCGGTGACGAACGGGCACGTGGATATCGCCTTACGCGCCGCCAGCCTCTTCGATAGCCTCGTCGTCGCCGTTGTCGATGTTCCGAAAGGCTCGCTCTTCAGCACGGGCGAGCGGGTGACGCTCTTCACGAAAGCGATGGAGGGGTATCCGAACGTCACTGTGAAATCGTATAGCGGGCTGACAGTCGACCTGGCGCGTACGGAATCGGCGGGCGTCCTCGTCCGCGGCATCCGCGCCGTCACCGGCTTCGAGGCGGAGTTCGATATGGCGCTGATGAACAAACGGATGGCGCCGGAGATCGAGTCGGTGTACTTGATGAGCAGCCTGGAGCACCTCTTCATCAGCGGCAGCAGGATTCGCGAAGTGGCCAGGTTGGGGTATGATGTGACTAACCTCGTGCCTTCCCACGTCGCGGAGGCGCTGCAGAAGAAGTTTGCAGTGGGCTAGGTGTCCTGAAAGGGGGTACCGTCATCGACCTCTTACATCTCATCGATAGGTTGGAAGAGCTGATTGGCGAAGCGCGTCGGCTACCCATCGGTACCGGCAGCGTGATCGACCGCCGGCGTCTCCTCGACCTCGTCGACCAGCTTCGCGCCGCCGTTCCCACGGAGGTGCGCGAGGCGCAAGAGATTCTGGAGCGGAAGGAAGAGCTGCTGGCCAAGACCGACGAAGAGGCGGCGCTGCGACTCTCCCGCGCAGACGATGAGGTGGAGCGCCGCATCAGCGAGTCTGAGATCGCGCGAGCGGCCCAGACACGCGCAGACCAGATCGTCGCAGCCTCGCAGGGCGAAACCGAACGGTTGCTGGAAGAAGCGAAAGGCCAGGCAGCCGCCCTACGGGGTGAGGGCGAACGTCTGGCTTCTGAGCAGATGGAGGAGGCCGATCGCTATGCGCTGGAGATGCTGGTCAAGCTCGATCAGCAGCTCGGCGCGTTTTCCGCCAGCGTCCGCGCCGGCATCGAAACGCTAGACCGCAAGCCGGACGAGCAGTTCGCCGCCGATGCGCCGCCCGCCGAAGCTCCGCTGCCAGCGAAGCCGCCGCCTGTGCTACCTCCGCAGCCGAAGGTGCTGGAGTCGCCGCCGCCTGCCACCCCTCCGGCGCGCGACTTTGCCGAGCCGCCGCCTGCGCCGGCAGGGTCCGCAACGCCGGCCGCGGGCGAGAGTCCGTTCTCTGAACTGACAGGCGTTTCGATGGTACGCGCGGCAGTGCCAGCGGATGAAGACGCTCCGCTGCCTGTAGCCGGCGCTTCTCCCGGAGCGGACGCGCCGCCGGCGGTTGATACACCGCGTGAACGAGACAAACCCCGGCCCTTCAAAGAGGCGGCAGCGGCACCCCCGCTGATCCCTGCGGCGGACGACGTGACGACCGACGCCGCCGACGATCTACTTGATAACACGAGCTAGTTGGAACTGTGCTCTTCTAAGAACTGGAAGATACGCGAGCGGACGGCGGCGGCGTTTGGGCCTGTAAAGATGTCTGTCCCATGTTCATCGCCCATGTACATCTCGGATTCTGCGCCGCCGCCCGCCGCGTCCTCCAGTTCGACCAGGCTGATCCGCGCCATCGTGTCGTCCTCGCTGGCGATTAGGAGCAGCGGCGCGTCGATCTCCGCTATCGCCTTGCGAGCGTCGTGGCCCTGGAACTCGGAGGGCGCAGAGATGGAGACGACACCTTCGATTGATTCACGTTCCGCGACGATGATCGACGCGGTGCCGCCCATGCTGGCGCCGATCAGGAAGATCTGCTCCTTGCCTCCCCGCGCGCGCATGTACCTCAGCGCGGCGGAGAGATCGTCGTCCAGCTTGCTATCGTCTTTGCTCTCCTGCGACGCGCCGTAGCCCCGGAAATCGAACGTCAGCGCCGCATACCCGGCATCAGCCAGCTCCTGCGCGAAGGGAAACCAGGCGGTTTGGTCGTTTGGCCGCATATGGCTGAGGACGACGAGCACAGGGTGCTCATCGCCGAAGAGGCGTCCGTTAAGAACCGTGTTGTCACCCGGCACTACAAAGCCGACGCTGAGCGTATCGGCCGGTCCCGGCGTGCCGGGTAGTACTCCCGTGGTGCGAGGCAGTAGCCCAGAAGACGGCGAGCTAGAGCAGGCCACGACGAGCGCGGCAAACAGGACGGGGACGACGAGTACACGAATTCGCATCGCCCACAACATGGTACAGGAATGATGAACAAGCGAACTGGCGAAGTCAAGCGAGCTCAGCTGAATCAGCCGTCTTGTCGCTCTGTGCCTTCGTCCTCCTCGTCACGCGAGGTGGACTTGCGGCGCAAGACGTTCGGCAGCGGCATTCTCGGCCGTTGGCCGGAGAGGTATTCGGAGAGGGGGCGCATCTCCAAGATTACGAACACGAGTGGCGTCGCCACCAACGCCAGCAGGTAGAGCTCCGCGCCGATTGCGACGCCGATGGCGGCCACCGACCAAATGGTGGCGGCGGTCGTGATGCCGCGCACGGTAGCCCCGTCCCGGAAGATGATGCCCGCTCCGAGGAAGCCGATGCCGGTGACGATGTTGGAGGCGACGCGATCGACGCCGAGCGCGTCGTTGACGCCAGTGAACAGGGACGCGCCGATGGCGACGAGCGCCATCGTCCGGAGGCCGGCGACGTACTGCAGCCGGTCGCGCTGCCAGCCGATGAGGGCGCCGCAGAACGCCGACAGCAGCAGTTTACCGATTAGTTCTCCCTGTTCGGCGAGATCCATTCTGTGCCCTCGCGAACTACGGCGGTAGGTTGCCGATCAGCCCCGCAACGAACTGCAAGATCAGCACCGCGTCGATCGCATCGACGCCGCCGCTCTCGTTCGTGTCCGCGTTGTCATGGCAGGGTAGCGTTTCGAGAAGGCCGGCGATGAACTGCAGCACCAGCGCCGCGTCGATGGCGTTGACCGTATCGTCGCAGCTCACGTCGCCGATGTTCTCGGAAGCCGCCTGGCAGGCGATGCCGCCGGTGACGTTCAGCTCGCCGCCGGTGGCGGAGACTGGAATCGCAGTGGCCAGCTCGTCGGATAGAGACACAGCGTCGACGAAGAGGTCATCGGCTGGCAGCGGTGCAAACTCCAGCGCGCTGCGGCCGGAGCAGGATGTGGCGAAGACGATCGTCGCCAGGACACCGTTGCCAGCCGGCCCCGGTGTAGCGCCCAGCGAGGCGCAAGCGAAGCTGATGATTCCGTCTGCCAGGTCTTCCGGTTCGGGCCCAAAGCAGTTGGCTGTGCGGCCAGTGCTCTCTAGAAACGTTTCAGCTGCGGTGACGGAGAGGAACTCCAGCACTGTTCGGTCGAAAGAGAGGTGAAACTCGTACGCGCTGAAGCTCGGTGCGTTCTCGACGACGATGTCCACCAGGACGTTGCTGCCGGCCGGCACGGTCTGCGTGGCGGGACTGACGCGGATCGTCGCTGATTCTTCCTGCGCGCTCACGCCGCCTGAAAGCTGAAGCGCTGTCAGGATGCCGATCATGAGCGCGAAGAGCGGAAGCTGCCGATGCGTCAGGTTGTGCGTCACACGTCTGTCCTTTCTTGTGCAGGCTGCCGAGGAGGAGTGCGCCCAGCCTGGTGGGGAGCCATGGGATACGCCCTCTGCTATTTGAACGTTCGCTGCGCAAGCATATAACGGTGTAGGCGCAAGCGCCACCATATGAGCATACACAAGTATCGCGGTGGCCGAGAAGGGTTGGTCTGGAACAGGCCGGTCGGATAGTACGTGGTCGTAGCTGCTAGTTACGACTTGGGTGGCGGCCGTTCGTCGTCTGGCAGCCTGGCGGCGGCCGTCTCGTACAGCTCGCTAAACGTCCTTCCGTCCTCCGGGCAGCCGCTCACGCCGGCCTGAATATCCGGCACAAAGCCGCGCACACGCTCGACGAAGAGAAGAGCACCGGCACGGTCGGTTTCTGGCAGCACCATCACGAAGCGCCCGTTGCCGAGATACCCCGCCAGATCGGCTTTACGCAGGTGTTCCTGCAACGTCTTCGTGATCCGATCGGTCGCCTCCCACGATTCTGTATCCGGCGCAGGTTCGATCACAGCGACGCTGAGCGGCCTGCCGTAACGCAGTGCGCGGTAGCACTCTTCCTCGCAACGGAGAGAGATGAACCAGTACGCGAAGAGGCCCGTATCGCGTTCATAGATGACCAGCTTTCGCCCAGCCTCCACTCGCTCCGAGCCTGCTGAAGCAACGTGCTTTTGGACGCGTCGTCGCCTCCGTCTTCCGGCCCGTCGTCTCGTGCTGGGAACGCGGCATGCATCATAAACCCTCATAAATATCGGATCGACGCGCGGACGCATGCACAACACGAGAAGCCTTCGTGTTCGCGGCCCCGACAGACAGCTTCGGAACTAGACGCGGGAGGTGCTAAGGATGGAGGACGGACGGTGGTGGAGCTGGCGGGGGTCGAACCCGCTACCTTCTGTCTGCCAGACAGACGCTCTCCCAAGTGAGCTACAGCCCCACGCCACGATCATGCTATCAGGAAGCCGATGAGGCTGGCAAGATGGGCGTCCGGCTGCGGTGAATGCGCTATAGTATAGTAACGATAGAGTTATGAAAGTGGGCACATGCAGGCGACACGACAGCAGATCATCGACTACTTAAGGCGACAGGGCCGGGCGACGGTCAAGGATCTGGACGCCCACCTCTCGCTCACCTCGACCGGCGTCCGGCAGCACCTGACGGTGTTGGAGCGGGAAGGCCTGGTAGAGGCGCAGGAGGAGCGAGGCCGCGTCGGCCGTCCGGCGCTGGTCTACCGGCTGACGGAGCAGGGCGACGCGCTCTACCCCAAATCCTACGACGAGCTGTCCAACGTGCTGTTGGAAGAGGTGCGGGAGTTGGCCGGCGGGCAGGCGCTGCAGACGCTGTTGCGCCGGGTCGCCACGCGCTTCGCGGATCCGTACCGCGAACGGCTGGAGAACCTGTCGGTCAGCGAACGGGTGCACGAAGCGAGCCGGATCATCGGCGAGCGCGGCTGTCTCTCCGACTGCGTTCAGGACGGCGATGATTGGCTGATCCGGCAGTACACCTGTCCGTTTCCCAAGGTAGCCGGCAAAAATAGCTGCGTCTGCTCCCTCGATGTCGAGTTTATTCGCCAGCTCGTCGGCGCGGACGCCCGCCTTACGACGAGCCTCCTCCGTGGCGACCGCGCCTGCACCTTCCGAATTCGCCAGGTCGACCAGCCGGCGACACCTGCCGGCCGCTAATAGCCGCTCCATCTCCGGTTACATACGGCCGCATTCCTGCGAACGCGTCATGGTATACTGCCCGTGAACACGAGTTCGATAGGATTCTGACCCCGTGGACTACCTGGAAGCTCTTCGCTTGCTTCGCCGCAGGAACGACTGGGAGCGCAGCGGTTCCGCCGCCGACGCCAGCCGCTGGGACTTGCGCCGGATGCGCTCCCTGCTCTCACGCATAGGCGACCCGCATCTCGGTCGCGGCACCGTTCACGTCGCGGGCAGCAAGGGAAAGGGCAGCGTCGCCGCGATGATCGCGGCCGTCCTGCAAGCGGCGGACGTCAGCGCCGGCCTCTACACCAAGCCGCACCTGCATCGCTTCGTCGAGCGGATTGCCGTCGATGGCGAGGCGATCGCGCCGGAAGACTTCGGCCGGCTGATGGCCGAGCTATCGACGCAGATCGAAGCCGAAGAGACCGACGCCCGGTACGGAACGGTCAGCACCTTCGAGGCGCTGGTGGCCCTGGCGTTTCTCTACTTCCGCGAACGCGAGACTGTCTGGCAGGTGCTGGAGGTTGGCCTGGGCGGGCGGCTGGACGCAACCAACGTCTTCGACGAGAAGGCCATCTGCGTGATCACGCCGATCGGGCTGGAGCACACGGCGATCCTCGGCGATACCGTCGGCCAGATCGCCGAGGAGAAGGCGGCGATTATCACGCCCGGCGCGACGGTGGTGATGGGGCCGCAACGCGAAGCTGCCGCCGATGTGGTGCGCCGCGTCTGCGCCGAACGCGAGGCGACGCTGATCGAGGTGGCGCAGTCGTGCGCGATGAAACGCACCGGCGGCAACCGCGAGGGCCAGGATCTCGTGTTGCGTACAGATCGCGCCACATACAAGCTGCGACTGCCGCTGCTCGGCCGCCATCAGCTCAGCAATGCTGCGACGGCGGTGCTGTCGCTCGAAGCGCTGGCGGCGCACGGTGTCGAGATCGACGAAGCGGCGATGCGGCGCGGCCTGGCGGCGCTGCGCTGGCCGGGGCGGATCGAGCTGTTGCGCCAGCGGCCGCTCGTCGTCGCGGACAGCGCCCATAATCGCGACTCCGCGCGCGCGCTCGTGCAGACGGTGCGTGAAGAACTGGGCTGTTCGGAGATGACGCTCGTTGTTGGCTGCTCCAACGACAAAGACATCGAAGCGCTCGCTGGCGAGCTGGCGCCGCTGGCGTCGCAGGTGATCGCGACGCGGTCACGCCACCCGCGCGCGATGGACCCGCGCGATGTTGCCGATGTCTTCGCGGCGCGAGAGCTGCCGGCCACGGTCTGCGAGCCGGTCGGGGCGGCGGTGGACGCTGCGCAAGCGCAGGGCGACGCGGTGCTGGTCTGCGGCTCGCTCTTCGTCGCGGCAGAAGCACGCGAGCACGTGCTCGGCGTCGCCTACGACCCGCCGCTGCCGGCGGAAGCGACGGCGAAAAACGAGGTGAACGTATGAGCGAGAAAACGAACGGCCGGCGCGTGGTGATCACCGGCATGGGCGCGGTCACGCCGCTGGGCCTGACCGTGGACGACTACTGGCAAGGGCTTGTCGAAGGAAAGTCCGGTATCGATTGGATCACCGTCGTTGATACGGCCAACTACCCGGCCAAGGTGAGCGGTGAGGTGCGCGGCTTCGAGCCGGAGCAGTACATGGATCGTAAGGAGGCGCGCAGGATGGCGCGCTTCAGCCAGTTCGCGGTCGCCGCCGCGCGTCAGGCGTACGACGACTCCGGCCTGTCGGAGGCTGGCATGGAGCCGGAACGGATGGGCGTCGCCCTCGGCAACGGCTTCGGCGGCCTGCCGAACTCGGACGCCGCTGTCCGGACGATCATGGAGAGAGGCGGCAATCGCATCGACCCGTTCTACATGCTGAAGTCGCTGCCGAACATGGCCGCCTCCCACGTGAGCATGCAGTTCCAGGCGAAAGGCCCCAGCAGCACGACGTCGACGGCCTGCGCCGCCGCGACGCAGGCGATGGGCGAGGCGATGCGGCTGATCCGCCAGGGCCACGCCGACGCGATTCTTACCGGCGGTACGGAAGCCGGCATGTGCGAGCTGGGATTAGCCGCATTCACCGTGATGAAGGTGCTGTCCACGGTCGATGACGACCCGACGAAAGCCAGCCGGCCGTTCGACGCCAAACGCGATGGCTTCGTCTCGGCGGAAGGCGCCGCCGTCTTCGTGCTGGAGAGCCTGGAGCATGCCCAGGCCCGCAACGCGCATATCCTAGCCGAACTGATCGGCGCCGCCGCCAGCGCCGACGCCTACCACATGGTCGCCCCTTGCGCGGACGGCGAAGGCGCGGCCCGCTGCATGCAGTGGGCGCTCGAGGACGCCGGCCTGGCGCCGGAGCAGGTCGACTACGTCAACGCCCACGGCACGTCGACTCAGCTGAACGACGCATCGGAGACGAAGGCGCTGAAGACGGTGTTGGGCGAGCACGCCTATCAGATACCGATCAGCTCCACCAAGTCGATGATCGGCCACGCGCTGGGCGCGTCCGGCGCCTTGGAATCGATCGCCTGCGTCAAGACGCTGCAGACGGGCGTGATCCATCCGACGATCAACTACGAGTATCCGGACCCCGAGTGCGACCTGGACTACGTGCCGAACGAGAGTCGCCGGCAAGAGGTAACGACCATCCTGAAGAACAGCTTCGGCTTCGGCGGCCAGAACGCCTGCCTCGTCTTCCGGCGGTTCGAGGGCTAGCCGCTTGCGCGTACTCGTCACCGGCGGCGCTGGCTTCATCGGTTCCCATATCAGCCACGTCCTCATCGAGTCCGGCCACGACGTGACGGTGCTGGACAACCTCTCGCGCGGCCGGCGCGACCTGGTGCCAGCGTCTGCACAGTTCGTCGAGGCTGATCTTGCGGACGAGGCGGCGACGGAGGCCGCGCTGCGCGGCCACGACGCCGTCATTCACCTCGCCAGCTTCCTGGAGGTCGCCGTCTCGGTCGAGCGTCCGGTGCTCTTCGCGGAGAACAACATCGTCAACTCGGTGCGCCTGCTGGAAGCGATGCGCCGGGCCGGCGTCAGCAAGATCGTCTTCTCGTCGTCCGCCACCGTCTACGGCATACCGGAGCGCCTGCCGCTGCGCGAAGACGACGCGCTGGGGATGCAGGCCAACCCCTACGGCGCGACGAAAGTCGCCGTCGAAGCGTTTCTCGGCGTCTACCACCAACTCTACGGCTTCGACTGCGTGCTGCTGCGCTACTTCAACCCCTACGGCCCGAACGAGCTGTGCGACCCGGAGACGCACGCCGTGCCGAACATCGTCCGCGCGGCGCTGGAGCGGCGGCCGGTTCCGGTCTACTGGCAGGGCGAGCAGAAGCGCGACTACATCTACGTCGAGGATCTGGCGCGCGCCCACATCGTCGCGTTAGAGGTGCAAGGGTTCGAAGTCTTCAACATCGGTACGGAGGTGGGCACGAAAGTGATCGACATCATCGAGACCGTATCTCGTATCCTCGGCTACGAGGTGCAGATCGATGACCTCGGCGAGCGGCCCGGCGATGTGGAGGCGAGCTACGCCTCGTCGGAGAAGCTGCGCAAGCAGCTCGGCTGGCAGGCGGAGGTCGATCTGGAGGAGGGCTTGCGCCGCACCATCGCCCACTACCGCGAACGGCTGGGGATAGCGGAGTAGCGTGTTCGTCACCCTGAGCCTGTAAAATAGCGACGTCTAAACGCCCACAGTTACACCGTATACACGCGCTTCTGCGGCCCGCGCAGAAGGAGCGCGGACGACCCGTCCGGCCGCCAGAACGGGCCGACCAGGTTGTCGTTCGTGCCGCTGTCCAGCGTCTCGATCTGGCCGTCGCTGGCGCGCAGCGTGAGCAGCATACCGCCCTCGCCGCAGAGCAGCGCATACTCGCCGCCTGGATGCCAAGCCGCGCCGAGGAGCGAGCCTGCATGCTCGACCATTTGGTAGCTGAAGCCACGCCCGTCGTACGTCAACAGCTTGTTCGATGCGCCGCCATCAGATTCATCGCCGGCGAACGCGTAGCCCGCGACCAGTGCCCGTCTGCCGTCCGGGTGCCAGTCGACAGCGACGAAGTCGTCCTCCTCATCGCTGGTCACCAGCGCCTGCAGGAACGTGCCGTCGCACGTATAGAGCGCATGCGGCCGCGGGTAGCCGGCCCAGCGGCTGGCGTAGGCGCCGACAAGCGCATACGCGCCGTCAGGGCGCCAGGCGATAGCGCGGAGCGTGTGGGCGCGATCGCCCGGCACGAGCGCAAGTACGTTGCTTGCTCCCGTCGACGCCGAACGGCCTGCCCCGGGCGGTGCCGAAGAGCTTGCCCTGAGCGAAGCCGAAGGGTCGTACCGCAGTACGGTGCCGGCGTTGCCGACGACGAGCGCCACGTCGCCCTGGGGACGCCAGGCTACGCGCCGCAGATTCTCGCTCGTCGGCGACGGCAGCTCTTGGATCGATGACGCATCATCGTAGAGCAGAACCGCGCCGCGATTGCCAACCAGCAGCGCCTGCTTGCCGTCGGGCGAGAAGGCGACGCCGCGCAGATTACGCTTCGTGCCGGTATCGATCGGCTCCCAGCTCGCGTTGCCGCTCGGGTCTGGCAGGTAGCGTACGGCCGTGCCGCGGTTGCCGACGAGGAGGCACCAGGAGCCGTCCGGATGCCAGGCTGCCCAGCGCAGCGGTGCCTGGACATCTGCGTCGAGCGTTGCCAGGCCTTTGCCGCCAGAGGGCAGCATGGTGGCGGGGTCGAAGATATACACTTGCGCGTCCATGCCGGCATTGTACCCCGCGTCTCGTCGCTGGGGCATTAGCCGCTGGCGAGCGATGCTCTAGCGGGCGGCGCGCGTGAGCGATAGGATGCAGTCGTGACACGCATCGGCTTCATCGGCGGCACCGGCCCGGAGGGGAGAGGCCTCGCGTATCGATTCGCGCTCGCCGGGCACGAGGTGGTGATCGGCTCCCGCACGCCGGAGCGGGGTCGCGAGGCCGCTAAAGAGGTGGCCGACCGCGCTGGCAGCGCGAGCGTCACGGGCGGGGAGAACGCCGTCGCTGCGAGGCAGGCGGAGCTGATGGTGCTGACGGTGCCGTTCGCAGCGCAGGCGGATACGCTGCCCCCGCTGCGTGAGGTCTGCCAGGGCAAGATCGTCGTTAGCACCGCCGTGCCGATGCAGTTCGAAGGCGGCCGTCCGTCTATGCCCGTAGTGCCGGAAGGCTCGGCGGCGGAGCAGGCGCAGGCGCTGCTGCCAGGGGCGCTCGTCGTCGGGGCGTTCCAGAACCTGGGCGCTGCCAAGCTCTGGAAAGGCGACGAGCCGCTCGATCAGGACGTCGTCGTCTGCGGCGGCGACGAGGAGGCGAAGCGGCAGGTCTCGGCGCTGGCCGAGCAGATCCGCGGTGTCCGCGCCGTCGATGGCGGACCGCTATCCAGCGCCCGCTACGTTGAAGGGATCACCGTGCTGCTGGTGGGCATCAACAAGCGCTACAAGGCGCTCGCCGGCGTCCGCATCGCGGGGCTCTGATGGCGGCCGAAGTGCGCATCATCGGCCTGGAAGGCATGCCGGAGGTGCGCCCCGGCGACGACCTGGCCGGGCTGATCCTCGAAGCCGCCGCAGGCCAGGGCCTCGAGTTCGAGTCGGGCGACGTGCTGGTCGTCACGCAGAAAGTCGTGTCGAAAGCCGAAGGGCGTATCGTCGATCTCGACGATGTCGAGCCGGGCGCGTTTGCCCGCCAGATCGCCGAGCGCTGGGAGAAAGACCCGCGCCTGGTGGAGGTCGTCCTGGGCGAGAGCGCGCGCATCGTGCGCATGGACCATGGCGTCGTCATCTGCGAGACGAAGCACGGCCTGATCTGCGCCAACGCCGGCGTCGATTCGTCGAACCTCGAGCGGCTGGGTACGGTCGCGCTGCTGCCGGAAGACCCGGACGCCTCCGCCGAGACGATACGCGCGCGGGTCGCCGAGGCCGCCGCTGTTTCGCTGGCGGTCGTCATCACCGATACGTTCGGGCGGCCGTGGCGGGAAGGCCACGTTAACTTCGCTATCGGCATCGCGGGCATGTCGCCGCTGTGGGACTACACCGGGACGTTCGACCCGGCGGGCCTGGAGCTGAAGGTGACGCAGATGGCTGTCGCCGATGAGCTGGCGGCGGCGGCGGAGCTGGTGCAGGGCAAGCTGGATCGGACGCCGGTCGCCGTCGTGCGCGGCTACGACTACCCGAAGGGCGATGGCTCCCTGAGCGACCTGCTGCGCGACCCGGAACAGGACATGTTTCGCTAGCGCGACTCCGCCTCTTCTGCCAGGTAGGCGTCGAGGACGCCGCGGACGCCCTCTACCAGCTTCACGGCGATCGGATTCTCGGCGAGCGCCGCCATCGCCTCTTCGGTGAAGAAGCGTTCTCGGTAGTACGCCGCCGTCACCCAGCGGGCGGCGCTGTGCTCTTCGTTGATCTGCGGCTCGGCGTCCGGGGCGACGTCGCAGATGAAGGTGATGCCAACGGCGGGCGTCGATTCGTCCTGGCGGTACTCCCAGACGCGGAACAGCCGCGCCGATTCGACCTCGAGTTGCGTCTCCTCGCGGATCTCGCGCCGCAGGCCGTCCTCGGGACTCTCGTTCTCCTCCAGCGAGCCGCCCGGTATGTACCAGGCGCCGGTCATCGCGCCCATCGCGCGTTTCATGATCAAGATCTCTTCGCCGCGCCGGACGATGGCATCGACGTGTACGTGAAACAGCGGCACGTTAGACCTCCCGTACGCCGGGCAGCGGGATCACCGCGCCCGCGATGTGGGCCGCCCGCTCTGAGCAGAGGAACGCCGCCAGCTCCGCGATGTCCTGCGGCGTCGATTCGCTGCCGGGCGACGGCCCTTGCTCGGCCAAATCGCGCGCCCGCTCCAGCGTGATGTATTCGATCGGGCCGGGCGCGATCGCGTTGATCGTGACGCCGTTGGCGAGCTCGCGCGGGCCCAGCGTGCGGGCCAACCAGTGGCGCGCGGCCTTCCCCAGCGCGTAGTCGAGCGGCGCGTCCGTCGGGCCGAAGCGCCACTCGTCGGCCTGGTAGCCGCCGATGAGGACGATGCGCCCCCAGCGCCGCTGGCGCATGCCGGGCAGCGCGGCGCGCAGCAGCGCGTACGATGCGTCGACTTCTTCGGCCATCACCGCGCGCCAGTGCTCCGGCTCGATCTCGGGCAGGTCGCGCGGCTGCCAGGAGCCGCCCGCGCTGCTGATGACGATGTCCACCCGTCCGAAGTGCGATTCCGCCTGCCGGACCATCTCCTGCACGGCATCAGCGTCCGAGACGTTCGCCTGATGAACGAGAGCGCGGCGGCCCAGCGACTCGATCACCTGCGCCATCTCTTCGGCGCGCTCGCGGCGTTCCTTGTAGTTAATGACGATGTCCGCGCCTTCGCGCGCCAGGGTCAGCGCGATGCTGCGCCCCATGCCTCGGCCGGAGGCTCCCGTCACCAGCGCCGTTCGTCCAGCCAGAGTCATCGAACGCCTTTCATTCTTGTCTACGAACTGCCGTCGTCGCAGCGTAACACGGCCAACGTGCTTGCGCCTCGCCGCCCGCTCTGGTCATACTGCGCCCGATGGCTGAGATGCGAGAACGACCGTTCGCGGGCAAAGTGGCGCTGGTCACCGGCGGCAGCCGTGGCATCGGCCGCGCCTGTGTCCTGCGATTCGCCAAGCTAGGTGCGAACGTGGTGGTGAACTACTCCCGCAGTGCCGAGGACGCAGAGGCGACGGTGCGCGAAGTTGAGGCGATGGGCGTGCGCGGCATCGCCCTGCGCGCGGACATGGGCGACCGTGATGCGATCATCGCCCTGTTTGCGCAGCTACGCGACGAGTTCGGCCGGCTGGACGTGCTGGTGAACAGCGCCGCGCGCGGGCTGGAACGACCGCGCGGCGCGCTCGATTCGCTGCCGCGCCATCTCAAACACTCCATGGACGTCAACCTCTTCGGCCCGTGGTTCTGCGCCCAGGAGGCGGCGCGGCTGATGGAAAAGGGCTCGGCTATCGTCAATCTCCAAAGCCCCGGCGCGGAGCGGTACCTGCCCAAGTACGCGCCGGTGGCCATTTCGAAAGGCGCGCTCGCCTCGCTGACGACGTATCTCGCTGTGGAGCTGGCGCCGCGCGGCGTCCGCGTCAACGGCGTCTCGGCGGGGCTGGTGGACGGCAGCGACGGCGTGCGGATGCTGGCTGACGACCTGCTCGAACGCTATCGGCAGGTGACGCCCGCCGGCCGCCTCGTGACGCCGGGAGAGGTAGCGAACGCCGTCGCCTACCTCTGCGGCGAGGAGGCCTCCATGATCGTCGGCCAGGTACTGCTCGTCGATGGTGGCTACTCGCTCGTCGGGCTGGTGTAGAGGGCTTGTCACGCGCCAGGTGAGGAGGCACAACTCATGACGGAACAACAACAGGAGAAGGGTCATCGCTGGTTCGCCGCCGTCTGGGACCGGCTGAGCGCGACGAACGAGCGCCGCTTCGGCAAGAAGATCCGCCCTCGCATCATGGAGGAGATGGCTGGCCGGGTGCTCGAGGTCGGCGCGGGCACCGGCGCGAGCTTCTCCTACTACCCGGACGACGCGCAGGTGGTGGCGACGGAGCCGGACCCGCATATGCTGAAGCGCGCCGAGAAGCGGCTGGCCGAGATGAACCGGCCGAATATCGAGCTGCGCCAGGCGTCCGCCGAGTCGCTCCCGTTCGATGACGTCTCGTTCGATCACGTACTGAGCACGCTGGTGTTCTGCTCCGTGCGCGACCAGGCGAAAGCATTGGCGGAAGCGCGTCGGGTGCTGAAGCCAGGCGGCACGTTCCGCTTCTGGGAGCACATCCGCAACGACGAGAGCCGGTTCTGGGGCACACTCCAGGATGTGATCACGCCCGTCTGGCGCTGGTTCGGCGCCGGTTGCCACCCGAACCGGCGTACCCAGCAGGCGATAGAAGACGCGGGCTTTCACATCGAGTGGGTAGAGCGCATCCAGGCCGCGCCCGGCACGCCCGAGGTCTACGGCCTGGCGCGTCGCGTCTAGCATGGCCGACCAGCCGACGGTCGAGCTGCCCGCGGAGCGGGTGCCTGTAATCGCCCGCTGCGATCTGCTGGTCGTCGGTGGCGGTGCGGCCGGCCTGTCAGCTGCCATCGCCGCCCGCCGCCAGGGCGCGGACGTGATCCTCGTCGAGCGCTACGGCTATCTGGGCGGCCTCGCCTCCGGCGGGCTGATCGTGTTGCTGCTGACGATGGACGACGGCGCGGGACGGCAGGTCGTCGCAGGGCTCTGCCAGGAGCTGGTGGAGCGGTTGGAAGCGCGTGACGCCTGTTTCTACCCGCCGTCTGCAGAATGGGGTGATCCCAACGATGAGCTGGTCGAACGCTACCGGCGTTGGGGGCTGGTCTGGGGCTCCGCGCCGCACAAAGTGCGCTACTCGGTCGCCTACGATCCGGAGGAGTTCAAGCTCGTCGCGAACAACTGGGTGGCCGAGGCAGGCGTGCGTCTGCTGTATCATCGCTGGGCGTCCGATCTCGTCCGCGACGGCGACCGCGTCACCCACGTCGTCTTCACCTCGAAGGCAGGCCGCCAGGCGATCGCGTGCGATGCCGTCGTCGATACGACGGGCGACGGCGACCTCTTCGCGCTCGCGGACGAGCCGTTCGAGCTGGAGCAGGTGCATCCCTGGCTCTGGTTCCGCATGTCCGGCGTCGATGAGAACGAGGCGGGCGGCAGCGGGTCGTTCCGCACCATCCGGCCCGGCCAGGCGCTGCTGCCCTGGGGCGCCGCCGAGCGCATCGGCCGGCGCATCGATGCCACGGATCCGGACGACCTGACCTTCGCGGAGGTGGAGTGCCGGCGGATGGTGATGGAGGAGGTCGACCGGCTGCGCAGCCAGGTACGTGGCTTCGAGAACGCCTATCTGACGGACGTGGCGCTGACGCCCGACGTCACCGAATCGCGCCGTCTCACCGGCCGTTACGTGCTCCAGCGCGACGATCTCGACAAGCCCTTCGATGATGTCGTCGCCGTCACCGGCCACTGGACGAAGTACGACTGCACCTACCAGATTCCGTACCGGAGTCTGCTACCGCAACAGACGGAGAACCTGCTGGCGGCGGGCCGCTGCATCAGCGTCGACCACCGCGCCCACCACGCCACGAAAGAGATACCGGCCTGTTTCGCCACCGGCGAGGCGGCGGGCGTGGCGGCAGCGCTGTCGATGAGCCGGAGTGTTGCGCTTGCCGATCTGGACGTCGGTGAGCTACAGCGGGCGCTGGTGAAGGCCGGCGCCTGGCTGCCGGAACGTGGGGGATCGGCCGCACCGGGGGACAGGCGTTAGCCTGACTCCCAGTGATCGCATCTCCTCCGGAGATGCTCGGTGGCACACGCTCGACACTTGTACCGGGGGGACAGGCTTTAGCCTGTCGGCTTCCCGGCCTACGGGCTCAGCTCCACGATGCCCTGGTCGCCATCGATGGTGATCGTCTGGCCGTCGCGGATCTCCTTCGTCGCCTCGCGCGTCATGATCACGGCCGGGATGTGATACTCGCGCGCGACGAGCGCGGCGTGCTGGAAGACCGCCCCCTGATCGAGGATGAGGCCAGCGATGAGAGGGAAGACCGGCGTCCAGCTCGGCCCGGCGTTAGGCGCGACGAGGATGTCGCCCTTCTTCACCTTCGGCAGCTCCGGTGCGGTTGCTGCGATGTGAGCGTTGCCGGTGACACGGCCGCGCGTCGCGCCGGTGCCGCGGATGAGTATGCCGTCTAGGAGACCGCGCAGTTGTCGAGGCTCTGGTCGCTAGCGCCTGGCGGTCTGGTTCGACCGGGCCAGGCTCAGCGCCGCCCCAACGTACGGGGCCAGCACGGCGATCGTGGTGAGCGTGATGATGAGGACGGAGAGAAAGGTGATGACGACGACCGGGAGGTGAAAGCCCGTGGTCCACTCGACGACGAAAAGGGTGAAGGAGCCGCGATACCACGCCGCCTCGCCACCGGCTTCGCGCAGCGCTCCCTCCAATGGCACCAGCGGGCACTCCCGCAGGACGATCTGCCAGCCAGCCATGACGAAGACGCCGAGGCAGTGGATCTGTCGCAGGAATGTTCGGCGGCGGTAGGCGCCAAGGCAGAACAGCGCCGTAGACGGCAGGACCGCCAGCACGATGAGCAGGTGCAGGGCGAAGACGGCGTTGGCCAGGAAGGTGTACGCGGTCTCCATTGCGTCAGCACACTAGGCGGGCAGTCACCCTGTCCCCTCCGAAGTCGGCGCACCGCCGCCTTTGCCGGCCGGTGGCTCCGTGGGCGGTCGCCCTCCTGGCGCCGGTTCTGAGGGCGGCGCCTCAGCGCCCAGGCCGAACGCCGGCGTCTCTGGCGGAGCCGCGTCGCCGCCGTTTTCGAACGAGAAGGGCGGGTACTCGTCCACCAGCGATGCCATGTAGGCCATCAGCCGCGCGATCCAGCGCAAGTAGCCTTTGATAAACGACGCCGCCCACTCCGGGTAGCTGCCGTTGATCACGATCGACACGGCGGCGACGATCCAAACGATGGCGAAGACGAAGCTAAACAGCCCAAGCACGAAGGCATGGGGAATGGCCAGGATGATCCGTATCAGAGCGGAGCCGACCGTCGGCTCGCCGTTCGGCTGCACCTGCAGCTTAACTACGCGTTCTGCAGACTCGGTGGGCAGCTTGTCGGTCGCGAGCGCCATGTAGCTGTAGAAGGCCAGGAGGTAGCGCAGCCACTTCGTTGCGCCGGTTTCCGATTCAGCAAGATACTGCTCCGCGCCCTTCTGCGAGACGAGCACGGCCGCCATCACCGGCAGCACGAGATACGCGGCGCTGAAGACGATACTGCCGATCTGAAGCACGGCGAGGGCGATGACGATGAGGACGCGCAGGGCGACCTGCGCCTTGTCAAACTCTTCAGGCGCTTCAACGTCAAATGTCACGGGGTACGCCATAGTGCGGCTCCTTTCGTTCGCTAGCCGCAGACTGCGCCTTCCGACGCCGAAGAGACGAGCCGGGCATACTTGGCCAGCGCGCCGCGCTCGTAGTTCGCTGGCGGCGGTGTCCAGTCCGCCAGGCGGCGCTGGATCTCGCCTTCCGGCACGTGCAGTTCGAGCGTGCGGTTGGCGGCATCGACGGTGATCTCGTCGCCGTCTTTGACAACGGCGATCGGCCCACCAACGTACGCTTCCGGCGCCACGTGGCCGACCATCAGGCCGCGCGTCGCGCCGGAGAAGCGGCCGTCCGTCACCATCGCAATCTTGTCGCCGAGGCCCTGGCCGACGAGCGCGGCGGTCACCGCCAGCATCTCGCGCATGCCGGGGCCGCCCTTCGGCCCTTCGTAGCGGATGACGACGACCTCGCCCGCCTGGATCTCGCGCCGGTCGATCGCGGCGAAGCAGGCCTCCTCGCTGTCGAAGACGCGCGCCGGGCCGGTGCGCTGCAGCTCTGGGACGCTGGCGACCTTGGCGACCGCGCCTTCCGGCGCCAGGTTGCCGCGCAGCACGACGATTGTGCTGCCGCCGGAGAGCGCGTTGTCTATAGAATGTACGACCTCGCCATCAGGGGCAGCGGCGATCTCCGCCAGGTTCTCCTGCATAGTCTTGCCGGTGACGGTGAGCGCGTCGCCGTGGAGGAGGCCGCCGCGCAGCAGCTCCTTCAGCACCACCGGCACGCCGCCGGCACGGTGCAGGTCGACCATGACGAAGCGGCCGCCCGGCGTCATATCGCCCAAGTGCGGCGTTCGCTGGCAGACGCGCTCCAGGTCGTCGAGCGTCAGGTCGACCTCGGCCTCGCGGGCGATGGCGAGCAGGTGCAGGACGGCGTTGGTCGAGCCACCGAGCGCGAC
>JADFKB010000005.1 GCA_022565155.1 Chloroflexota bacterium | reverse complement strand
GACAAGCGTAAGACCTGGCACGAGGAACACAAGGACAAGTTCCGGACCCTGCGAGAGAAGATGCGTGATGCGCATCAGGCCGAGGACAAGGAGGCCGTGCAGGCCGTCCGCGAAGAGATCAAGGCCCTGATGCAATCGGCACCCAAACCCGACGCCGCGCATGACGAGGTCCGTGCCCTCCTGACCGAGGAGCAACAGACTACGTTCGACGAACGTATCACCAAGATGCGTGAGCGTATGGAGCAGTGGAAAGAACGCCGTGGCGACGGCCCGCCCCACGGCCGGCGCGGTTTCAGCCCCGACGATGACGGCGCTCCCCCGCACGGACAGCGCTTCGAGGGCCGACGCCGCCACGGCGCACGGGTCTTCGGCAACCTCGACCTCACCGACGACCAGAAAACCCAACTCCGCGAGACCATGCAGTCCGACAAGACCCGCGAAGAGAAGATGGCCGCCGTCCGCGAGATGCTCAGCGACGAGCAGAAGACCAGGCTCGACGAGAACCTCAAGAAGATGCGCGAGTTCCGTGAGAAACACAAAGGCGAACGCGGCGAACACCGTGGCCGTCGTGGCGATCGAGACGGTGAGCGCGATGGCGACCGCCCCAGACGTGGCCGCCAGCAGGATAGCGACGACTAATTCGACCTGTAATCCAACAACAATGCAATCTTGAACTCCGCCCTCTCTTTACACCCCGGCCCGTGCCGGGGTTTTTTTATGCGGTGCATGACGTGTTGCCGCCGCACCTGCGGGCAGGCCGGTAATTCAGGCAAATACTTGTCAGATACAAGCCGCGGGACGCCCCTACTGCACCAGCCCCTTGGTCAGGCGCATGAAGGCGGTTTCGAGGTTGACTTTTTCCTCTTCGAGCCGGGTCAGGGCGAAGCCTTCGGTGACGAGCAGGTGGGCGATGCGCGCGGGGTCTGCGTGCTCGGCGTCAAGGGTGACGCGGATATGGTTGTTGGTGAGGGTTGCTTCCTTGACGCCTTGGAGTTGCCGGATGGCCTGCGCCGCCTGCTCGGCGCGCTCGGCGACGGCGACGTGGAGCACGGCCCCGGTGCGGGCGCGGTCGAGGATGTCCTGCATCGTGCCGTTGTATTTAAGTTCGCCCTGCTCGATGATACCGACGCGGTTACACAGGTCGGCCAACTCAAGGAGGATGTGGGAGCTGATGAGGATGGTCTTGCCCATGCGGTGGAGTTCTTTTAAGAGCTCGCGCATCTCGATACGGGCGCGTGGGTCCAGGCCGGAGGCGGGCTCGTCCAGCAGGAGGACCTTCGGGTCGTGCAGCAAGACGCGGGCAACACTGAGCCTTTGCTGCATGCCGCGTGACAGCGAGTTGACCTCGGCGTCGATCTTGTAGGCCAGGTCGGTCAGGTCCAGGACGTCGTTGATGACCTGTTTACGCTTGTCGCCGTGGATGTTGTAGCTGGCGGCGAAGAACTCGAGGTATTCCTGGACGACCATGTCTTCGTAGGAGCCGAAGTAGTCGGGGACGTAGCCGATGACGGAGCGGACCTGTCGTGCGTTGACCGGGCCGACGGATAAGCCGTCGATGCGAGCCTCGCCCCAAGTGGGTTTGAGGAGGGTGGCCAGGACCTTGATGGTGGTGGTCTTACCCGCGCCGTTTGGGCCGATGAACCCGAAGCAATCGCCCTGCTCGATTTCGAGGTTGAGGTTCGATAGCGCCATGAGGTTGCCGTAGCGCTTGGTCAGGTTGATCGTCTGGATCATGGGCATGGGAAACAATCCGGTCGTTTAGCGGTCGATCACAGACCGCCGTGAGTTACTTGCCCATCCAAAGCCCTGCCCCGCGGGGCGGCGATAAACAGGCGTAAGGGTGCCTACTTAAAATCATACACCCAACGAACAACGGTCCAGCCGGTGGAGGGGATCTCTTTGCCCTCGACGGTCATGGGGATGGGCAGGGGCGTGTCTTCGAGGTGCCCGATGATGATGAGTCTGCGGCCAGCGAGCAAACGGGTCAGGTCAAGCTGTCGGCCCAGCGAGCGTTGGTAGCTCACGGCGTAGGGAAACCCGGTCTTGCGGAAGTCCGGCGGGGGCAGGGTGTCGTAGAAGCAAAGCAGTTGGATGTACTTGATCGTTTCGCTGGATGAGGCGAAGACCTCGGTGCCGCTTGCATCTATGAGATTTTGGCCGGGTTTTTTGCTCATGAGCTGGCCCAGGAAACCTTCGCTATTCCAAGTCCGATTGGTATAGGAATTGTCTTTGGGGCGCAGCACAAGCGGCTGGTGGTTGGTGAGTTGGCCCAGGTCCAGAACCTGCTTGGGCTCCCACGGGTCGGCGAGCCGCCAGATGAAGGGTGTCTGGTTTTCGCCCGGACAGTAAAGCAGCAGGACGTCGCGCATCGGCCCGGGCAGCCCGTGCGAGAGTTTACCGGTCGGCCAGAAGTTCTGAATCTCGAGTTGGCCTTGCGGCAGGATCATCGGCTCGGTCAGCCCCGTTTGTGGCTTGTCGATCCGGCCGAGGAAGTCGATCTCCAACTGTTTCGCGGTCGATCGGAAAGGAATGTCCGCGACTCGGGGTGAGCCGGTATCCAGCGTGTAGGTCTGAGGGTCCACGAACCCGGCATCGTCACCACCGGCGAGGACGACTTGGCCGACGTGTTGCTGCCTCTCGCTGGCGCCCCCGCCGCCCAGGTGGACATCATCGACGGCAAGGTGGATGTGAATCAGAATGGCAGCATCGAAACCAACGGCGATGACGACTTGACCGGCGTGGTGCTGCGTCTCTCTGACGGCAGCGTCGACCTGGTGGACATCGTCAACGGCAAGGTGGATGTGAATCAGAATGGCACCATCGAGACCAACGGCGACGACGACCTGCCCGACGTGTTGCTGTTTAGCTTGGCGATGAGCATGACCGTCAGCCCCACGATAACCTGTCCGGGCACCAAGGCTCCTGGCGACGTCTGCGTACTGATCGGCACCACGTTCACGGTCACGGTGAGCGCTGACGCCATCCCGCTGACCAACGGCTACGTCGGTGCCAATGCATTTATCCTGTACAGCGACGCCGACCAGGTGGACATCATCCAGGGCGGGGTGGATGTGGATCAGGATGGCACAGTCGAAACCAACGGCGATGACGACTTGGCCGACGTGTTGCTGCCTCTCCTTGGCGGCGGCACCGACCAGGTGGACATCATCGACGGCAAGGTGGATGTGGATGAGTCCGGCACCGTCGACGCCGCAGACGACTTGGCCGACGTGTTGCTGCCTCTCCTTACGGGCAGCCCCGATCAGGTGGACATCATCAACGGCGAGGTGGATGTGGATGAGTCTGGCGACATCGACACCATCGCCGGCGCGGACGACTTAACCAGCGTGATGCTGGCGTTCCGCATCGGCCCGACGTTCAAGAGCGCCGTGGTGGCGCAGCCGTGGCTAGATGCTACGGTGCCGCCGGCAGACATCACGTTCCTGTGTAACGACAACGGATTCGGCGTCGGCTGTGGCGCCCTGACCGGCCTGCTTAACCCGCCGGCCAGCTTCCACAAGGGCGACCTGTTCGTCTTCAGCTTCAACTGCACAACTGACAAGGTTCAGGGGCACACGCTCACCTTAGAGGCGCTGGGCGGGCCCAACGCCGGCACCAGCGGCAACGCCTACGCCGAGTTCGGCGGCCTGATCACCGCTGCGAGAGGCAACACGATCACCCTGCACTGCACGAACCCGAACACGCCGACCCCGACGCCGACGGTCACGCCGACGGCGACGCCCACGCCTACCGTCACCCAGGGCGGGCCTACGCTCACACCAACGGCGACCGAAACGCCGGCGCAGACACCGGGGCCCCTGATCTCGCTCGGCGCCGAGGGGATCGACTGCGACGCCGTCGCCCCCAGCACGGCAACCCCAGCGCCGACGCCCACGGCGACGCCGACGCCGTTCGTCAAGCCGGAGAAGTGCACCGCCTTTTTCTTCGTAGGCCAAGAGGCGGAGGGCAAGTTCACCGTCACGATCAACGCCAACCTGCTGCCGACGCCAGCCGGCTGTCCGACGGCGACGCCGACGGCGCCGGGCAAACCGGGCGGCTGCTACGGCGGATTCGTATCGGAAGTCAAGCTGAGCGCCGGTCTCCAGTGGCTCCCGCGCGCCACCTGCAGCGATGAAGTTGTCTGGCCGGACAGCTTCTCGTGCAGCAACGCCGCCAGCTCCGGGCAGTTTGTGCGTCACAGCGCCCAAAGCGCCTTCTTGCCGACCTTCACGAACAGCACCCACGTCGGCAAACTAGTGGAGCTGGATGTGCACTGCACGCAGTTCGGCGGGCCGGACGAGGCCATAACGCTGACCAATCCGCCAATCGGAAACCAGAACGGCACCAGGTACATCGATGCAGCCGGCAACCGCGTGGCAGTTAAGGCATTCGCCGGTGCCGACGCGGATAAGCTCTTCATCAACTGCGAGCCGGCGCCGCCGGCTATGTCGCTATGGGCCGAAGGGGCCGGCGTCACCTGCGTACCTGTAGACCAGCCGAGGCAGCCGACGAAATGTACCGCGCCATTCGTGGCAGACGATCCGGAATCGGCGAAGTTCGAGATCGTGATCGAGGCCAGCTCCATTCCGGACGGCTACGGCGGCTTCCAGACGGAGACGTACTTCAACGGACTCAAATACCAGGAGCGCTCCTGCCTTGATGAAGTGATATGGAGGCCGGACGCAGCCGACCTGGCCGGCTTCACCTGCGAGGCACTCCTCGTTCGCGTTGGCAATCCGGCCACCGGCCTCCCGCTCGAGCGCAGGCTGTCCGCCAAGTCGGCCGACTTCCCGCCGTTCCCGGCCAGCCGCCGGATCGGCACTCTCGTACGGATGGAGGTCCACTGCCCGGCGCTCAACCAGTTCCCGGTCTCGCTGACATCGTATCGCGATGTAGGAGTTGCAACGTTGGACCGATTGACCGGATCGGTCTTCTACGGCACCGACCCGGACCCTAACTCGCCACTCGGCAACATCGACTTCCTCGATGATGGAGTGGAGCACATCGGTGCGCGCGGCATGGACACCAATGGCGACACGGTCATCGATTCGACCGAATTGACAGATACGGCCCTTATCCAAGTCCTGGACGTGCTGCGCATCAACTGCGTTGTTGCGGCAGCGCCCACGCCCACGACGACGCCGACAGTGACGCCGACGGTGACAGTGACGCCGGCGGAATCGCCGACGCCAACGAATACGCCGTGCCCGGGCGAGTGCCCGACGCCGACGCAGACCCACACGCCGACCAACACGTCGACACCGGCGCCGACCGATACGCCGACGCAGACCCACACGCCGACATCGACGCTCACACCGACGCCCGCGCTGCCGGAAGAACGGGTGCTGGAGGTGCCGCCGGGCGGCCGCGTCACTACCGACACGGAGGGAGACGGAGCGACACAGTCCGACCCGGTCGAGACCTCCGTGACGCTGCCCGTCGGCGGCCTGGTGACGATCCTGGAGAAGGTGATCATCCAGCCCAACCCGAACGGATTCATCCTCATCGGCCAGCAGGTGAACATCAGCGCCCCGTCAGGGACCGCCCAGCTACCGCTGATTATTGAGTTTCTCCTGGACACCTCGATCATTCCGCTGGGCATGACCGCGCAGACGCTGCCGATATTCAAGGGAGGCGTTCTGGTGCCGAACTGCACCGGGGTTGCAAATAAGGCTGACCCGGACCCTTGCGTCGCCAAGCGCAACCTGCTGTCAGGCCCGGCCGCCGGCGACATCCAGATCACCGTCTTCTCGTCCACGGCCGGCACCTGGAACTTCGGCCAGCCGAGCGTCCTACCGAGAACGACAACACCAGAACTGGGCGACGTGAACTGCGACGGCGGCATCGACCCGATCGACTCGCTCTGGATCCTGTTCCATGTGGTCGACGTCGCGGAGCTGCCCTGCCCCGAGGTCGCGGATGTGAACGGCGATGGCAACATCGACGCGTTCGACTCGCTCTGGATCCTGCAGCTGGACGCGGGCCTGATCGATAGCTTCCCGAACGCGGCGGGTTCGGCCGGAGGAGGCACGTTCTGGCGCTGGATCGGATTGGACTAACGCACAGCTAGGCAACCAAGCTACTAGCAAGAGGGCGCCGGCATGGATCCGGCGCCCTTTTGCGCACCGCCGAACCGGCGCGTTGGCGGCGCTAGCGGGGCGACCAGGCAGGCGCCGAGGGGAGCAGGCCAGGCAGATCCAGACAGTCCCGCTCCTCCGGCTGTAATCGCACAACGCAGAGGAACGCCGTCGTCCGGTCGACCCGGGCCAGGTAGACGACGCGCTCGCCGTCTGCCGACCAGCTCGGCCAGACATCGCGCGTCACGGAGCTGCTTATCGCCTGTGGCTCACCGCCACCAGCCGCCACGATGAAGATGTCCTGGTTCTGGGCAGCGCCGTCCCCGGCCTGGCCGCTGTACGCCAGCCGCTCGCCATCCGGCGACCAAGCGGCGCCGAAGCCCTGCCCCAGCTCCGTCAGCGCGCCGGTCTCGGGATCGAGGATGAGTAGCTGCTGGCGCTCCTGCTCGGTGTTCGGTGGCGCGCTCGAGAATACGAGAAGCTCGCCGTCCGGTGACCAGACCGGCGCGGTATCATCGCCCTGACGCTGCAGCAGCGGGCGCAGTCCACCGCCGTCCGGCTGCACCGCGTACAGATCGCCGAGGCTCGCACCGCCCTGCCGGCTGACGGCGAGTTCGTCTCGGATGGGCGACCAGGCGACCATCACACTGGACGACACCACAGCGCCGTCTAACAGCTTCCCGCTGTCCGCGTCGTAGATGCGAATCTGGCCCTCCACGTCCGCGAAGGCAAGCCTGCCGCCGTCTCCAGACCAGCTCATCGCCGGGCCAAGTGCGCTGATGAGCGCACGGTCGCTGACTGTAATCACGCTCTCGGTCGCGAAATCGTAGATGCGCAGCGCGCCGGTAAGTTGCGGCTCGGTGGCGCCGGCGTAGTAGGCGATGCGTCCGCCCGCCGGCGACCAGACCGGGAAGGAGACAACCGCCTCTTCCGCCGTCAGCGCCCGCAGGCCGGAGCCGTCCGGCCGCACCAGGTAGAGGCCGTGGCGTTCGCCGTCCTGCGCGCCGAACGCGATGACGTTTACCGGCCCTTCGACGCGCACGATCGCGTCGCCGCCCCCGCCGCCACAGCCGATTGCAAGCACCAGGCAGAGGGTCGCCAGCGCGGCGAGCGCGGGCAGCCGCCGCGTGCTTACCGCGCTCCCAAGGCGATTCAGGGGCTTTTCGCTGGTTTGTGACATCACTCTTCCGTACCGCTTTGCCATCGCTTGATCGGCTATCTGGCCGCTGCTAAGATTTCACTGAGGCAGGCCAGATTCGTCTGCCGAGATTACCGTACCGGATCGTTCGTGATCTGGCGTACTGTACCGAAGCTGACGATATAGTACATAATGCAGGAACAGAACAGCGGAAACGAGATGAAGCCTCAGAACGCCACCTGGAACCGGCTCTCGCTCTTCGTCATGGGCGCGGGCGTGCTGTCGCTGATCGCGGCGGCCGTCCTCTTCGTGTTCACGCTAACCGGGTCTGGCGGATATAGCGGCCCGGGAACCTCCACGACATTCGGCCCAGATATCCGAGACGTCATCGCGCCGCCTGCTACGCCTACCGCTGCCCCGCCGCCACCGAGCGAAGCGCCGATCGCAAGCATGGCGATCCCGAAATTCAACATAGACGCGCCGATCATTGTACTAAGCGTGGACGATGATGGCGTGATGGAATCACCGGACGGGCCGCTCGACGTCGCCTGGTACGACTTCAGCGCCCGTCCCGGCTTCGGCAGCAACGCAGTCTTCTCCGGCCACGTCGACTACTACAACTACGGCGCAGCTGTCTTCTGGAACCTGAAGGATTTGGAGCAAGGCGACACCATAGAGGTTACTCTGCAGGACGGCACAGTCTACGAGTACGGCGTCATTTCCAGAAACGAATACAACGCGACGAGCGCACCCATTCAGGAGATCGTCGGCCGGACAGATGCCGAGGTGATCACGCTGATCACCTGCGGCGGCACGTTCGACCCGAGCGTCGGCCAGTATGATAACCGCGTAGTCGTCCGTGCGCAGCGAGTGTACGACGACAGTTCCATTGGCGCGCAAATCTCCCCATAGCCGCTACGACAGCGTGTCGGTATGATTCGCAAAGAGCGCCGTGACGGCGCTCTTTGGTATGATCTGTGCCGGAGAGGTGTCCGAGTGGTTGAAGGTGCTGCTCTCGAAAAGCAGTAGGGTGCAAGCCCTCGTGGGTTCGAATCCCACCCTCTCCGCCATTATTATTGGGCCGGACGCGCCTTTGGCGCGGGTGATCCGTCGGCCACCAGGTCGTTCGCGTGTTGTCGCTGGACACGGTTAGGTCAGAGCGAAGTACGAACTACCGATACAGAGTCCGAACGCTATCGCGGAGAGGTGCTGGAGCGGCCGAACAGGCGCGCCTGGAAAGCGCGTAGGGTGCAAGCCCTCGTGGGTTCGAATCCCACCCTCTCCGCCAGTATATAAGGCCGGACGCCACGTAAAGCGCGGACGCGCCTTCAGCGCGGTTCACCGGCCGGCCACCAGGCCGGATCAATTAGACGACTAATCGCCCTGGCGCGTCAGCTCCGCGTAGCGGGCGTAGCTCAGCTCTTCAGCTTCCCGTGATGCCAGCGCGCCCTCCCGCTTCGCTTCCTGTACGCGAGCGCGGACCTGGGCTAACAGCGCCCGGATTCGATCGATGGGCGTCCCTCCGGCATCGCCGCCAAGCGGGGCGTCCGGGTCGCCGCCGTAGCCGCGCACCGGCGTCGTTTCCGCCGCGATTTTGTCTCGCAACTCCTTGCCGGCGGCGGGCGCGAACAGCGTCGCTGCCCCGGCGCCGGCTATCAAGCCAAGGAGGACACCACGAATGAAGCCGGGGCCACGGCCGGAAGGGGATTCGCCCTCCAACTCTTCCGGAGCGAACGTCTCGTCCTCTTCCGCTTCCGTCTCGTCAACCATCTCCTCGTCAGCCATGAGTTGACTCCTTTCCAACGCCTAGTCGTCCTTGCGGCGGCCGACAACACCCGTGACGACGCCCACCGCTCTCCGCGCGCCGGCGACGACACCGAAGACTCGGATAATGGGGCTGACGGCCTTCTCGCCGATGAAGGTGGTGGTGCCGCGCACCGTCTGCACCGTCTGCTGGGCCGAGTCGAGCAGCGGCCCCAGGTCGTCTTTGAGTACGGACCGCAAGGTTCTCAGCAGCGCCCGTGATGCTAGCCCCAGCACCACGGTAAAGACCAGGACGGCTACCAGCACCAGCACCGCGAAAGAACCGGCGACGATGATCACGACGTCACGTACGTTATCCAGACTCATAGACATCACCTCCCAATACGGCGCATGATAGCATGGGTGCGCTCATCATGCAGTCGCCTGTCATGCAGGCACGTACGTATCGACAGCGCAAGGGACGGCCGTTCATCCAAGCGCCGGAGCGAACTCGTCCGCCTCAGCAGCCAACATCCTCTCAGCCAGTCGCATATCGTCCTCGGTGTCGACGTCAAACCAGAAGTGGCCGGTCACATCGCGCGCAGCAAGTCCGCTGGTCGCACGGGCGAGGCTGGTCATCAGCACCGCCAGCTCGCCACCGCACATCGATTGATCGATTCCCGCGGCCACGTGCGCCGGCCATGTCGAGAATCCAGTATCGATGCCGTCCCAACGCACCAATCGCTTGCCGATGTCGACGATACTGCCAGCACGCAACTCCACCTTCGTCGCATCATCCGTTCGCTCCGGATCCAGCGTCGAACGATCTATGGCTATGGCGATACGGTCTGGCACGTATGCCAGAAACGCCCGGAGCAGGTCGGGATGACAGAGGTGATCAGCCATCGCCAAGAGAAACGGGCTGCCCGCGACTAACGGGAGCGCACTCCAGAACGAGCTAGCGTTGCCCAACCGATAGTATGCGTTCCAGACGTAACGGACGCGCAACGCAAAGCGGCTGCCGTCTCCCACGTGTTCCTTGATCTCCTCGCCGCAATAGCCAAGGACGATCACCACTTCGCCGATGCCGGCCTGCGCGAGCGAGGTGAGCACATGATCGATGAGCGGCTTGCCCGCCACGGGAAACAGGCTCTTCGGCCGGCCGTTGGTCAGCCCGCGTAACCGATTGCCTTCACCTGCCGCAAGTACAACTGCGTGTTCAATCATCCCAACTCCATTCGTACAGTCTCATCCTGTGCTTAGTGACCGGGGGTTTGCATATCGATTGCGCGCGCCAAGAATCTAGCCACGCCACCTTAGCCTACCGCCACAACACCTGTCAAGTGCTCGCCGAAGAGATAATGCCGCCGCCAAGCATCTCGGCACCACGGTAGAACACGGCCGCCTGGCCCGCGGCGATCGCCCGCTGCGGCTGCCGGAATCGCACCGTAGCGGCGTCCGCCACGATCTCCACGGCCGCCGGCTGCGCGGTCGTGCGATAGCGGATCTTCACCTCAGCATCGAACGTTGCGCCCGGCGGCGCTCCCGCGACCCAGCGCACATCCTCCACCGTCAGCGAGCCGGACAGCAGTTCTTCTTCCCTGCCGATCGTAATCAGGTTGAGCTGCGGATCGATGCTGGTGACGAAGCGCTTCTCGCCGACGGCGACGCCCAGGCCGCGCCGCTGGCCGATCGTAAAGCCGGCAACGCCGCGATGGCGTCCGACGACCGCGCCGGCGCTATCGACAACATCGCCCTCGCTCTGCGGGACGCGCTCCGCGATGAAGTCGCGGTAGTCCTCGGTAGGCAGGAAGCAGATGTCGGCGCTGTCAGGCTTATCGGCCAGCAGCAGCCCCATCTCCTCGGCCAGCCCACGCACCTCTTCCTTGCGATAGCCGCCGATCGGGAACAGCACACGGCCCAGCTCTTCCTGGCCGAGCATGTAGAGCACGTACGACTGGTCCTTCTCCGCGTCATACGCGCTCAGCAAGCGATAAGCGCCTTCATCGCCAGCGATTCGGGCGTAGTGGCCGGTCGCCAGGTAATCGGCCTCTAGCGCGCCCGCGTGGGCCAGCAGTGCGCGAAACTTGACGTGCTCGTTGCAGGGCAGACAGGGGTTCGGCGTACGGCCGCGCGCGTACTCCCGGACGAAGTAATCGACGACGTTGGCGCTGAACTCTTCCTCCATGTTCAGCAGGTAGTGCGGAATGCCCAGCGCGTCCGCTGCGGTGCGGGCGTCGTCGGTGTCCTCCGCCGGGCAGCAGCGGCGATGCAGGCGCGGGGCCCGCGGGTCGTCTTGCGCCCAGAGACGCATGGTGATGCCGATGACATCGTAGCCCTGGCGAACTAGGAGGCCGGCGGCGACGGCAGAATCGACGCCGCCGCTCATCGCGACGATCACACGTGGCGTAGCCATACGCTGCTATTGTATCGCATCCGTCTCAGCTCCCATTTCGGGATGCTATACTGGCGGGCACGACGAACCGCTATCGCAACCGATAGGAGCATTAACCAACGGAATCATCGGACGCCGCCCGCCGCATCATCGACCTGTTGACCGACCGACAGGCGGAAGAGATCACGCTGCTCGACATCAGCGAGGTCGCCTCTTTCGCCGACTACTTTATCATCGCCACGGCCACCAACGCGCGCCAGATGCGCGCCGTCGTCGCCACGCTGACCAAGGAGCTGCGCGGCGACGGCGTTCGCCCCAGACACCAGGAGGGCGAGTCCGACTCCGGCTGGGTGCTGCTCGATTACGGCTCGATCATCGTCCACCTCTTCTCGCCGGAGCTGCGCGAACGCTACAACCTGGAGGAGCTCTGGCGGGAGGCGAAGCAGGTGGTGCGGCTTCAGTAGTCTATTGGCGGCAATAGGACACAGATCGGCTCGGATAGGTGCCGGTCGAAACATGGCTTAGAAGTCTGAAACAAACTCGTGGGTCAGGCTTTAGCCTGACGGTGTCGAAATCGTCGGGGAATTCGGGTCGGACGATCGGGGGGACGGAGGATAACGCAGCGTCGAGGCTACTCGAACAGCCAGGGATCCGTGCTGCGCTCCCAGCTGACCAGCTCCGTCTCGTCGAAGAAGAGTGCGATCTCGCGCCGGGCCGATTCAGGAGAATCCGAGCCGTGGATCAGGTTGTACTGGACGTAGAGGGCGAGGTCGCCACGAATCGTCCCCGGCGCGGCCTGCTGCGGATCCGTCGCGCCCATCATGCTGCGCGCGGCCTCGATCGCGGCCGGCCCTTCGACGACGGCGGCGATGAGCGGCCCCGAGGTGATAAAATTGACGAGCGATTCCAAGAACGGCTTGCCCTCGTGCTCCGCATAATGACGGCGGGCGAGCGCATCGTCCATCTGCATCAGCTTCATGCCGGCGAGCTTCAGTCCGCGCCGCTCTAGCCGCGAGATGATCTCACCTGCCAGGCCGCGCTGGAGCGCGTCGGGTTTGATCAGAATCAACGTTCGTTCCATGCAGATGACCTCGGATAGCTACTGCGGTCCAATAGCCGGCTCCCGTAAGTATAGGGGCGCCAGCGACTTAGGATCATCCGCGCGCCCGGCCTGCAGTCGCGCCCAGCCCAGCTCCGCCAGCAGCGCCGCCCGCCGCGCACCTGCCGCACCGCGCACCAGTTGATGACCGGCTTCCGTAAGTGACGCGGCCAGCTCGTCGTCCAATTCGCCTGTGACGAGCGCAGCGGGCGGCAACGCGTCCACCAACTCGTCGGCTTTGCAGAGGCGCGGCGGCGTCAGCTCGCGCCAGCCCGGATCGGCGGCGTAGGCGGCCCAGGCCAGCTCGCCCCGGCCGGCCACATGGACGGCGGCGACAGGGCCGCCGTACGCCGCGTGGGCGTACGCCTCGATCTCCAGCCGCCCGACGCCGGCCAGCGGCTGTTCTAAGGCGAAGGCGAGCCCCTTCGCCGTACTGACGCCTACACGCAGGCCCGCATAGCCACCAGGGCCCATACAGACGAAGATCGCCGTCAGATCACGCTGAGAGGCGCTCTGACGGGCGAGGAGGCTATCGATGGCGGGCAGTAGCTGCTTAGAGTGGTCTCGGTTGATGCGCCACGTCAGCTCGGCGAGGGTGTCGCCTTCGCAGGAGAGCGCGATCGAAGCGAGCTGCGATGCCGTATCGAGCGACAGCTCCAGCGAATCAGCCACCGGCTCTTGCGCTCTCTTCGCGCCGACTGCCGTCGTTTGCAAGCGCCTCCAGCAGCGCATCGTAGCGCGTGCCGCGGGCCGTCAGCGTCAGCTTTCGGCCGCTTTCCGTCTCTTCGCGCTCCGTCTCTTCGATAACCACCAGCAGGCGCTCGGCCGGCAACTCGCCCCAGGCGCGCTCCGGCCACTCGACGATGAGGACGCCCGCCGCCGCCACTTCCTCGAGAGCTAGCTCCGCTACCTGGGCCGGATCGTCTAATCGAAATAGGTCAGCGTGGTAGAGCGTCAGGCGGCCATGGTACTCGGCCATCAGGACGTACGACGAGCTGGTCACCGGCTCCTGCACGGCCAGCCCCTCGCCGACGCCCTGGGCGAGCACGGTCTTGCCACTCGCCAGCTCGCCCTGGAAGAGCAGGACATCGCCCGGCTGCGCCAGCCGCCCCAGCCTGACACCGAGGCCGTGCGTCTCTTCCGATGTCCGGCTCTCGACCTGCACGCTATTCCGCACCTCGCAGGTGGTCCCAGCCCGCGTCCGGCACCTCGATCTCGCGGCCCGCGCCGTCCAGCAGCCGGACGCCCGCACGGGCAACGTCCACCATCTCGCCGATTATCGTCACCGGCATATCAGCCTGCCTCGTTAACTCAGCTATCTGCTCGCGACCGCCCGTGAAGAGCAGCTCGTAGTCCTCGCCACCGGCGGCAGCGAACTGCAACGCCTGCTCCGGCTCGAACACGTCAGCGAGCGCCGGATCGATAGGCAGTTCCTCGCTACGGAGAACGGCGCCTAGCGCGCTGGCGCGACAGACGTGGCCGAGGTCTTGCAGCAGACCGTCGCTAATGTCGATACCACAGCGGATCCTGGCCGCGAGCGCCGCTGAACCGGCGGCCAGGCGCGCCCGCGGCCGGCGCTGGCGTGTGATCAGCGCGCGGGTCGACTCAGATTCCGCCAGTCCGTCTTGCAAAGCGCGCAGACCGCCCGCCGCGCCACCCAGACAGCCCGTGACGGCCACTGCATCGCCGGCCTGCGCCGCGTCCCGGCGGAGCACGAGGGGCTTCCCTTTGGTGTCCAGCTCCGCTCGGCCGCTCAAGCCAACGGTGATGAACATCGATTCCGCGCGCACGACATCGCCGCCGGCGACAACGACGCCGTACGCCTCGCACGCTTCGGCGACGCCGCTGTACAGCTCGTCTAGCTGTTCCACCTCGGCGCTGCCCGGCAGCCCTAACGTGACGAGGGCGAACTCCGGTTCGCCGCCCATCGCGGCGATGTCGCTCACGTTGACTGCGATCGCCTTCCAGCCTACGTCGGACCAGGGCGTTGCGTCCAGCAGGAAGTGAACACCGGCGACGAGGGTATCGGTGGTGGCGATCGTCGCGAACGCCGCCCGCGGGCCGTTCAGCCAGACCGCGGCGTCGTCGCCGATGCCGACGGCGAGCCGCTCGCTGGAAGCGACGCCCGGCCGCGCGGCGAGCGCCGCGGCCAGCCGCTCGATCAGCCCGAATTCACCCAGGTCGGAGACCTTCACGCGTTCGAGTATAGCGAACGGTCTCCTCTATGAGCGCCGCGGCCACCCGGCCGCTTGGAGCGCGACGGCCAACCAGCTGCATGGTCGTGCTAGAATCCGATGGCTGAGTAAACCTATGCGCATCGCTATCGTTGCAGACGTTCACGCCAACCTCGCCTCGTTTCAGGCCATGCTACGGCACGCCGAAGCGGGCGGCAGCCTGGACGCGATCTGGTGCCTGGGCGACACTGTCGGCTACGGGCCGCAGCCGAACGAATGCCTCGACCTGCTCCGCAGCTACGAACACCTGGCCGTCGCCGGCAACCACGACCTGGCGGCGTGCGGGAGCATGACCGTGGAGGAGTTCAACGACGCCGCTGCCAAAGCCGCGCTCTGGACCGAGAAGCAGCTCACGCAGAGCTCTCGCGAGTATCTACAGAGCTTGCCGTTGGTGGCCCAGCGCGACGAGTTCACGCTAGTACACGGCAGCCTGCGCGAGCCCGAGTGGGAGTACCTGCTCTCCACCAGCCAGGCGCGCGCCCAGTTCGCGCTGCAGGAGACGCGTTACAGCATCGTCGGCCACTCGCACATGCCGTTCGTCTGCCGGGAGGTCGAACTGGCGCCGCCAACGCTGCTCTTCGCGACGGACGGCGAGCGCGCCGACCTCACGGAACAACGGCTGATCCTGAACCCCGGCAGCGCCGGCCAGCCCCGCGACGGCGATCCGCGCGTCGGCTACGCGCTCTACGATACCGACGCCGCCACGGTCACATTCGCTCGCGTCGAGTACGATATCGCGGCGACGCAGCGGGCGATGAAGAAGGCCGGGCTGCCGCGCTGGCTGAGCGATCGGCTGAGCGAGGGCCTGTAGACGGCGATAGCCGCAGGTAGGATCACCAGTAGACGGCGATGGCCACAGATGGAACCAGTATGGATAAGTCAAGCCTTCGTCGGGGTCCCCGCCTGCCGGCGGGCAGGTGAAGACCCCGGCCTACACATACCGCGTCAATCTATGGTCGTAAGGAGGAACGGATGGAGGAACGCAAGGTGCGCGTACTGATCAGCTTCGCGCTGGAGCCGGAGCTGGTGCAGCAGATAGAGGACGTCGATCCGCGCATCGTGACGCAGGTGCTGGGGCAGGACGCGCGGCGGCTGTTCCGAGGGCAGAGCAAGTACCCAAGCGAGCTGGAGGCGCAAACGGCACGCCGCGAGTTCGAGGAGGCGATGTCCGAGGCGGAGGTGCTCTTCGGCTTCTGGGGACCCGGCCTGATAGAGATGTACCCGACGCCCCAGGCGCTGCGAGAGGCGGCGCCTCGCCTGCGCTGGCTGCAACTCACCAGTGCCGGCTTCGACCGTGCGGCGCGCAGCGGCCTGCTGGAGAGCGACCTGATGGTGACCAGCGCCAGCGGCCTGCACGCGACGCCCATCGGCGAGTACGTGCTCTGTCTCATGCTGATGTTCTGCAAGGGAGCGCATCGCTTCGTCCGCGCTCAGAATCGGGGCGAGTGGATCCGCTACATGCCCCAAGAGCTGTACGGCAAGACCGTCGGCGTCGTCGGCCTCGGCCACATCGGCGCGGAGGTGGCGCGGCTATCGAAGGCCTTCGGCTGCCGCGTGCTGGCGACGCGGCGGTCGCTGACAGAGCGGACGGTCGACGACGCGCTGGGCGAGCTGCTGCCCTCCGCGGAGCTGCCGCACCTGCTGGCCGAGAGCGACTTCGTCGTCCTCGCCGTGCCGCTGACCGAGGAGACGCGGCAACTGATCGGCGAGGCCGAGCTGCGAACGATGAAGTCGAATGCCGTGTTGATCAACATCGCACGCGGCGCGGTCGTGGATCAGGGCGCGCTGGTGCAAGCGCTGAAGGACGGCGTGATCGCCGGCGCCGGGCTGGATGTCTTCGAGCAGGAGCCGCTGCCAGATGACAGCGAGCTCTGGCAGATGGAGAACGTGATCATGAGCCCGCACATCTCCGGCGGCACGGAGATCTACAACCAGCGCGCCGCCGGCATCTTCTGCGATAACCTGCGCCGCTACCTTGCAGGTGAGCCGCTGATGAACCTCGCCGACCCGCAGCGGGGATACTAACGCATGCCGCCACCGGCAACGATCGAACCGCTACATCTGGCGGATCTGACGCTGCCGGACGGACATCCGTTAGCTGGTGACCAGTGTCCAGTGTTCGCGTATCTCATCAGACACGCTGACGGGCCGGTGCTTGTCGATACGGGCGTTGGCGGCCGCCACGACGGCATCGATAGAATCTACCGGCCGGTGCGTAAGCCGTTGGCGAATACTTTGGACGAAGCCGGTCTGCACCCGTCCGTCATCGTCGCCGTTATCAACACCCATCTCCACTTCGACCACTGCGGTGAGAACCGGCTGTTCCCAGACACACCGATCTACGTCCAGGCCGCCGAGTACGAGGCCGCGCAAGACCCGCTCCACACCATCCGCGAGTGGATCGACTTCCCAGGCGTACGCCTCGAGCAGCTCTCCGGCGAATCGGAGCTGCTGCCCGGCCTATCGGTCTTACCGACGCCCGGCCATACGCCCGGCCTATCGGTCTTACCGACGCCCGGCCATACGCCCGGCCATCAGTCGGTTCTGGTCGAGGGCGAAGACGGCCTCTCAATCATCGCCGGCCAGGCGGTGTACAGCGCGGCGGAGTTCGCGGGCGCGTCGCCACCAACAGAAGGCGAGTGGGACAGCGAAGCGTACGCCCGATCGCTAGCGTCTCTGCGAGGCCTTGCGCCGGAGCGCGTATACTTCAGCCACGACGCAACTGTGTGGACTAAGGAGGCATGATGAGCGGGCAAGTCGACGTACAGGAGTTTCTCAAGGAAGCCAACGTAGCCGTGCTGGCGACGGTCGATGGGCAAGGTCGGCCGCACGCCGCGCCGGTCTGGTACTTGTACGAAGACGGCGATCTTATCGTCTCCACCGGCCGCGGCTCCCAGAAGCACCGCAACATCGAGCGCAACCCGAACGTCACGCTCGTCGCCGACCGGCGCACGCTACCCTACTTCGCGGCGATGGTGAGCGGCCGGGCGGAGATCGGCCCGCCGCTGTCGGACGCCAAGCGGCTGGAGCTGGCCACGCGCTACTTGGGCGGCGAGATGGGCCGCGCCTACGTCGCCAGAACCGAGGCGGGCAGCTCCGTGACGATCCGCCTGCGGCCGGAGAAGGTGATCGAGTTCAATGGACAGGCCGGACGCGACTGAGATCGGGGTAGCTGCTATCAGAGCAGCGCTGGCTTCGATGCGAGAGCCGGACGGCTCGCCGTCGCTCAACGTTGACGAGATCGCGGACGTGGTGCTTGAGGGCGGATGGGCCGCCGTGGTCATCGGTCGAGAGGAGCCGCCCAAAGAACTGTTAGCTCGCGCGCATGCGCACCTAGCCGGCGCGTTCCCCGAGGTCGACTTCGAAGTCAGGGCCGGCCGCCGGGTCTTTCGCGGCGGGCGAGGCTTCGGCGAGGGCCGCCACGTGGTTGCGGTGATCGGAGGCAAAGGCGGTGTCGGCAAGTCCACACTCTCTGTGAACTTGGCGCTCACGCTCTCCGCGATGGGTGTTTCCGTCGGCATCATCGACGGCGACCTCAGCGCACCTGACCTCCCCCACCTCCTGGGCCTGCATCCGAAGGAGACGCCGCGCGACTTCGGATGGCAGATCATGTCTAGAAAGGTGAAGCCACTATCGGAACGCGCACGTCCGCACAAGCGCTTCGACGTAGAAGTGATGTCCGTGGGCTTCCTCGTGCCGGAGCGCATGGCGCCGGTACTAGCGGGCCGGGAGCTGGCATCGACGCTCCTCTCTTACCTCGTATACGACGTTGTCTGGCAGGCAGACATCCTCGTCATCGACGCGCCGCCAGGCTCCGGCGATGAGCTACACGCGATTGCAGAGGAGCTGCCGCTCTCCGGCGCGATCTTCGTGACGACGCCGCAGGACTTGGCGCAGATGGACGCGGAACGCACGTTGGCGCTGCTTAATGAGCACCACGTGCCGGTGATCGGATGGGTGCAGAACATGGCGGAGCTGAACTGCCCGCACTGCGCGAAGCGGATCGATCTCTTCGGAAGCTCGTCAAGACTCAGCGAAGCCGGACTAGCGGTGCTCGGGCGGATCCCGTTTGACGTTCGTCTGTCGACTGCGGCAGACCAGGGCCGGCCGCTCGTCCTAGGAGATCCGACAGGGCCGATCGCGTTCGAGTTCGCCAAGATTGGCAGCGCGGTTCGACAATGGCTGTCGGAGCGACAGAACTAGAACTCCACCCGGTAGCCCTCGTGCGTGGCCTGGAAGCCCAGACGCTCGTAGAAGCGATGGGCGTCCGGACGGCGCTTGTTGCTGGTGAGCGAGAGCTTGTAGCAGCCGGCCTTCCGCGCCTCTTCGATCGCGTAGCGCACGAGCGCCTCCCCGTGGCCCACGCCGCGCGCGTCCGTATCGATGACGATGTTTTCGATGATCGCGTACGGCCGCCCCTGGCGCGACAGGTTAGGCACGATGATCAGCGCGGCGCTGCCGACGATCCGTCCTTGCGCCTCGACAACGAGGAGCCGCTGGCGCCGGTCCGCGACGATCTCCTCGAACGCTGCTAGATAGGACGCTGGCAGGGGCTCGTCCGGCCACTCGCGCGGCGCGTCCAGCGATAGCTGCGCTAGCAGCTCGACGATGCGTGGCAGGTCGGCCTCATGCGCGTCGCGGATGTGCGGGGCGTCAAGCGCGTTATCGGAGGACTGCGGGACCACGGGCGGAGGTTACGTGCGGGCTGGCGGGTCGGGCTTCTTACCGTTCGATTTCGCGGCGCGTGTCTTGCGTATGGCGCCGTCCGCTTTACGCATAGCAGCGTCTGCCTTGCCCAGCGCCTTCTTCTCGCGCACGGGGTTCGTCTTGCGCTGTGTCTTCCCTCCGGCGGCAGACGGCGGGCCCGCTTGCGGCGCGCCGTTTGTAGAATCGGCCGGAGCGTCCGGCTCCGGTCCTTGCGCGTCCGCGGCCGCCTGCTGGTTCGCCATATCGATCGTCGCGACCGAGCCGACGGCATCTCCCGGCGATACGCCGATGATGGCTACACCTTGCGTCGCGCGCCCCTGGATGGAGATGCCGTCTATCCGTGTCCGCAGGACGATGCCATCGCGCGAGATCACGATCAGCTCCTGCGTGCCCGTTACCATGCGCGCAGCGACGACGGGGCCGGTCTTGTCCAGCACCTTGAACGTGAGCACGCCGCTACCTCCCCGATGATGCGTCGGGTACTCGCCGATCGGCGTCCGCTTGCCAAATCCGTTCGCCGTTAACGTCAGCAGTTCGTCTCCCGCCGACGCCACTTCCATGCTCACCGTAGTGGCGCCCTTCGAGAGCTTGACGCCGCGGACGCCGCCGCTGGCGCGCGACGCCGAGCGCAGCTCGGTGACGGGGAATCGGACGGCTTGGCCGTCCGATGTGACAACGACGACATCGTCGTCGTTGTGCGCCAGCCTGGCAGACACCAGCACGTCGTCAGGCTCGAAGTCCATCGCGATCAATCCGGAGCGGCGGACGGAGGAGAACTCGGAGAGCGAGGTTCGCTTCACTTCGCCCATCTTCGTTGCCAGCACCATGGCGTCCTTCTCGAAATCGCGCGCTGCGACGACGGCTGTCACCTGTTCGCGCTGGTCGATCTCGATCAGGTTGATGAGGGGGATGCCCTTCGCCTGGCGAGATGCATCAGGCACATCGAAGGCACGGACCTGGAAGACGCGGCCGCGATCCGTGAAGAAGAGCAGGCTATCGTGCGTATCGGCGACGACGAGTCGGTGGACTGCGTCCTCCTCGCGCGTGCCCATGCCCGCGATGCCGCGGCCACCGCGCTGCTGCGGGCGGTAGGTCTCGAGTGGCAGCCGCTTGATATAACCGCGCTGGCTGAGCGTGATCACGATCTCCTGGTGGGCCACCAGGTCTTCATCTGAGAAGTGCTCCGCCTCCTGGGCGACGATCTGCGTCTTCCGTTCGTCGCCGTAGGTCTTCTTCAGCTCCTGGACGTCCTCTTCGATCAAGAAGTCGATCTTGCGCGGGTTCCCGAGCAGGTCTTCCAGCTCGGCGATCGTCTTGACGATCTCCGCGTACTCCTCCTCGATCTTCTCCCGCTCCAGCCGGGCGAGGCGGCGTAGCTGCATGTCCAATACGGCCTGAGCTTGGATCTCGCTCAGCTCGAACGGCGCAGCCATCAGCTCGGTCTTCGCCCTGTCGGCGGACGCCGCCTTGCGGATCGTCTGGATCACCTCGTCCATACGCTCCAGCGCCTTGATCAGCCCCTGGAGGATATGCGCCCGATCCTGCGCCTTCCTTAGCTCGAACTCAGCGCGGCGGCGGATCACATCGCGCCGGAACACGATGTACTGCTCCAGCGCCGTCTTGAGGTTGATCACGCGCGGCTGGCCGTCCACCAGAGCCAGCATGTTCACCGGGAAGGTGCTCTGCATCGCGGTGTGCTTGAAGAGGGCGTTGCGCACCTGCTGCGGGTTGCCGGTGCGGCTCAGCTCCAGCACGATGCGCATGCCGTGGCGGTCGGACTCGTCTCGCAGGTCGCTGATGCCTTCGATCTTCTTGTTGCGCACCAGGGTGGCGATGCGCTCCACCAGCGCCGCCTTGTTCACCTGGAACGGCAGCTCCGTGACGATGATCTGCATGCGGTCGCCACGGCCCATGTACTCGACGTCCGTGACAGCGCGCATGACGATGCGGCCGCGACCGTCGGCGTAGGTTTGCTTGACGGCGTCGCGCAGCACCTCGACGCGGTTTCCTTCGGCGTCGTACTCGTGTTCCCGGCGCATGCGGAAGATGATGCCGCCGGTGGGAAAGTCGGGGCCCTTGACGATCTCCGACAGCTCGTCGGTCGTCGTCTCCGGCTCCTCGATCAGCTTGGCGATGGCGTCGCAGATCTCGTTCAGGTTGTGGGGCGGGATGTTCGTCGCCATGCCGACGGCGATGCCGCTGGAGCCGTTGACCAGCAGGTTCGGGAGGCGCGCCGGCAGCACCCGTGGCTCCTGGGTGCTGTCGTCGTAGTTGGGGGTGAAGTCGACAGTCTCTTTGTCGATATCGAGCAGCAGCTCTTCGGCAATCGCGGACAGACGCGCCTCCGTATAGCGCATGGCGGCCGCCGGGTCGTTGTCGACGCTGCCGTAGTTACCCTGACCGTCGATCAGCGGGTAGCGCAGCGAGAAGTCTTGCGCCATGCGCACCATCGCCTCGTAGACGGGGGCGTCGCCGTGGGGGTGGTAGCTCTTCAGCACCTCGCCGATGATGCCGGCGCTCTTCTTGTATCGAGAGGTGGAGCGGATGCCTTCCGCGTAGCAAGCGTAGAGGATGCGCCGCTGCACCGGCTTCAAGCCGTCGCGGACGTCCGGCAGCGCGCGCTGGACGATGACGCTCATCGCGTAATCGAGGTACGAGGCGCGCATCTCGTCCTCGATCTTGATATCGCGGACGGCGCCGATGTTGCTGTCCGTGGTCACAGGTGAATCACGCTCCTGCCGTCATGGTACACGACCGCGCAGCTACGGACACGTATGGGGGCAGCCGCGCGAATTTGGAGCGTTCCGGAGCCGGATCGGCAGGGAGTGTGGCCTATTCTGTCCAGCGCACTTCGTAGACGCGCGTCGGGTCTTCAAAGCCGCGCAGCGCGGTTTCGCCCATATCGGCGAAGAGGAACCCCTTGCCTGCAACGAGCTCCCGCACGACGTTGGAGACGAGGATCTGGCCCGGCTCCGCCTGGTCGCAGATGCGACGAGCGACCTGCACGGCGGTGCCAAATAGATCGTCCTGCTCGCGCACCGGCTCGCCGGCGTTGATGCCGATGCGAACATGAATCGCCTCGTCTGGCTTCTCTTCGTTTCGCTTCGCGAGGGAGCGCTGGATCTGGACGGCGCTGTCCAGCGCGCTGGATGCGGACGGGTAGGACGCCATGATGCCATCGCCGGTGTGCTTGACCTCGCTGCCTCCGTGCGTGGCGAGCGCCTGGCGCACGATGTCGTTGTGGGCACGCAGCAGCTCCTGCGCCCCCGCATCACCCAGCCGCTCAGTCAGCACTGTTGAGCCTTCAATATCGGTGAAGAGCAGCGCCACCGGCGCGCCGGACGGCGCGGGCGCGGTCGGGGGCGCGACCGACGCCGGCGCGATCGGCTCGATGCCAAGAAAGTCGTCGATTGCGCCTAAGATCGACTCGGTGTCGCCATACTGGGGAAGGTGGTGGTCACCGTTCAACGGCAGAAAGCGCACGTTGGGCAACAGCGAGGCGACCCGGCGGCCGCATTCCGGTGGCACCGCGTTGTCGTCCCGGCGATGCAGCACCAGGGCGCGTGTCTCTATCTGCGGCACGTACTCTGACACGTCGATCTCAAACATGCCCTCTTCCAAGATGCGGGCTGCGACGTCCCCGGAGCTTGCCTGGCGAAGGTACTGGAGGCTTGCCTGTTGCTCTTCTAGGTCGGCGTCAGGGTGGACGAATCCCGTGACTGCGCGCGCTCCCACACCCCACTCTGCGCGCATGAGGCCGAGCAGCGCTCGCGCCAAGTCCGCCCGATCATCCTTCCCTTCTGAGGCCACGAAGCCGTCACAAAACGGTGCGTAGAGGATCAGTTCGGTAACGCGGTCCGGATGCTGAGCCGCGTACTTGATCGCCACCGGTGACCACTGGCTTGAGCCCAAGAGCGCGAACGAGTCCAGTTGGAGGTGGCCAACGACCGCCTCCAGGTCGTTCAATCGCGCGTCTAGAGATACGTCATCGACCCGGCGGTCCGAGAGGCCCGTGCCGCGACCGTCGAACATGATCAGGCGTCGCGCTCTGGCAAGCCGATGATAGAACTCGCCGAATGAGTCCTGCCACTCCAGCTCCTGGTGGCTCACCCAGCCCGGCGTGCAGACCAGCGGCGGCCCTTCCCCGGCGACGGTATAGGCGATACTGACACCATCTGGTGTTGTGAGAAATTGGATGTTCGGCGCGTCCACCATGTCAGTGTACCTCTTCCAGCTGCCGTGTCACGGCATCTACAAACGCCTGGAACAACGGCCGCGATAGCTTCGCGAAATCTGGATACTCCGGCTCCGGCCGCTCCGCGTGCCACTGGACCCCGACCACCCACCGGTGCGCATCGCTTTCGATCGCCTCGACGACGCCGTCCGGCGATATCGCAACGGCGGTCAGGCCTGGCGCGACCGTCTCGGCCAGCACGCCCTGGTGGTGGCGCGAGTTCACTTCCATCTCCTCGACACCGAGCAACCCGCGGAGCCGGCTGCCGGAGACGACCCTAACGCTGTGCCAACGCGACGGCATGCCTTCGGTCTTGTAATCGGCGCGGTGGTTCGCGGACGCGATGTTCTGGAGCAGGCTGCCTCCCAGCGCGACGTTGAGCAGTTGCGACCCGCGGCAGATCGCCAGCACCGGCAGATCTGCCGCCAGCGCCGCGTGCAGCAGGTCCAGCTCGTAGGCATCGCGCGCTGGTTCGGCGCACACGGTTCTCTCATGCGGCTCCTGCCCATACCGCTCCGGCGCGATGTCGAGGCCGCCGGTAAGAACGAGGCCGTCCAACGTCGAAACGTCCGTCTCCACGCCGCGCAGGTCGAGAGGCTCGCTGCCGACTTCTTCGATGCGCCGCCAGTAGTCTTCGATGCGCTCGCCGGGCAGGTCCTCCCAGCGCGTGACGCCGATGCGCGGTGGTGATTCGTTCACGAGACAAACTCCCGGCTGCAGGATAGCACGCGGGAGGCTGGAGGCTACTTCACCAGGCGGCGGCGCATACTCCACAAGGCGAGCGCGAAGAGGGCCACCGTCAGCGCAGCAACGACGGCGAGGTTGCCGAGGTGCGACCAGTGCATCTCGCCTTCGATCAGGCCGCGATTGATCTCCACGACATGCGTGAGGGGGATGAACTGGGCGAGAACTTGCGCCCAATCCGGCAGGCGGTCCGTCGGGTAGAAGGCGCCGCCGAACCAGAACATCGGGTTGATGACGAAGGCCCAGAGGAAGTTGTAGGAGCTCATTGAGGGCGCGATCGACGTGTACGACATCGCCATCGCGCCGAAGAGGACGCCGTACAGCAACGAGAACGGGATCACGAGCACGGCGAGCGGGGAGTCAATCAGGCCGTAGGCAGGCGTGAACATGAGCGCCGCGATCAGGATGTGCACCGCCTGGAACGTCCCCCGGGTAGCGCCCCAGAAGATCTCGCCGGCGATAACATCCTCGACGTTGAGCGGCGTGGCGACGACGGCATCGTAGATGCCCTGCATGTTCATGCGGCCGTAGGCGCCCCAGCCGCAGTCGAACATCGCCCAGAGCATGGGGAAGAGAGCGAGGAGGCCGGGCGTGAGAAACTCGATGTAATCCTGGTCGCCGCCCAGCTCGACGAAGCCGCCCAGGCCCAAGCCGAGGGCCGTGATCACCATGATCGGCCCGAGTATCGGCGGCGCCAGCTCTGCGATCCAGAGCTTGAACACGACGTCGCGGTTGCGCTGCCAGACGCGATAGCTGCGATAAGAGACGCCCATCACGCTCATTCGGACAGCCCCCTGCCGGTGAGCTGCAGGAACACGTCCTCCAGCGTCGCCTCGCGCAGCCGGACGGCTTTCCCAAAGGGTGTGAGCATATCGAGGATCGGCTGCCACTGTTGGGCAGGGCCGAAGGCGTAGATCGAGTCCTCAACCTCCTCCAGCCGCACGCCATCGTGCCGCTGGAGCAGTGCCACCGCCTCCTGCCGCTGGCCATCGGTGAGGCGCAGTTCGAGCACCTGATCGCCGACGTACTGCCGGATCAGCTCGTCCGGGCTTCCTTCTGCCAGAATACGGCCCACGTGCATCACCACCAGGCGATTGCAGAGGTGGGCAGCTTCCTCCATGTAGTGGGTGGTGAGGAGCATCGTGATGCCCTGTTCGCGCAGCAGCCGCAGCTTGCGCCAGACGAGATGGCGCGCCTGCGGGTCGAGCCCGGTCGTCGGCTCGTCCAGCACCATGATCTTCGGCTGGTTGATCAGCGCGCGGGCGAAGATCAGCCGGCGCTTCATGCCGCCGGAGAGGTTGTCGACGATCTCGTTCCTCCGATCGAGGAGCTGGAACAGATCGAGGACCTCCTCGGCCCGGCGGCGGGCTTCTGACGCTGGAATATCGAAGTAGCGGGCGTAGACGGCCAGGTTCTGCAAAACGCTCAGATCGGGGTCTAAGTTCTCTTCCTGGGGCACGACGCCAAGCGTCGCCTTAATCCGCCGCCCCTCCGTCATGACATCCATGCCGCCCACCAGCAGCTCGCCGGCGGTGGGCGGAGAGACACAGGTGATCATCTTGAACGTGCTGGTCTTGCCTGCGCCGTTCGGGCCGAGCAGACCAAAGCACTCGCCCTCTCCAACGGAGAAGTCGATGCCATCGACGGCGATGAGGTCGCCGAAGCGCTTCAGCAGGCTGCGGGCGCGGATGATCTCAGACATGGCAGTATGGTGGCGTTCCTATGACTGTAGCAGATACCTCGAACTGTGAACTGCGTAGGCGCGGCGGACGGCGGGCTTGTGGTCTCTACGCTACAAAACACTCCTGACATGAGCCTGTCAGGAGTGTGGTGGTTGCTGGATCTCGGCGTTGCGCTACTCTTCCAGCTCTTCCTGAGCAGCCTCCTCCGCAGCGACGGCGGCGTGCAGACTGACGTTTCTGCCCTGGGAGATAACTTCCGTGCTGGCGCCTTCGGCTTCCGCTTCATCGTCGTCAGCCGCGAGATCATTTGCGCCTGGACCTGCTCGCGTTGGTTCGTCATCGGCCGTTCCGTAGTCCAGAACGCTGCTCTTCGTATATGGACGGAGCGTTTCGGTAGCGATAGCCGTCGGGAAGGAAGGGCGGCCGGCCTGGCTCGGGTCCTGATACGTCTCCTTGATCAGAACGCGGCACTCTTCATCCGATAGCTTGGTGATCGCCGCCTTATACTTGTTACCGCCCTCCAGCAGCTTGAAGAGCCGCAGGCGCAGCCTCGGCTCAATCTCACCGATGACGTCGCCACCGATGGATTCGACCAGCAGCGCGTTCCCGTCCTGCCGCAGCTCGACGCGGTCGCCGGCGTTCAGCTTCGCCAACCCCTCTTCGGATGTATTCTCCAGGATCGTGAGGACGCTCTTTCCCATCTCCTCGATGAAGAGGCTCGGATCGACCTGTGCCGCCTCCGTCTGCCCGCCGACCTTTGCTCGCACGTTCAAACGCTCCAGGTTCTTCTTGGCGATCTGGTTCGCGCCGTCCAACTCCAACGCCCGCTTGTACGCCTTCTTCGCGGCGGGAAAGCGACCGAGCTCCATCAGCGCCTTGCCCAGCCGGTTGTAGGAATCGGCGTCGTTCGGAAACATCTTGATGACCGAACGGTTGGCCTGGACGGCATCCTCCCAGCGGTTGGCCATCGCTAGCTGGATCGCCTGCTCGGACTGGCGACGTCTTACCTGGTTCTGATCCTCGTCTTGGAACATTAGACAGCTCGTATTTCCGCTCTGTTCGCGCTCGATATCCGACGGATTGTAACGCCGCGCAGATAGGTGCGCAAGACATCAGCGCGCATAAAGTGTGAAAAGTTTTCCACAGTTTCCCTCGGTCGAATCTGAGGCACCGTACAGTAGGGTAAACCTTACGAAACGGGGCAGCGATCCGGCCCCTGGCAGGCGTAGCGATTGGTCGGGGTGGGCAGATTTGAACTGCCGGCCTCACGGTCCCGAACCGTGCGCTCTAGCCTGGCTGAGCTACACCCCGACCGGGGAGTATGCCGCATGGTAACAAACCGTCCGTCACACTGTCGAGAAGATTGATCGGCTTCCACGCGGCGGCTACACTGCGCGGGAGGCGAACGATGCACGTACTGATGCTGTGCGCGCTGGAGGTGTGGGCGCTTCCGGGTCGCGGCGGCGCGCCAACGCTGTATCGCACCCTGCGCGCGTACGGCGAGCGCGGGCATCGGGTGACGTACATCGCACCCACGGTGGGAGCGAACGCGTTCTCGCCCGGCCCGCCGCCGGACATCGCCGGCGTCACCTTCGAGCGATTTCATCTCCCCAGCCTGCAGGAATCGCGCCTGCCCTTACCTCAGTTGCTGAAGAAGGCCGACCAGAAGCTACGTTTCGCCTTCCTCTATCCGTTCCTAGCCGCGCGCCGCGCCCGCGGCGTGCTGGAGCGCGAGCAGGTCGACCTGCTCTACGCCTACGAGGTGCACGGGGCGCTGGCCGCGCGCCTACTGCGCGCCGAACTTCCCACCGTCGCGCGATTTCAGGGCACGGTGATGTATCCGGCGCTGGCCAGCCCGCTGGCGCGCCTACGTATGTACGAGGAGCTGCTGGCCTTGCGCCTGCCCGCGGACATCTACATCATGACGAACGACGGCACGCGCGGCGACGAGGTGCTGAGACGCGTCAATAGCGCCGCCGGGCAGAAGCTACGATTCTGGCGCAACGGCCTCGATCTCGATCGTCTGGGACCTGCCGAAGCCAGCGAGAGGCCAGCGAAGCGCGCTGCGTTTAACCTGGCGGACGAAGACTTCGTGCTGTTGACGGCATCCCGTCTGGCGGCCTGGAAGCGGGTCGACCGGGCGATCGCTGCGCTGCCGCGCATCCTGCGCGGCGTGCCGAACGCGCTGCTGCTCGTCGTCGGCGACGGCGAGGAGCGAGCTAGCTTAGAGCAGCAGGCGCGCGCGTTAAACGTTGTGGAGCGTGTCCGCTTCGCGGGCGCGGTGCCGCAGGAGAGGGTGGTCGACTACATGCACGCCGCCGACTTGTTCCTTGCGCCAGCCGACCTCTCGAACGTCGGCAATCCGCTGTTGGAGGCGATGACGTGCGGCCTGCCAATCATCACGGTCGATGCCGGCGCGACGGGCGAACTGATCCGCGATGGGAACACCGGCCGCCTGCTCGCGACGGGCGCACCGGAAGCGATCGCGGATGCGGTAGTGGCGTTGGCGGAGGACGACGAGGAGCGCGGCCGTCTCGGCGCAGGCGCGCGCCACTACGCCGAGAGCGAGTTCTGGACCTGGGAGGCGCGGCTGGCGGCCGAGCTGGACGAGGTCGAGCGGCTAGTTAGCCAGACGGCGCAGCCGGTCGCCGGGAGCCGCTAGCGTGGCGGAAGGGCAGGTGGCGCGGCGAGAACAGGCGGGCTTTCTGGCGAACGTCAACTTCGTCTTCCTCACCTATGTCGCCAACGCCACGCTCGCGTTCGTCATCGCCGTCATTCTCGCCCGCGCGTTAGGAGCGGAAGGCCGGGGCGTCTACGCGCTGTTCCTGCTCTCGGCATCGATCACGCAGGCGGCGCTCAGCCTCGGCCTCGGCGTATCGGCCGTCTACGAGCTGGGGAAGGGCACGACTGCGATCGCCCGCATCGTCGCGAACAGCCAGCACGTGGTGCTAGGCTCGGCGGTTGTGAGCGGGCTGCTGGTGCTGATCGCCTGGCCGCTGTTCGGCGATAGGCTACTCGATCACGATACGCCGTACTGGATCTTCGCCTTCGCCGTGCCGCTCTTCGTCAACTACCAGGTGCTGACGACGATCCTGCAAGGAGCAAGCCGCTTCACGGCGATGAGCGCGGTCGTCGTCGCGCAACCGATTGCGTTGCTGGCGCTGCTCGGCGCCGGCGCCGCGTTCGGCGAAATCGACACCAGGATGGCACTGCTCAGCTGGTCGGGCGGCACGCTGGCGGCGACGCTGCTGGCGCTGCTCCTGCTCGGCCGGCCGGCGCTGCGGCTGCGCGAGCTACTGCGCTTCGATGGGCCGTCGCTGCGCAGGCAGGTGAGATTCGGCATGCGGGGCCAAGTTGGCAACCTGGTGCAGCTGCTGAACTACCGGCTGGACCAGTACATCGTCCTGCTCTTCGTGAGCACGGCCGGGGTCGGGATCTACGCGGTCAGCGTCACCATGAGCCAGAGCGTCTGGTTCATCGCCAACGCCGTTGCCGCCGTGCTGCTGCCGCGCCTCACCGCCGCTTCGAAAACCGAGGCAGCACGCACCACGCCGGTCGTCTGCCGGAACACGCTGCTGGTCAGCGTGCTGGCGGCGTCGGCGCTCGCCGCGATCTCCCCGTGGCTGGTGGAAGGGCTGTTCGGCGGCGAGTTCGGGTCCGCGCTTAATCCGCTGCTCTGGCTGCTGCCGGGCACGGTGGCGCTGGCGGGCTCGAAGATCTTGACCAGCTACATCTTTAGCCAGGGCCAGCCGCTGACCAACAGCCTGATCACCGCCGCCGCGCTCATCGCCACCGTCATCGCCGACTTCGCGCTGATACCGCCGTTCGGCGTCACGGGCGCGGCGATCGCGTCTTCGATCGCGTACGTCGTTCACTTCGCGCTCTCATTGGCGGCGTATCGACGGTTGTCCGGCGGGTCGATATCGGAGGCTGTGTTGATTCGAGGCGACGACCTGCGCGGCTATCTGGAGGCGGCGCGCCGTCGATTCGCCGCTGTACAGTCATGACGATGCCTGTCAAAGAGCTGCCACCCGAACGCCGGCTGCGCCTCTGCGTTGTCGGCGACCTGGAAGGCGTCCATACACAGAGCTGGCTGCGCTACTTTGTCCAGCGCGGCCACGAAGTCCACGGCGTGTCGTACTACACACCGGCGCGGCCGCCGGAGGGCGTGCTGGTCCACACCCTCCGGCCCGCCCTTCCCCGGAAGGGCGGACGCCCCCAAACGGGGTCGCGGAAGGAGAGCACAACCGCCCGAATAGCTCAGCTACTACCGCCCAGCCTGCAGCGAGTGGCCAACCTGCTCCGATATCGGCGCGCCGGCATCAGACGCACCGTGGAAGCGATCGCTCCCGATGTCCTACACGCGCACTACCTCGTCGAGCATGGCCTGTACGCAACGGCGGCCAACTACCATCCGTACGTCGTCTCCGCCTGGGGCTCCGATGTGCTCGTCGAAGCCGCTCGCTCACCGATCAACCGCGCGCTAGCCAGATTCGTATTGAGACGAACCGACCTGGCGACTGCGAACAACCGCTATATGGCGCGTGAGATGGTGCTCAAGCTCGGCATCGATCGGGCGCGCGTACAGCACATCGTCCTCGGCGTCGAGCGCGACTTCATCGATCGCGGCCCGGCCTCTGTCAACGCCCGGCCGCCCGAATCGAAGCACGTGCCTACCTTGATCAGCACCCGCTCGCTCGACATGCCGCTCTACAACGTCGATGTCATCGTCCGCGCGATGGCACGCGTCCGGGAGTCGCTGCCGGCTGCCCGGCTCGTCGTCGCCGGCGACGGTAGGCTGCGCGGGCGGCTCGAAAGGCTAGCGGCCGAGCTCGGCCTGAGCGACGTAATTCGCTTCACCGGCGCGCTCGCGCAGCCGGAGTTTCGCGCCGCCCTCAGCGAGGCCGAGGTCTTCGTCTCCGTCCCGTCATCCGACGGTACGTCGGTTGCGTTACTGCAGGCGCAGGCCGCCGGCTGCTTCCCTATCGTCTCCGACCTGCCCAGCCAGCAGGAGCTGGTCGAACACGGCGTCACCGGCCTGCGCGTGCCCGTCCGCGACGAGGCGGCGCTGGCCGAAGCGATCTGCGCGGCGCTGGAAGACGGTAGCCTGCGGCGCGACGCCGTCGAGCGCAACCGCGCGTTCGTGGAGGAGTACGGCGTGCAGGAGACGAACATGGCGAGAATGGAGGCCTGGTACTACCGCCTGGCCGGCCGCGCGGGAGAAGCGGACGTCATTGATATATAGGGACAGACCTTGTGGTCGGTCCGATTCGGTTGGCAACGTCCGCTCTGCGCCGTACACTCGATGTGACATGCGTGTCGTCTATCTGGCCGATGCCCCCTACATCCACACCCGGCGCTGGGTAGAGCACTTCGCCCGCGCCGGTTGGGAGACGCACGTCGTCTCCTTCCGGCCGGCGCAGATCCAAGGCGCGCGCGTCCACCACATCGATGGCTGGGAGCGGCTGGGCAAGGCCCGCTACCTGCTCCACGCCCGCCGCGTACGCAGGCTGGTGCGCGCGCTCCAGCCCGATCTGCTCCACGCGATGCACCTCACCAGCTACGGCCTGCTCGCCGCGCTCTGCGGCATTAGACCCACCCTTACCTCGGTCTGGGGCACCGACATCCTGGAAGCGCCGCGGTGGAGCCCGCTCCACAACATGATCACGAGATACGCCCTGGCGCGAACCGACCACGTCACCGCCACCGGCCTCCACCTGGCGAACGCGACGCTGCCGTACACGCCCGAATCGACGCCGGTGACGGTCGTGCCCTACGGCGTCGATCTAGCCCGCTTCCAGCCCGGCCCGCGCGACGCTGCCGGCGAGGACGAAGTCGTTGTCGGCGCAGTGGCGCGGCTGTCGCCGGAGAAGGGGCTGGACGTGCTGCTCCGCGCCGCCGCTCGACTGCTCGATAGCGGCACGAGGCTGCGCGTGGTGCTGGCCGGCGACGGGCCGGAACGCGAGAAGCTGGCTCGATTGGCAGGCGAACTCGGCATCGCCGCATCAGTGGAGTTTCGAGGCGAGATAGCGCACGAAGCCGTGCCGGCGACGCTCGCGGAGTTCGACATCTTCGCGATGCCCTCGCTGGCAGAAGGCTTCGGCGTAGCAGCGATCGAGGCGTCAGCGATGACGCTGCCCGTCGCCGCCTCGCGCGTCCACGGCATCCCGGACGTCGTGGACGACGGCCGCACCGGCATCCTGACGCCGCCCGGCGATGTAGACGCGCTGGCGGCCGCGATCCGGCGCCTGGCCGAAGACGCGGCTCTGCGCACGAAGATGGGCGCGGCGGGCCGTGCCCTTGTCCAGGAGCGCTATCGCTGGGAAGAGAACGCCGCCCAGATGGAACGGCTCTACCGCCACCTGCTCGAATCCTTTGCAGAAGGCGCGGCCCGTGCTACCGTACCCGAGGGCTAACACCGCCCGTTCTGGTCGATCCCATGTCTGAAGCATCCACCCTGCCGTTCGTCTCCGTCATCGTCCCGATGCGCAACGAAGAGCGCCACATCGAGCGCTGCATTCGCAGCCTCACAGCCCAGGACTACCCGCGCGACCAAATTGAGGTAATCGTCGTCGATGGCGGCTCGGAGGACGGCTCGCGCGGCGTCGCAGAGTCGCTGCGAGAGGCGGTGCCGCGGCTGCAGGTGATCGAAAACCGGGGGAAGTCCACCGCGAGCGGCCTGAACATCGGCCTCGCGTTTGCGCAGGGTGATGTCATCGCCCGTGTCGACGCGCACGCAACCGTCGCGCCGGACTACATCAGCCAATGCGTCGCCGCGCTGAAGCGCACAGGCGCCGATGTCGCCGGCGGCCCAATCGAGACGCGGGGTGATGGCCCGGCAGGCGAGGCAATCGCGCTCGCCATCTCATCGCCGTTCGGTATCGGCAACGCTGTCTTCCGCTACAGCCAGCGCGAGCAGTGGACCGACACCGTCGCCTTCCCCGCCTACCGGCGCGACGTCTTCGACCGGATCGGCCCGTTCGCGGAGATCGACGGCGGCGAGGACGACGAGTTGCACTACCGGCTACGCGACCACGGGGGCCGCATCCTGCTGACGCCGGCGATTCGATCGACCTACTATGCCCGCCGGTCGTACTGGGAGCTGGCGCGCCAGTACTTCGGCTACGGCCAGGCGAAAGTGGTCGTGCTCTCCCGCCACCCGCGTCAGACGAGGCTACGGCAGCTCGCGCCGTCCGCCTTCATCTTGGCGCTGCTCGCGTTCGGGATCCTCGCGGCGTTCGGCGGCATGTTCATCTTGCCGCTGGCAGCGATTGCGGGAGCGTACCTCGCCGCGTCCGTTGCCACTTCTCTCGTCCTTTCCTGGCGCTCCGGCTGGCGTCACCTGCCGCGGCTGCCGGTGGCGTTCGGATGTCTCCATATCGCCTATGGGCTCGGTTTCCTCATCGGCATTGTGCGTACGCTCTTGCGCCAGCCGGTCGCGATGCCGCGAGAAGCGGAAGCGCCGTGAGCTTTGTACCGGTAGCCGCAGCGCAGCCGGGCGCGCCGGAGACTGGCCTCTACGCACACCTCGACGCCACCGATCGTTATGTTCACCAATCCCGCGACGAGGCGCTGCTGACGCTGCTGCGCCGCCACGGCATCGAGACGCTCGCCGGGTTACGCATCCTCGAAGTCGGCTGCGGCGGCGGTTCGCTGCTACGCACGTTGCTCCACTATGGGGCGGATGGCGACAGGCTAATAGGCATCGATATCGCGTCCGCAACGGTCGCCGGCGCAGGCGCCGCCCTGCCCGGAACACCACTCGCCGTCGCCAACGCCGCCGCGCTCCCGTACCGCGACGGATCATTCGACGTAGCGTTCGCGTTCACGTCGCTGACCTCCATGCTCGACCAGCGGGAGCGCGAACAAGCCGCGGCCGAGACGCTCCGCGTGCTGCGGCCGGGAGGATTGCTGGCCGTCTACGACTTCTGGGTCAACCCGTTAAATCGGACGACGCGCTCGCTACGGCCAAACGAGCTGCGCGCGCTCTTCGCGGGAAGCCGGGTCGAGGTCGAACGCGTGACGCTGGCGCCGCCGATCGTGCGGGCGCTTGGCGGGCGGCCCGGCCTTTGCCGGCGGCTGGAACGGCTGCCCTGGCTGCGCAGCCACCTGCTCGCCGCCGTGATCAAGGAGCGCGCGCAGTGACCGAATCGAGTCCGGCCGCCGCCGTCGAGCCGTTCCTGCCGTTCGCGCAGCCGGAGATCGGGCAGGAGGAGATCGACGAAGTCGTCGATACGCTGCGCTCCGGCTGGCTGACCGGCGGCCCCAAGGTCCAGGCCTTCGAGGAGGGCTTCCGGGATGTAACCGGCGCGTCGCACGCCGTCGCGCTCTCGTCCTGCACCGCGGGCATGCACCTGGCGCTGCTGGCGGCGGGCATCGGCCCCGGCGACGAGGTGATCACAACGCCGCTCACGTTCGCCGCCACGGTCAACGTCATCCTCCACGCCGGCGCCACACCGGTGCTGGCCGACGTGCGCGAGGACGACTACAACATCGATGTCGACGAGATCGAGCGTAAGATTACGCCGCGAACGAAGGCGCTACTGCCGGTGCACTACGGCGGCCAGCCCTGCCGCATGGACGAGCTGCAAGCGCTGGCAGACCGGCACAAGCTGCGCGTCATCGAAGACGCGGCGCACGCGATCGGCGCACGCTATCGCGGGCAGCCGATCGGCGCCCTGACGGACGCGGCGGTGTTCAGCTTCTACCCGATCAAGGCGATCACCACCGGCCAGGGCGGCATGCTGACGACAAACGACGCCGATCTGGCCAACCAGGTGCGGTTGCTCAGCCTCCATGGCCTGAGCAAGAACGCCTGGAACCGTTACTCGAAAGGCGGCAGCGCCGAGTACCAGGTACTGGCGCCCGGCTTCAACTACGCGATGACCGACATCCAGGCCGCGCTGGGCATCCACCAACTAAAACGGTTAGAGGCGTTTCAGGCGCGCCGCACGCACATCGCCAACCAGTACAACGCTCTCTTCGCCGGCGTACCGGAGCTGATCCGCCCGCCGATGCGCGACGAGATCGTCCACGCCTGGCACCTCTACCCCATCCGCTTGCAGCTCGACCGGCTCACCATCGACCGCGCACACTTCATCGAGGAGCTGCGCGAACGCGGCATCGGCACCTCCGTCCACTTCATCCCGATCCACCTGCATCCGTACTATCGAAAGGCGTTATCGCTCGGCCCTGGCGACTTCCCTGTGACCGAGGCGATCTACGAAGGGTTGATCTCGCTGCCGATCTATCCACGCATGGAGGACGCCGGCGTGGAGCGCGTGGCAGCCGCCGTGCGCGAGATCGCGGAGGCGCACCGGCGCCCGGGCCGTTAGCTGTGAAGCGGGCGTTCGACATCGTCGTGGCGGGCGCGACGCTGATCGCGCTCTCGCCGCTCATCGCCGCCGTCGCCATCGCGGTGAAGCTGGAATCGCCAGGGCCGGTGGTATTTAGGCAGCAGCGCGTCGGCAGGGACGGCGCAACCTTCTCCATGCTCAAGTTCCGCACGATGCGCAGCGACCCGCAGGACGCCGGCGACGGCTCGTCGCCGGTGCCGCAGGTGTCCGATTTCAGCAGCTACGTCTTCGATCCACTCTACGGCGGCAAGCAGTACACACGCATCGGCGGCTTCATGCGCTCGACGAGCATCGACGAACTACCGAACCTGATCAACGTCCTGCGCGGCGAGATGTCGATCGTCGGCCCGCGGCCGGACGTGCCGGAGCTGGTCGCCCAGTATCCAGCCGAGTACCAGCGCCGGCATTCCGTCCGGCCGGGCATCACCGGCCTCGCCCAGGTCAATGGACGCAGCAGTTTGACCTATGAAGAGATGATGCTCTACGATCTTAAGTACGTAGACCACCACTCGCTTCTGCGGGACCTGGTGATCCTGGCGAAGACACCGCCGGCCGTACTGAGCCAGCGAGGCGCACGCTAAGCGCGGAAGGGAATCCCACCTGCCAGATGCCGGAGCAGTCCAGCAGTTCTAGCGGCGAACCGGCCTCCCAGCGCGGAACGGGATGGCTGCTCGAGCGCGGCCTGCGGCTGCTGCCTGTCCTCGCACTCGATGCGCTGCTGATCATCGCCAGCTACGCGGCGGCGCTCGGCCTCAAGTTCGATGGTACGATCCCGCGCGAATCGATGGTCTTCTTCGGCCAGGTGATCGCGCTGATCGTGCTCGCGTATCTGGCCGGTAACTACTTCTTCGGCATCTATCGAACGGCCTGGCAGTACGCCAGCATCGCCGACGCGATCACCTTGGCGTCAGCCGTCGGCCTCGTCTCGATCCTCCTCATCGGCATCAACGTCTTCCTGACGCCGCGCCATATCCCGCTCACCGTCACGGGCACCGCGCCGGCGCTGATCTTCCTCTCGATGGGCGTGGCGAAGCTCTGGCCGAGGTTGCGCTCACAAGCCCCGTTTACGGGCTGGGGCGGGCCGGCGCAGCAGGTGCTGATCGCCGGCGCGGGCCACACCGGCCAGATGCTGGCACGCGAGTTCCTCCAGCATCCGGAGTGGCAGTACAAGCCGATCGGCTTCGTCGATGACGATCCGAAGAAGCGCGGCCAGCGCATCCACGGCCTGACGATACTGGGGGTGCGGCAGGACATTCCGCACCTCGTCGCCAGCCGCAGCGTCGATATGGTCGCGCTGGCGATGCCCTCCGCCAGCGGCGCCACGATCCGCGACTTCGTCGGCCTCTGCCAGCAGGGCGACGTGGCGGTGCGGACGGTGCCGGGCGTGCCGGAGATGGTGCACGCGGGCGGGTCCGCCCAGCTCCGCGAGATCACCGTCGACGACCTGCTCGGCCGCGAGGAGACGAAGGTCGATACCGCGGCGTGCGCTGACCTCGTCCGCGACCGCGGCGTGCTGGTCACAGGGGCAGCCGGCTATCTGGGCCAGGAGCTGACCAAGCAACTGCTCGCGCTGGGGCCATCCGTCCTCCACCTGCTCGATACCAACGAGACCGGCCTCTACGACCTGCAGCGCGATCTCGCGGCCGAAGGCGTGGAGGCGCGCATCTGGATCACGAACATCGTCGACCGCGAACAGGTGGAGCGCACCTTCCGCGCCGCCCGGCCCGATGTCATCTTCCACACCGCCGCCTACAAGCATATCCCCGTCATCGAAGCCCACCCGGAGGCTGCGTTCCACGTCAACGTCGTGGGCACGATGAACCTCTGCCGCGCAGCCGACGCCGTGGGGGCGCAGCAGTTCGTCTTCCTCTCCAGCAACAAGGCGGCCGAACTGGACAGCGTCTACGGCGCGACGAAGCGCATCGGCGAGCTGCTGACGGTGGCGCTGGCTAGCCGCAGCAAGACACGCTACAACGCCGTGCGGCTGCACAACGTGATGGGCAGCCGGGGCAGCGTGGTACCGCTGTTCCTGCGCCAGATCGAACGCGGCGGGCCGGTGCTACTGACGGACGCCCAGGCGACGCGCTACTTCATGTCGCCGCCGCAGGTCGTGCGCCTGCTGCTGCAGGCGGCGGCGTTCCAGGAGCAAGAGTCGATATTCGTGCTCGACCTGGGCGAAGAGGTGAAGATCGGCGACCTGGCGGAGAAGCTGATCCGGCTGCGCGGCTACCAGCCCGGCAAAGAGATCGAGATCGTCTACACCGGCCTCCGCCCCGGGGAGCATTTGGGCGAGGAGCCGTTGCAACGACGCGGCCGCTTCCTGGGCACGGCGCATCCTAAGATCTTCCTGGCGGACAACACGCCCGCCTGCTCCGCAGACGAGATCATCGGCAAGATCGAAGCGTTGCAGCGCGACCTGCCGGAGGACCGCGACGAGCTGGCGGCCCGCCTGCACGCGCTCGCCCGCATCGACCTGCGGGACGTACACCCGGCGCCCTTTATCTCCGAAAACTAGCCACCCCCGTGAAGGTCGTCACCATCGCCGGCGCCCGACCGCAATTCATCAAGGCCGCCGCCTTCAGCGCCGCGCTTCGCGCCCAGCGAATCGAAGAGGCGCTCGTCCACACCGGCCAGCACTACGACGACGAGCTGTCCGCCGTCTTCTTCCAGTCTCTCGATCTGCCCGAACCGCGACACCGGCTCGGCGTCGGCTCCGGGCCGCACGGAGAGCAGACCGGCCGCATGCTGGAGCGGCTGGAGCCGGTGCTGCAAGAGGAAGCGCCGGACTGGGTCGTCGTCTTCGGCGACACCAACTCAACGCTCGCCGGCGCGCTGGCGGCCGCGAAGCTGGGCCTGCCGCTGGCCCATGTGGAGGCGGGACTACGCAGCTTCAACCGTTCGATGCCGGAGGAGATCAATCGAATCGTCACTGACCACTGTTCCGACCTGCTCTTCTGCCCGACGCAGACCGCGTTCGACCAGCTATCCCGCGAAGGCTTGGCGGAGCGCGCCCGCCTCACCGGCGACATTATGTACGATGCCTTGCTCCAGCACCTGCCGCTGAGCGAGGAGCGAACAGACGTTATTGAACGGCTGAAGTTGCAACCAAAAGGGTACGTATTGGTGACGGTGCACCGCGCGGCCAACACGGACGACCCGGCCGCCCTCGGCCGGATACTGGAGGCGCTGGCGCTGCTGGACGAGCCGGTGGTCTTCCCCATCCACCCGCGGGCACGGGCGGCGCTGGTGGCGGCGAATCTGGAACCGACGCCAAACGTTCGCGTGATCGAGCCGGTCGGGTATCTGGAGATGCTCGCGTTGGAGCGGAGCGCGCGCGTCGTGCTGACCGACTCCGGCGGCGTCCAGAAAGAAGCCTACTTGCTGGGCGTGCCCTGCGTGACGCTGCGCGAGGAGACGGAGTGGCCGGAGACGTGCGGCGGCGGCTGGAACGTGCTCGCCGGCACGGAACCCTCTCGCATCGTGAAAGCGGCGCAGCGGACGGGGCCAACAGGTGAGCCGGCCGCCCTCTTCGGCGATGGCCACGCTGCCCAGCGCATGGTAGAGTTGCTGCGCGATGATCCATCCCACGGCGCACGTCGCGGATAGCGCCCGCATCGGTGCGGGCACGCGCATCTGGCACGAAGCCCAGGTGCGGGAAGACGCCGTCGTCGGCGAGGAGTGCGTGATCGGCAAGGGCGTCTACATCGACCGCGGTGTCGTTGTCGGCGACAGGGTGAAGATTCAGAATCGCGCCTCCCTCTTTCGTGGCTTGACGGTTCAGGACGGCGTCTTTATCGGCCCGCACGTCAGCTTCAGCAACGACCGCTATCCTCGCGCCGTCAATGCCGAAGGTGAGCCGCTCACTGAGGACGACTGGCAGGCAGAACCAACGCTGGTGTCGTACGGCGCGTCTATCGGCGCGGGCGCGGTCGTGCTGCCCGGCATCGTCATCGGACGCTGGGCGCTGGTCGCGGCTGGCGCGGTCGTCACGCGCGATGTGCCGGAGCATGCGCTGGTCACAGGCAACCCCGCCCGCGCCGTTGGCTACGTCTGCACCTGCGGCCGGCCGCTCGCGCAGGAGGACGAACGTTGGCGCTGCGAAACCTGCAAACAGAGCTTTCAGTTCGAGGAGGCGGAGGTGCAGACGCGATGATCCGCATCGCCCAGCCGCTGATCGGCGACGAGGAGGAGCAGGCGGTGCTGGCCGCGCTGCGCTCCGGCCGCCTGGCGCAAGGGCCGCGCGTCGCCGAGTTCGAGGAGGCGTTCGCGGAGCACTTCGGAGCCCGCCACGCCGTCGCCGTCTCGTCCGGCACCGCCGCGTTGGTGATCGCGCTGCAGGCGCACGGCATCGGCGACGGCGACGAAGTGCTCGTGCCGGCGTTCACCTTCGCCGCCAGCGCGAACGCCGTCCTGCTCGCCGGCGCGCGGCCTGTGCTCGCCGACGTCCGCGAGGACGACTATACTATCGATTTGACGGGCGACATAGCGCGCGCGGAGGCGGCGGTAACTCCGCGCACACGGGCGATCGTGCCCGTGCACCTCTTCGGCCATCCCTGCGATATGACGGCGCTGCGCGGCTTCGCCGAGGCGCGCGACTTACTGATCGTCGAGGACGCCTGCCAGGCGATCGGGGCGTCCTGGCGCGGAGCGACCATAGGGTCGCGGGGAACGGCCTGCTTCTCCTTCTACGCCACGAAGAGCATGACGACGGGCGAAGGCGGCATGGTGGTGACGGACGACGGGCGGGTCGCGGAGCAGGCGCGGATACTACGCAACCAGGGCGAGGAGACGCGCTACGTTACCTCGCTGCTGAGCGGCAACTTCCGGATGACGGAGATCGCCGCGGCGCTGGGGCTGGCGCAGCTACGAAAACTGGACCGTTGGAACGAGCGCCGCCGCGCCAACGCCGCCTGGCTCAGCGAGCGCCTGGCGGGAGTCGTCACGCCGCAGGAGCGCCCGGACGCCCGCCACGTCTACCAGCAGTACACGGTCAGAGTGCCAGGCGGCGCACGCAACGCGCTCCGCGACAGCCTCCGCTCGCAGGGAATCGAAGCGATCCCGTACTACGAACGCTGCCTGCACCATCAGCCGCTGTACCAGAAGCTGGGCATCGGCGGCTCGTTCCCGGTCGCGGAGCGGGCGGCGCAGGAAGTGCTGTCACTGCCCATCCACCCCGCCCTCGCGCAGAGCGACCTCGAAGCTATCGCAGCAGCGGTGAACGGCGCACGCGCGCTTTCCGGAGCAAGCCGTGGCTGACCGGCTGCGCGTCGCCGTCATCGGCATGGGCGTGATGGGCGGCAACCACGCGCGAGTATACAGCGAGCTCCCTGACGCCGAACTGGTCGCCGTCGCCGACTGCGACGAGTCGCGGCTTAACGACGCGCCTGCGCGCGCCTACGGCGACTACCACCGCCTGCTGGCGGAAGAGCACTTGGACGCCGTATCGATCGCCGTGCCGACGCGGTCGCACCTGGAGGTGGCGCTCGCCTGCATCGAACGAGGCGTGCCGTTGCTGGTCGAAAAGCCGCTGGCCGCCAGCGTTGCCGAGGGGGAGCGGATACAGGCGGCCGCCGAGGCGCGCGGCGTGCCCCTGGCAGCAGGGCACATCGAACGCTGCAACCCCGCCGTCGTGGAGTTGAAGCGGCGTCTGGACGCTGGCGAGATCGGCCGAGTACTGCAAATGCGCGCCGTCCGCGTTGGGCCGTTCCACCAGCGCCACCGCGACATCGGCGTGGTACACGACCTGGCGACGCACGACATCGACGTGATGCGCCACCTGCTCGGTTGCGAGGTGGAGCGGGCACGCGCGGAGACGCAGCGGGGCGTGCGAACGGAGTTCGAAGATGCGCTGCTGGGCCTGCTCCGATTCGAGAACGGTGTCATCGGCTCGTTAGAGGTGAACTGGCTAACGCCCGTCAAGCAGCGAACGCTGGCCGTAGTCGGCGAAAACGGCATGTTCGTCGCCGATTACATCCGCCAGGAGCTGCGCTTTTACGATTCTGGGCCAGACCCCGATCCGTCACCCCCCAAGGACGCGGCCAACGTTACTGCTATCGACGTGGAGCGGCAGGAGCCGCTGCGCGTCGAGCTGGCAGCGTTTCTACGGACGGCGCGTGGACTCGAGCCGCCGCTCGTCGGCGCGGCCGATGCCATCGCCGCGATGCGAGTGGCGGAGGCGCTCGTCGAATCGGCGCAGCTTGGCGATGCAGTCCAGGTGCCAGTGGGAGAAGCGGGGCGGTGAAGGCCTGCGTCGTCGGCCTGGGCAAGGTCGGGCTGCCGCTGGCGGTGCAGTACGCCTCACGCGGCCTCTCTGTCATCGGCTGCGACGTCGACGCGTCGAAGGTAGAGCGGATCAACGCCGGCGACTGTCCGATCGCAGGCGAGGCCGGTTTGGAAGCGGCGCTGGACGCGGCGATCGCTTCGGGCCGCCTGCGCGCGACGAGCGATACGGCAGCGGCCGTCCGCGAAAGCGACGTCGTCGTCATCATCGTGCCCCTCGGCCTGACTGCGAGCCAACAGCCTGACTTCTCGCAACTGGACGCCGCGGTCGAATCGATTCGTGCAGGATTGCAGCCGGGCACTCTCGTCGTCGTTGAAACCACGGTACCTGTCGGCACGACGCGCGGCCGCGTGGGCAACGCGCTGGCCGGCATCGATGCCACGCTGCTGGCGGCGAGCCCGGAGCGGCTGACCACGGGCCGCATCTTCGCAGACCTGAAGTCCTACCCCAAGATCGTTGGCGCTATCGACGACGAGAGCTGGTCTCGGGCCCACGCATTCTACACGAACGCGCTTGAGGCGCCGGACGTGCTGCGCGTCGCCGATCCGGAGACGGCGGAGCTCTCCAAGCTGGCCGAAGGCGTGTATCGAGACGTCAACATCGCGCTCGCTGGTGAGCTGGCGCGCTACGCCGACGAACTCGGCATCGACGTGACGGAAGCGATCGCGGCGGCGAACAGCCAGCCGTTCTCGCACCTGCACCAGCCGGGCGTCGGCGTGGGCGGCCACTGCCTCCCTGTCTACCCCTACTTCCTCCCAGCAGAGGCCGCCCTCCGCCTGCCGGCGGCAGCGCGCGCCGCCAACGATGCGATGGCGGACTACGGCGTGGGAAAGCTGGAGCGAGCGATCGGCTCGCTGCGCGGGGCGACGGTACTGGTGCTGGGACTGGCCTATCGGGCAAACGTGAAGGAGGCCGCGCATTCGAGCGCGCTACTGCTCGTCGAAGCGTTGCGGCGGCGCGGTGCGCGGCCGATTATGCACGACCCGCTGTATTCCGATGATGAGCTGCGAAAGCTGGGGCTGGAGCCTGCCGGCGCGCTCCCACCACCACGCATCGATGCGCTGATCGTGCAGGCCTGGCACGATGTGTACCGAGACCTCGATCTGGCGTCGTTTACGGGCTGCCGGGCGCTACTGGACGGCCGTAACGCGGTGGACCGGACGGCCGTGGAGGCTGCGGGCATGCAGTATCTCGGCATCGGCCGCTAACGGTCAGCCGTACGTTGCGCGCGGTCGGTTAGCGCGGGCGCGGGACGTGGCCGACGCCGCTACTTATCGGCTCGTCGACGTAGAGATCGCCGTTGCGGATCTTGAGATTGAACCCGCACCCCGGATTAGTGCATGCCCAAGCCTTGTAGTGAATCGCCGCCCCCTGGCTTCCAAAGTCGGACAGAGGAACCAGGTCTCCGGCCTTGCACTTTTGACACCTTGGCAGTCCGCTAATCATCACAAGCCACCTCCCCAATCGCTACATCTCTGCACACGGACCCCCTAGCAGCCCGCGGATGATGGCAGGACACGAGCGGAGTATAGCACAGCAGAGATTCTTTGGACCGCTTCAGGAGCGACATCGGGCAGAGTTAACATAGAGTTTACAGTCCCTTAGCTTTGACTTATCGTCGATGCCGGATGATCGGTATGAGGGCGGGCCGCCCGCACACATGGATAGTGTGCATTCTGCAGTGCTTGGAGGCAGGGCAGGAGAGCGGTCCGTCCTGCCATCTTCGTACGTTCCTTCTCCTGTCGCGTTATAGTAAAGGGGTAACGTCTTAGGCAAACAAGCCAGGAGCGGAAGTATGGCCAGCACCATCCTCGTTGTCGATGACGAGCAGAACATCGTCAAGCTCGCCCGGCTCTACCTGAACAAGGACGGCTACCAGGTGGAGGCCGCTTACGACGGCGCAGAGGCGCTGGAGAAGGCGAAGTCGATTCGACCGGACCTGATCATCCTGGACATCATGATGCCTGAGATGGACGGCTTGGCCGTCTGCCGGGAGCTGCGCAAAACCAGCAACGTCCCGATCATCATCCTGACGGCCCGCGACGACGACATCGACCGCATCGTCGGCCTGGAGCTCGGCGCGGACGACTACATAACGAAGCCTTTCAACCCGCGAGAGCTCGTCGCGCGCGTGAGGGCGGTGCTGCGCCGCGCCTCGAACGAACCGCCCGCTCAGCCCGTGCTGGAAGCGGATGGCGTCCGCCTGGACTCTGCCAGCCGCGAGGTGACGGTGGAAGGCGAGCAAGTTACCCTGCGGGCGAAGGAGTTCGACCTACTGGCCGCGTTCATGAGCCACACTGGCACAGTGCTGGACAGGGAGCGCTTGCTGCAACTGGTCTGGGGCAGCGACTACTACGGCGACACCCGCACGATCGATGTCCACGTCGCCTGGCTGCGGGAGAAGCTGAGCGGCGCCAAACGCGTGAAGATTCAGACGGTCTGGGGCATTGGCTACAAGCTGGTGGTCAGCTCTGATGAGTCTTAGACCCCGGCTACTCCTGGCGTTCGCCTTCGTCATCATCCTCTCGCTGGCCGTCTCGGCCGTCGGCACCCTCGTGCTGTTACGCAACCAGGAGCGAGAGGCCGCGGAATCGCGCGTCGGCCGCCTGGCCGAGCCGATCACGCTGGCGGTGGCGCTGCTGGAGGAGGCGGGCGTCGACCCGATGGAGATCCGGACCACGATCAACGGCTTCGCAACGAGCTTTGACGTGCGCATCCTGCTCGTGGACGGGCGCGGCCTCGTGGCGATGGACACCGAAGCAGGCATGGCCGGCCACACGGTCGATGCGTTCCTCGCGCTCGGGCCGCACGTGACCGAACGGGACGGGGTTCGCTTCCGTAGCGCCACATACGAGGCCAACGGAGATAAGCTGCTTCTCTTCGCGCCAGCCAACGAGACTCTCCGCGTCTCTAGCAGCGGGCTGCTGGAGCTACAAACTGCGATCTACGAGCTTTCGGCCGCCGGCGTCTCGCAGGAGACCATAGACCAACTTGTCCGGGGCCTGGTCCCTGTGGCGGAGGGGTCGCGGATGCTGCCGCTTCCCAGCCTGCGGCCGCTGGTCGCTGTACCGGAAGGGCAAGTGGCGTCCGCCTGGCAGGACCTGATCCCGCAGCTAGCGATCGCCGGCGGCATCGCCCTCGTCGCGTCCGCAGTAGCCGCGTTGCTCATCTCGCGCTCAGTATCCAGCCGGCTGGCGAGCGTGACGCAGGCGGCCCAGAAGATGGCGCAGGGCGACTACGACCAACAGCTTGACCCGCGCGGGGAAGACGAGGTGGGCCGCCTAGCCCGCGCCTTCAACGAGATGGCGCTTCAGGTGAGCCGCTCCCAGCAGATGATGCGCGATCTACTCGCGAACGTTTCGCACGAGCTGAAGACGCCGCTTACCTCTATCCAGGGCTTCTCGCAAGCGATGGAGGAGGGCGCAATCTCCTCGCCGGAGGAGCGCGAGCAGGCCGGACGGATCATCAACCAAGAGGCGCAACGGATGCGCACGTTAGTCGAGGACCTGATTGAGCTCTCGCGTTTGGAATCAGGCCAGGCCGTGGTACAACGGGAGCAGGTCGATCTCGCGCAGCTACTCGAAGCGTGCGCCGGCCGGTTCGACTGGCAATTGCGCGAGTCGGGTGCAGAGCTACGCTTCGACCTCGCCCCGATCCCGTCCGTGGCCGGCGACGAGCGAAGGCTGGAACAGGCGTTTACCAACCTGATCGACAATGCCGTCCGTCACGCGCCGGCGGGCGGCGTGATCACGATCAGCGCCCAGAGCGAAGGCAACGATGTCCGCATCGCGGTGCACAACACCGGGTCGTACATTCCGCCGGAGAAGCTACCGCGGGTCTTCGAGCGCTTCTTCCAGGTCGAACGCAATCGCAGCACGGACGGCGCGGGCCTCGGCCTCGCCATCGTCAGCGAGGTGGTGCAGGCGCACGGCGGCCGCACGCACGCCACCAGCAGCCTGGAGGACGGCACGGAGTTCGTCGTTACGCTGCCGGCGGCGTCCGATGCAAACAATACGAAGCGTCGCGAAGGCCGCACCGAATCGGCTCGGTCTGACGATTCGGCTACGTGAGCCGCGGCGGGCCGCCGGCGCGCTCCAGCTCGAAGAACAGGTAGTCCAACTGCCGCGGTGCGTGGCCTAACGATGTCAGCAGCAGCGCCGTCTCGGCACGGTGGTGCGTGCCGTGGTTGACCAGGTGCAGCAGGGCCGGGCCCAGTTCGTGCTGCTGGGCGTTACCCTGCGTGTCCACGTAGGAGAGAACACGCGACAGGTCGTCTTCATCCATAAGGGCCAAGAGATCGTGCAATCCAGTGTGGACATCGGCGCTCAGGCGGCGGATCGCCGCGAGGTCTCCGTCGATCTTCGGCAGGGAGTTGCCGCCCGAGCTGTTGAACCGCGCGAGCCACAGTATCTGAGCGCCGACGATGTGGGAGAGGTTGCCCCGGACGCTGCCGAAGCTGGCGCCCAGATCGCGGGTGTACTGATCATCCGTCAGCTTTGAGGCGGCGTCCATGACGTGGCCGTCCGCCCACTCGTTGTAGGCGTAAAGCGCCTTGATCTGCGCCAGGCCGCTCATGCGTCAGCCGCCCAAGTCACAGGCATACGTCAGGCTACTCCGGCAGGATGATCTCGCCCGGGTCTGGCCCCAGCAGGTTGACCAACTTGCCGTTCTGCACCTGGCAAGGCACGAGCCCAAGATCGACGTAGGCGCTCGCGTCCTGGTTCGCGAGCGCATCGTCCACGAATTCATCGAGGCTCGCGACGCCCGGCGGAAGCCGGTCACCGTTCTCATCGAACGCGATGCCCCCGGAGAGGCCACTGATGACGGTATCGCGCACGCGATCACGCAGCGCTGTCGGTTCGATGACGAGAGAGCCGTCATCCTGGGCCTCGGCCACTGCGTGTACCGCGTTCAGCAGGACCGTAACAGCGTCAGCGTACTGGGTCGGGAAGGAAGCGCTGGGTGTGTAGCCGTGCAAGTCTACGAAGCTGTCCAGGAACACCTGGGGAAGCAGCAGCGTGCAGCCTGAGAACAGGACGCCCTCGGCCTCGGCGGCGCCTACCGGCTCGACAAAGCCGGTTACAGAAGCGGCGCCGTCGCCCGCGCCAAAGATGCCATCGAACCCCGCGTCTCGGAGCTGGCGGTAGAGCAGCGCCGCCTCTGGATTGAACCCCGCGAACCCAACAAAGTCGGGGTCGCTGCTCAGGATCTCGCTTACCGCCGGGCCGAAGTCGACCGTCCCCTCTACGATGCTTAGACGGACTACCGTCAGGCCGAACTCCTCGGAAACACGCGCCGCGCTGTTTGCCAGGTCCTGACCGTACGTCTCGCTGTTGTCCACAATGACGGCGCTTTCGATCCCGAGCTGCTGGCTACCGCTGACGAACAGGCCGATTAACGTGCCCTCAAGGTCGTTGCGGTAGGCTGTGCGGAAGAAGAAGCCGTCCTCCCCCTGGTCGTCGGTGAGGCTCGTCGTGGTGGCGGAGCCGGAGATCATGACGATGCCAGACTCCGCGTAGTCGTCGATAACGGCAGCGACGCCGCCGCTACACTGCGGGCCTATCACACCGACGAGACCCGGGAGCTGGCGATGGCCGTCTTCGCCACGGAGGAGATGGCCGGCTGCGCGCATGGTGATTTCGGTATCCGAACAGCCGTCGTCTTCGGCATGCACTTCGATCTCGTGGCCGCCTATCAGTTCGCCGTTCTGCTGCTTCCAGCGCTCGACAGCAACGATGGCGGCATCCCGATACTCCGCCCCACGCACGCCCACAGGCCCGCCTGTCAGCGCGGTCGAGATGCCGATGATGATCGGTTCACCGGCCGGGATCACAATAGGAACGTCTATACCGCGCTCGATAGGCTCAGCGTCGACCGGGGGTATGTCCGCATCATCCTCGCCACACGCCGCCGCAACGTACAGCAAGGAAACAAGCCCAAGGAAGAAGATCATGGCCTTCGGCAGCTTCATCAATCGCAACATATCCATCCCTTCATCTCCAGTGGCCACTGGTTGACTGAACATTAACATGCATATTAATGTTACATTACGATCAATTGCGCCTCTGGCTCAAGCGCAGTCTAGGAGGATAACTTGAACGACGCGTCAGCTGAAGCCCACTCCTTCACCGCCCGCATCGCCATGTGGAGCGCCCGCCACCGGAAGGCCGTCGCCATCGCCTGGGTGCTCATCGTCATCGCCGCGCTGGCCGCCTGCTCCGCCGTACCCGCCAACACGGACATCGAACTGAAAGCGCCGGGCGAGGCCGGCGAGGCCTTCGATCTGCTCCAGGAGCGGTTCGGTGAGGACGAGGACATTCCCACGGAATTCATCGTATTTTCCCATCCGTCGCTCACCGTTGACGACCAAGCGTATGCAGACACCGTCCGAGGACTGCGTGACGCGCTTACTGGCCTCGTCGTAGAGGAGAAGGCCGCGAAGGGCTCAACAACGGTCGTCAGCGACACCAGGGTTGTCGCCAGCATCACGACCCACTACGACATCGGCGCTCCTCGTGAGCAATCGCCCTTCGTCGCGACGAACGCAGAGGGCGGCGACGTCACGTTCGCCATTCTCGAGCTCGAGGGCGACATCGACACTGCGGTCGACAACGTCGGCCTCGTGCTCGATGCGGTGGCCGAGGCGCAGGGAGAGGCGGAGGGCTTCGAGATTTTAGTTGGCGGAAGCGCTTCGCTCCAAAAACAGATCACCGAGATCGTCGAAGAGGACTTCGGCCGCGCGCTCTTCCTCAATCTGCCAATCACGTTCTTCATCCTCATCCTCGCCTTCGGGGCTCTGGTCGTAGCTTCAGTACCGCTGGCGCTCGCCTTTGCGGCCATCATTACGGCCAACGGCCTCCTGGCCATCATCAGCCAGTGGTTCGCGCTGAGTGAGATCTATATCGAGATGGTGCTGTTGCTGGGTCTGGCCACCGGCATCGACTACGCCCTATTTGTCGTCACCAGATTCCGCCGGGAGCGGGCGGCTGGAGCTTCCGAGGACGATGCGCTCCGTATTGCCACCAGCACCTCCGGCAAGGCGGTCGCCTTCGCCGGCGTTACCGTACTGCTGTCCCTCAGCGGCCTGTTCCTGGTGGACGATTTGATATTCAGCAGCCTGGCACTAGCCTCAATTGTCGTCGTCGTTATGGCGGTGATCATCTCGATGACGCTGCTTCCGGCGCTGCTTGCCCTGCTGGGCGACAATGTGAACCGGCTGCGCGTCCCGTTCATCGGCGGTGGCACCGGCGAGGGAGGCGGCATCTGGGGCGTGATCACAGACCAGGTGCTGGCTCGGCCTGCCATTTGGGCCACCACGGCGCTCGTGGCGCTGCTTGCGCTGGCATCGCCAATCATCTTCCCCGGCTTCAACCTCGGCTTCAACGGCGTGAAGAGCGTCTCCGACGACGCGGAGGGGAAGAAGGCGTTGATCGCGCTGGAGGAGAACTTCACGCTTGGCCTCGCACAGCCGGCCCTCGTCCTTGTGGACGCAGGCGAGAAGGGGAACGTGTTCGATGCGAACATCCAGTCTCACGTGGATCAGCTCATCAGTCTTGTCGAGGCGGAGAGCGTCCTTGAAGACCCCGATGCCTTCTACGGCGAGATAGCCCAGGAGCCTGAGTTCAACGACGCCGGCGACACCGAAATTCTCTTCATCCCGATCAACGCCGACTTCGGCGAAGACAAGGCGTTCGATGCGGTGAACCGCCTGCGCGACGAGCTCATTCCAGCAGCCTTCGGAGACAGCCCGGCGCGCGTTCTGTCGACCGGCGCTACGGCTGGCAGCATCGACTTCAAGGACAACATTCTCGCCAAGACGCCGCTGGTCTTCGCCTTCGTGCTGGGGTTGGCATTCATCATCCTGCTGGTGATGTTCAGGAGCATCGTGATCCCGATCAAGGCGATCATCCTGAACCTGCTCTCCGTGGGCGCTGCCTATGGAGTGCTGGTGCTGGTGTTCCAGGAGGGCTGGCTGCTGGAGGGCATCCTCGACTTCGAGGCGACCGGTATCGTTGAGGCGTGGCTACCGTTATTCTTGTTTGCGATCCTCTTCGGCCTCTCGATGGACTACCACATGTTCGTCCTGGCCCGGATCAAGGAGGCCTATGAACGGGGCGCCAGCAATGACGAGGCCGTGTCCATTGGCATCAAGGCCACCGCCGGGACGATCACGATGGCGGCGGCGATCATGGTGGCGGTGTTCAGCATCTTCGCCTTCACCCGCGACATCGGCCTAAAGCAGTTCGGCGTCGGCCTCGGCGTCGCCATCCTCATCGATGCCACCGTGATCCGCTCGATCCTGCTGCCGGCGAGCATGAAGCTCCTGGGCGATTGGAACTGGTACCTGCCGTCCTGGCTGCAGTGGATACCCGAAATCAAGATGGCGGAGTAGCTGGGCTACCTCTTTAGCAGCCAGTACTCCAGCGCGTCGTTCAGGGCGAGCCAGGAGGCCTCGACGATGTCGGTCGAGGCGCCGACGGTGCTGCAGAGCCGATCGCCGTCCGTCGATTCGATCAGCACGCGCACCGACGCGCCGGTGCCGGCCGCCGAATCGATGATGCGCACCTTGTAATCGACCAGCTTGATCGTCTCCAGGCTGGGGTACGTCGTCACCAGCGCTTTTCGCACGGCCGCATCCAATGCGTTCACGGGGCCGTTGCCGTCCGCCGCCGTCTGGATCAGCTCCCCCCCGACTCGCACCTTCACCATCGCCTCGGTCTGCATCTCGCGGCCGTGGTCAGCCGTCTTGGCTGCGCGGCGCTGGATGACCCAGAAGTCCTCCAGCTCGAACGGCGGTTCATAGCCAGGCAGCGAACGCCGCACCAACAGCTCGAACGACGCCTCCGCGCCCTCGTACTGGTAGCCGCGGCTCTCCTGCTCCTTCACCTGCTGAAGCACACGGCGCGCGTCGTCCCTATTTAGCTCCACGCCGATGCCCGCAGCGCGCATTTTCTCCAGCAGGCCGCGGCTGCCGGCCAGCTCCGAGATCAGCAGCCGGTGGCTGTTGCCCACCAGCTCCGGCGCCACGTGCTGGTACGACGATTCGTCCTTGATCATGCCGTCCGTGTGCAGGCCGGCCTTGTGGGCGAAGGCGCTGGCGCCGACGTACGGCTGGAACGGCGACGGCACGACGTTGACGATCTCGCTGATGTAGTGGGCGACTTCAGTCAGCCGCGCGAGCTGTTCGTCTGTCACGACATCGATACCCATCTTCAGCTTCAGATTGGCGATCACGCTCGCCAGGTCGGCATTGCCGCACTTGTCGCCGTAGCCGTTGATGCAGCCCTGAATCTGCGTCACGCCCTCCTCGACGGCGGCGAGCGTGTTCGCGACAGCGAGCCCGGCGTCGTTGTGGCAGTGGATGCTGACCGTGCAGGACACAGCCTCGCGCGCCGCGCGTAGTGCCTCCACCAGCTTCGTGAGGATCGTGCCGCCGTTCGTATCGCAGAGGACAACGCCATCGACGCCGGCGGAGTCAGCCGTCTTCAGGCACTGGAGCGCGTAGGCGCTGTCCGAGAAGTAGCCATCGAAGAAGTGCTCCGCGTCGAAGTACACCTCGCGGCCTTCGCCCTTAAGAAAGCGCACGGAGTCGGCGATCATCGCCAGGTTCTCCTCGGTCGTCGTCTCCAGCACGTCGCGCACCTGGCGGTCGCTCGCCTTGCCGACGATCGTCACGATCGGCGTCTCGGCGTCGATCAGCGCGCGCAGGTTCGCATCGTCTTCGACGCTGCCGCCGGCGCGGCGCGTGCTGCCGAACGCCGCGAGCCGGGCATGCTGGAGCTTGAGCGACTTCGCCCGCTCAAAGAACTCGATGTCCTTCGGGTTGGAGCCGGGCCAGCCGCCCTCGATGATGTGGATGCCCAGCTCATCGAGCTTGGCGGCGATCTTGAGCTTGTCCTCAACCGAGAGGGAGATGCCCTCCATCTGGGCGCCGTCCCTCAACGTAGTGTCGTACAGTTGCAACTGCATGAAAGGGTTACCTCCGTAGGGTGCGCAGTCCCTCCGCGGAAGGACCGTTCGGTTAATCGATGGGCGTGGAGGCGACGCCAATCGCCCGCCCCCGACGTTGCTGTCGGGGGCTTAGGAGAAGCTCCGTTAGGTTCGCCGTGCGCGGCGAGAGGCAGATCATAGCGAGATCACGATAGCACATCCGGCAGGAGGGAGGGAGGGGGAGAACCCTTCAGTTCTCAGGTAGAGGCCGTTCGCGAACAGCCCTTTGCTGCCAGCTTTTCTCTGCTTGATCGCCTCACGTACCAAAGTCAGACTAGGTCGCGCCCGGAATCCCCATATTCTTGCGGGTCAGGCTTCAGCCTGACCAAGATACTCGTCAAGGTCTAGCTCATACCGGCCACTTGCCGATGACCAATCGTAATCTTCGGCTTCTGAAACCAAATAGGCCGCCACAGGATTCTGATGTACATACGCAATCGCCTTGAACAGCGCAGTCTCACTCCTGAGAGTCTGCTCATGGTAGCGACTCTGCCAAACTGCTCCCGTAGTCCCAACACTCTGATTATATGCTCGGGCATAACGGCCTTTGATCAGTTGAACAACTTGGCCAAGCCCTGAGCATTGTGGAACGAGAAGGAGGTGCAAGTGATCCGGCATAACAGTAAAGGCAAGCAGCGAAAAGTGGGTTTCAGTTCGCACCTCGTAAATGGTGCGGATGAGCAGTTTGCAGGCAGACGGAGACGTGAAGATGAGGCGACGTTTGCTTGTGTTGGTAGTGATGAATAAAGGAAGGTTTTCGGCGGGGAATCGCCGGTAGATGCTCATCGGGCGGAATTATCGCGACAGGCTAAAGCCTGTCCCACAAGAGAAGTCGTGTGTTCCGAGAGCTGATCCAACCACTCCTCCAGCCAAAAGGTTTCTCTCTTTTCCGCGGGTCAGGCTTCAGCCTGACCGAACTGCCAGCAGGATCAGCGTCACGAGTTAGCCGCCGCCAGCCGACGTTTGGTGTACTCGATCAGGCCGCCCGATTCCAGGATCTCCATCATGAACGGCTCAAACGGCTTGGCCTTGAACGTCGCCTCCGTCGTCAGGTTGCGGATCGTGCCGGTCTCGAGGTCGACATCGACCTCGTCGCCGGCGTGGATGCCGTCGACCGCCTCCGGGCATTCGAGCACGGGCAGGCCGAGATTGATCGAGTTGCGGAAGAAGATGCGCGCGAAGCTTTTGGCGATGATGCACGTCACGCCTGCGCCACGGATCGAGATCGGCGCGTGCTCTCGCGAAGAGCCGCAGCCGAAGTTGATGCCGGCGATCATGATGTCGCCTTCCTTGACGCGCTTCACGAAGTCCTCATCGGCCGTCTCCATGCAGTGCTTGGCCAGTTCGGATCAGTCGTGACCAGGTACTGGGCCGGGATGATCTGGTCGGTATCGACGTGGTCGCCGAACGTGTGCGCGCGGCCGCGCATAGTCATGACACCGCTGCCTTTCCTATCACCTCTTCCGGATGGACGATGCGGCCAGCAATGGCGGCCGCGGCGGCCAGCGGCGGGTTGACCAGGAACACCTCGGCCTTGGGGTGGCCCATGCGGCCGGGGAAGTTCCGGTTCGACGTGGAGACGCAGCGCTCGCCCTCGGCGAGCACGCCGTAGTGGCCGCCCAGGCAGGGGCCGCAGGTGGCGGCGCTCACCTGGCAGCCAGCCTCCGTGAAGACTTCGATCAGCCCCTCTTTGAGCGCCTCCTTGAAGATGTCCTGCGTCGCCGGAATGACGATGCAGCGCACCCACTCGGCGACTTTGCGGCCGCGCATGATGTCGGCGGCCTCTCGCAGGTCTTCCATACGGGCGTTGGTGCAGGAGCCGATGAAGACCTGATCGATCTTGATGTCCTCGTTCGATAGCTCCGAGATCGTCTTCGTGTTGCCCGGACTGAACGGCATCGCGATGGTCGGCTCGATCGTCGAAGCGTCGAACTCGTACGTGGAGGCGTAATGCGCGTCCGGGTCAGGCTCGTAGACCGTCCACTCGTGCTTGGCGCGGGGCTTCACGTACTCCAACGTCACTTCGTCGGCGACCATCAGGCCGGCCTTTGCGCCTGCCTCTGCCGCCATGTTCGTCATCGTGAAGCGGGCGTCCATCGACATCTCCTTCAGCGCCTCGCCCTCGAACTGCATCGCCATGTAGGTGGCGCCGTCGGTGCCGATCTCGCCGATCGTGTGCAGGATCAGGTCCTTGCTGCGCGTCCACGTCGGCATCTTACCGTGGTAGATCAGGCGCATCGTCTCAGGCACCTTCATCCACGTCTCGCCGGTGGCCATGGTGACGGCGATGTCCGTGCTGCCCATGCCGCAGGCGAACGCGCCCAGCGCACCGCACGTCGGCGTGTGTGAGTCGGCGCCGCAGTAGAGGTCGCCAGGGACGATGTGACCCTTCCAGGGCAGCAGGATGTGCTCGATGCCGGCCTGGCCAATCTCGTAGTAGACGATGCCCGACTCCTTGGCGAAGTCCCGCATCACCTTCCCCTGAGCGGCGGTGGCGATGTCGCGCGCCGGCAGGAAGTGCGACGGCACAAAGACCACGCGCTCCTTGTCAAACACCTCCGACACGCCCAGCTTCTTGAACTGCTCGATAGCGATCGGCGCAGTGATGTCGTTCGCCATCACCAGGTCGACCTTGGCGTTGATCAAGTCGCCCGGCGATACTTCCTTCTTGCCGCAGTGCGCGGCGAGGATCTTCTCTGCTAGCGTCATGCCCATGAGTAGGCCTCAATTCCCTAGTATTCGCTTGACTTATTGTAGCTTAGTTGGGCGCTCTCTTTCGCAGCGTCTCTGCCATTTCGCCGAGAATGTCACCCGTCCCGCTTCTACACTCGTTCCGGCATCTGCTTCGCCACCGGCGAGCCGTCCACCTCGTGGCCGACCAGCTCCGTGCGGAAGTTCGGGTCGCGCAGCTTATCGAACGCCCGGCGCTGGATGATCAGCGCCATCATCTCCGTGCTGCCAGCGGTGAAGCGAGAGGCGCGCACGTCGCGGAAGATCCGCTCGATCGGGTACGCCTTCGTATAGGCGATGCCGCCCACGATCTGCATCGCGTCGTCGACGGTCTGCCAGGCGGCCTCCACGCCGAACTTCTTCGCCATCGCCACTTCCATCTTCGCCTCCGCCCAGAGGCCATCGTCCAACATGCGGGCGGCGCGGTCGTTCAGCAGCAGCGCGGCATCGAGCCGCGTCGCGGCCTCCGCGACCTTGAACGAGGCCCACTGGTGGTCCTTCAGCTTCTTGCCGAACGTCTCGCGCTGCTCTGCATACGTCGCCGCGATCTCCAGCGCGCGGTGCGCCTGGCCGAGCTGCGCTCGGGTGGCGTAGACGCGTTCTAACAACAGCTGTTCTGATAGGTACTGCCAGCCGTTGTGCTCCTCTCCCAGCATGTTCTCCAGCGGTACCTCAACGTCGGTGAAGCGCACCCAGGCCGAGCCGAGGCCGCGAAAGCCGAGCCAGTCATCGTGCGTCTGCAGGATCTCGTAGCCGGGCTGGTCGGTATCGACCATCAGCACGCTCAGGGTGCGCCGGGGGTCGTCGCCGTCGGCGGTGCGGACGGCACACGAGATGAAGTTAGCGGTGTGCGCGCCATCGAGGAACCGCTTCTCCCCGTTGACGATGTAGCGGTCGCCATCGCGGCGCGCGGTCGTCTGGATGCCGGCCATATCGGAGCCGGCGCCTGGCTCAGTCAGCGCCTGGGCGGTGATCTTCTCGCCGCGCAGCATCGGCCGCAGGTACTTCTCCTTCTGCACGTCCGTGCCGTAGCGATGCAGGATCCAGCCCACGTGCCCCGTAAACGTGCGCGCGCAGGCGATCGCGGCCGAGCCGTGGTAGCCCACCCGCTCGTTCAGCAGCGCCTCCTCCAGGAAGCTGCGACCGCCGCCGCCCTCTTCAGCCGGTACGGCGGCGCCCAGGTAGTGCTGTTCCGCTAGCTCCCGGATGAAGCCATCAGGGTAGAGCACCTCGCTGCGGTCCATGCGGGCGACCAGCTCCGGGTCGAGCCGCTTCGCCAGAAAGGCGTCGCACTCTTCCACGTAGGCTCGCTCTTCGGGGGTCAGCGTATCGTGGCCGATCATGGCTACCTCTCCTTTACCAGCTCATCCAGCAGCACGTATGGGATATCGCGGACACGCTGCGCGCAGCGGGCGTCGTTGCCGACGATGACATCGCAGTTCGCGTAGATGGCCGTGGCGACGATAGTAGCGTCCGCCAGCGACAGGGCGCGCTTCGCGCGGATCTCAGCGCCCATGCGCGCCACGTGCCTGTCCATCTCGACGATATGCATCCCCGGACCATCCAAGACGATGCGAACCTGTTCGGCCTCCCAGCCATCGCCCTCGCGATACGGACGCACCAGTAACTCCAACTCCGTGATGACCGAGACGAACGCCTGCTTCTGCCCGTCCCGAACCGTGTTGAAGAGCTGTTCGATGACCTCATGGTACGGCTCGGCCCGGTGCAGGTGGTAGATAATCGTATTCGTGTCGAAGCAGATGCGCCTCGCCGCAGCTACTTGCTCTCGGATGTCTCCTCCTCTTCTTCCAGATACGTGCCCCAGTCGCCTCGTACCTCTCTAAGATAGGCGTCGATCTCTTCCTTCGTCTTCCCGTAGTAACCAGGCATCGATCCTGCCGTATACGCGACCCAATCTTTGGGCTGCGGGTGCAGCACCAAATGCCCATCCTCCAACTCAACAGCGAGCTTGTCTCCGGGCTGCAGGCCCAGCTCGCGCACTAGCCGCGCTGGGAGAGTGATCTGATACTTGCTGCTCAGTGTCGTCTTTGGCATAGCTGTAGCCTCTTGCGGCAGGTACACAAGCGCCGCTTCTGATACTTTACTACGCCTGGTTTTCTTTGTCAAATCACTTTTGGCTTGGTATTTGTCATTATTTCTTGGCATGGCTACGGACTCGTTCGTACTTCGCTATCGGCGCGGCGCTGTACGGAGAGCAGCCGGTTTAGCGCGTTCATGTACGCCTTGGCGGACGCGACGATGATATCGGTATCGGCCCCGCGGCCGACGTAGCTGCGCCCTTCGCGCTCGATGCGAATCGTCACTTCTCCCTGCGCATCGATGCCCTCCGTCACGCTGTTCACCGAGAACTCGGTCAGCGAGTTGGGAACCTGGACGATACGGTTGATCGCCTTGTAGATGGCGTCGACCGGTCCCGTGCCGAGCGCGGCGTCGGCCTGCACCGACCCGTCCGGCGCGACGAGGCGCACCGTCGCCGTCGGCGAGGAGCGGTCGCCGCAGGTCACCTGTACCGACTCCAGGTGGTAGACCTCTTCCGTGGTGCGCATCTTGTCCGCGACGAGCGCTTCGAGATCGCGATCGTCCACGACCTGCTTCTTGTCCGCCAGCTCCTTAAACGCAAGGAAGGCGCGGCTTAGCTCCTCATCGCTCAGGTCGTAGCCGAGCGCTTCCAGGCGAGCCTTGAAGCCGTGACGGCCGGACGTCTTGCCCAGCACGATCTCCGCGCCGCCTGTCGGCCAGCCGATGTCGTGCGCATCCATGATCTCGTACGTCTCGCGCATCTTGAGAATACCGTCCTGGTGGATGCCAGACTGGTGCCGGAACGCGTTGCCGCCGACGATCGCCTTGTTCTGCTGCACGCTCATTCCGGTGAGGTTCGCCACCAGGCGGCTGGTGCGGTAGATCTCGCTCGGAACGATGTTCGTCTCGAACTTGAAGAAGTCCGACCGCGTCCGGATCGCCATCGCCACCTCTTCCAGCGACGCGTTGCCGGCGCGCTCGCCGATGCCGTTGACGCAGACCTCGATCGTGCGCGCGCCGGCCTGTATTGCTGCGAGCGAGTTGGCGACGGCCATCCCCAGGTCGTTGTGGCAGTGGACGGAGACGACGGCCTTATGGATGTTTGATACGTTCTCGAAGATGGCGCGGATGAACGCTCCGAACTCTTCCGGCACCGTGTAGCCGACGGTGTCCGGGATGTTCACCGTCGTCGCACCGGCGGCGATGCACTCCTTTATCATCGTGTAGACGTACTCCCGGTCCGACCGGGTGGCGTCCATCGGGCTGAACTCAACGTCCTCGCAGTAGCTCTTCGCCCGCGCCACGTTGGCGACGGCCATCTCCAACACATCCTCCTTGTTCTTACGAAGCTGGTGCATGAGATGGATGTCCGACGTAGAGAGGAAGACGTGGATGCGCGAACGCGCGGCGTCCTTCAGGGCGTCGCGGGCAGCATCGACGGCCTCCGGGTGGGCGTGGGCAAGCGCGGCGATAACGGGGCCGCGCACATTCGCCGCCACCGCAGCGACGGCCTCTAGGTCGCCCGGGGACGTCAGCGGGAAGCCGGCCTCGATGATATCGACGCCCAGCCTCTCCAACTGCTTCGCGATCTCGATCTTATCGTTCGCCGTGAGCGCGACGCCGGGCGACTGCTCACCGTCTCTCAACGTCGTATCGAAGATCTGAATCTTCTCTGCCATGACTGCTCAACCTCCTAATCGATGTCGTGCGTGTTGTGCGATTCAGGCCCCCTCGTCCTTCCGTGGAAGGGCAGAGGGCCGGCGCAGGTTGAGCGCTGACGCACGGTACGATCTCATCGCTGGTATCTCCTCAACATTGGATCAAACTTCATCGCTCGCGGCGCCGTCTCGCGACGGTCTGCGGTACTGTGTGAGGTATGCTGGCGGCCTCACGCCGGCCGCTAGCCGCGCATCGCGCACCGGCGACTGTACCTCAAGCGTAAACGGCAGTTCGCCGGTCCAGCAGGGGAGCGTGTGGTCTTCCTCGTCATCGTTCGGCGGGCCGCTGCGGATCTTCGCGGAGGCCTCCTTGATGTCGAGCTTCAGCACCGTTGTCGCCTCCAGCTCCTGGCTCGACGGCGGCCGGACATCGGCCCAGCGACCGGGGACGACGTGCTCCGTGATCACCCGCAGCGCGCGCGCCTTATCGTCATCCGCCACTACATGCGCGACGCCGAGGATCATCACCGAACGATAGTTGATCGATTGGCGGAAGGCCGAGCGCGCCAGCACCAGCCCATCGAACAGCGTCACCGTCAGGCAGAGCGGCAGGCCTTCCGAAAGCGAACGTAGCGCACGGCTGGCAGCCGAGCCGTGGATGTAGAGGGCGCGTCCCTCCCGGCCGTAAGCCGTCGGCACGACGAACGGCTGGGTATCTATGGAGAAGCCGATGTGGCAGTAGATCCCCTCATCGAGGATGCGCGTGATCGTCACGAACTCGTGCGTGCTGCGCTCCGGGTGGCGTTTCGCCGTCGTGCGCTCTGTACGCAGTTCGCTGCCTTGCTCAGCCGTGGTGCTCACCCTAGCTACTCGTCCTTCTTCAACCAGCTCATCATGCCGCGCAACTCCGCGCCGACCTGCTCGATCGGGTGCTCGGCGTTGATCTTGCGCTGGGCGAGGAAGCCGGGGCGGCCGGCCTGGTTCTCTAGAATCCACTCGCGCGCGAACGAGCCATCCTGGATCTCGCGCAGGATCTGGCGCATGGTCTCGCGCACGTGCTCATCGATCACACGCGGGCCGCGCGTGTAGTCGCCGTACTCGGCGGTGTCGCTGATCGTGTAGCGCATCGAGGCCATGCCGCCCTCGTGGATGAAGTCGACCAGCAGCTTCAGCTCATGCAGGCACTCGAAATAGGCGACTTCCGGCTGGTAGCCGGCCTCGACCAGCGTCTCGAAGGCGGTCTTGATCAGGGCGGTAACGCCGCCGCAGAGCACGGTTTGCTCGCCGAAGAGGTCGGTCTCCGTCTCCTCCCGGAACGTCGTCGCCAGCACGCCCGCGCGCGCGCAGCCGATGCCCTTCGCGTATGCCAGCGCGAGCTGCTTCGCCAGCTCCGTCGCGTTCTGGTGGACGGCCACCAGCGCGGGCATGCCGATGCCCTCTTTGTAGAGCTGGCGGAGCATATGGCCGGGGCCCTTGGGCGCGATCATCGTCACGTCAACATCGGGCGGCGGTTGGATCTGGTTAAAGTGGATGTTGAAGCCGTGGGCGAACATGAGCATGTTGCCGGCGGAGAGTCCCTGCTCGATCTCGTTCGCATAGACCTCGCTCTGCACCTGGTCGGGCAGCAGCACCATGACGATGTCGGCCTCGCGCGCGACATCGGCGACGGTGCCGACGCGCAGCCCGGCGTCCTCAGCCTTCTTCCAGCTCTTGGAGCCGGAGTAGAGGCCGACGACGACGTTCATCCCGCTGTCCTTTAGGTTGAGCGCGTGGGCGTGGCCCTGGCTGCCGTAACCGACGATGCCGATCGTCTTGTCCTTCAACAGCGCGATGTCGGCGTCCTTGTCGTAGTAGATCTCCATTATGTGTTATGTCTCCTTCTCCAGCTCCTAAATCAGCGTCCCGACTTTCGCTTTGCCTTCGCCGGCCGGGCGGTAGCGGTGCTGCTCGCCCTTGGCGCCCTCGATGGCCATCGGCGTGCCGCCGCCGCGCGCCATCGCGATGCGGCCGGTGCGCACCAGCTCTTTGATCCCGTACGGCCGTACCATCTCCAGAAAGGCGTCTACCTTCTCTTCCGTCCCCGTCACCTCGATAATCAGGGACTCCGTGGCGACATCGACGATCTTGGCCCGAAAAATATCGACGACCTCCATGATGCCGCCCCGTTCTTTCGGCGGCGCGGTCACCTTCACCATCGCCAGCTCACGGTGCACCATGTCGTGCTCCGTCAGGTCGGCGATCTTAACGACTTCGATCACCTTGTACATCTGCTTGGTCACCTGGTCGATGTCCGTCGTTGTGCCGTCGACGGTGAACGTCATGCGGGAGAGCCCCGGCACCTCGCTGTGGCCGACGGCGAGGCTCTCGATGTTGAATCCCCGCTGCCGCCACTTGCTGACGATGCGGTTCAGGACGCCAGGCCGGTTCTCCACCAGCGCAACGATCGTATGCGTGCTCATGATGACCTCACCTTCTTCGGTTCAGGCTCTTCCTCAAACTTCGGCTGGTCCGTCGTCTCGGAGAGAGCGGCGCCCGGCGACATCGCCGGGAACGTGTCCTCGTGCTGCTCCACTTCGAAGTCGATGACGACGGGGCCCGGGTGCTGGAGCGCTTTGTCGATCGTCGGCGCCACTTCCGTCTTCTCATTCACTCGCATGGCGGCGATCCCGAACGCCTCCGCCAGCTTGACGAAGTCCGGCTGGAGGAGGCGGACGGACTGCAGGTTGTCATCGTAGTACAGGTGCTGCCACTGTCGCACCATGCCCAAAAAGCCGTTGTTGATGATCGCGAACTTGATCGGCAATTCGTACTCGGCGATCGTCGCGAGCTCCTGCATCGTCATCTGGAAGCCGCCGTCGCCGGCGATCGACCAGACGAGGCTCTTCGGCCGCGCGAACTGGACGCCGATAGCCGCCGGCACCTCGAAGCCCATCGTCCCCAGGCCGCCGGAGGTGATGAAGCTGGCCGGGTTATCGTTCCAGAAGAACTGCGCCGCCCACATCTGGTGCTGGCCGACGCCGGTGACGAAGTAGGCGTCGTGGCCGGACTGCTCGTAGATCGACTTGATCACGTACTGCGGCAGCAGTTTGTTCACGTTCGGAATCGCGATCGAGGGGTGCTCCTCGCGGATCTTCTGGATATGAGCGTACCACTCGTCGTGGCGGGCGGCCTGCACCAGCGGATTAAGGTCGCTCAGCACCTGCTTGACATCGCCGACGATGGGTACCGTGGTCTTCACGTTCTTACCGATCTCGGCCGGGTCGATATCGATGTGGATGATCTTCGCGTTCGGGGCGAAGTCCTTCAACCGGCCGGTGACGCGGTCATCGAAGCGCATGCCGATACCCATGACGAGGTCGGCCTCACCTATCGCCATGTTGTTCCAGTACATGCCGTGCATGCCGGGCATGCCCATGAACAGCTCGTGCGAGCCCGGGAAGCCGCCGAGACCGAGCAGGGTGCAGATCACCGGGATGTGCGCCCGTTCCGCCAGCTCTCGAAGCTCGTCGTACGCCTGCGAGATGATGACGCCGTGTCCGGCGAGGATCAGCGGTCGCTCCGATTCACCGATCAGCTGGGCAGCCTTTTTGATCTGCCCCTGATGACCCTTCGTCGCCGGCTTGTAGCTAGCGATGTCGACCTTCTCTGGATACTCGAACTCCGTCTCCTCCTGCTGAATGTCGCGCGGAATATCGATCAGCACCGGGCCTGGCCGGCCAGTTGTCGCGATATGGAACCCTTCGCGCATCGTTTGGGCCAGGTCGTTAACGTCCAGCACCAGATAGTTCTGCTTCGTGATCGGCAGGGTGATGCCAGTGATATCTGCCTCCTGAAAGCCATCGCGACCGATCAGCCAGGAGACGACTGCGCCCGTAATGCACACGAGCGGCACCGAGTCCATCCAGGCGTTAGCGATGCCGGTCACCAGGTTCGTTGCGCCCGGGCCGGACGTCGCCCAGCAGACGCCCGCCTTGCCCGTGACGCGCGCGTAGGCGTCGGCGGCGTGGGCGGCCGCCTGCTCGTGCCGTACGGTGATATGCCGGATCTGCGGATACTGCGGCAGCGTGTCGTAGAGCGGCAGGTTGGCGCCGCCCGGATAGCCGAAGATGTACTCCACTCCCTCGCGGGCAAGGCACTCCATGACGATTTGAGCTCCTGTCAGCTTCATGTCTCTGTATCCTCCTCGGTTCCTAGTAACGATCCGGCCCCGATATGTTCGGGGCCGGTTCTCGGGCGATTCTTGCCAGTTTACAGTTCGTCCGAGAACCTCATGGTTGCAGCCCGCCTAGCAGAAGCAGGCCGACGCCCAGCAGCCCGAGCAGGCTGAGGGCAAGAGGAGATACGATTACGACGCGGTTTCCCGCTAGGGAAACCGGGGTCACCTCCAGGAGCGATGCGCTCTTGTCTACGTTCATCTCAATTCCGCTTAGATCAATACGCCCCGCCCCCAAAGGGATCCCGTGGGGACAGGACGGTACCACCCTTCTTGTCCGGCGCGAGCCGAACCTCTCTATGCGCGATAACGGGCGCACCCGTTCAGGCCTACATCATTCGGCCCAAAGGCTCAGGGGTGAGTTGGGAGCCTGATCAGCGCCGGATTCGCAGCAACCACCGGCTCTCTGCGGCTTAGAAGGCTCTTACTACTCCCCTTCATCGCCTTATATATCGTGATGCAGTGTACTGCCCACGATAGGCGATGTCAACCGGGAGAAGCCCTAACGATGATGGCATCGTATGCGGTTACAGTACCAGTTCACCCAGATAGCGCTGCGCGCGTATCTGGTTCCTCTCACCCAGATAGCGCTGCGCGCGTATCTGGTTCCTCTCACCCAGATAGCGCTGCGCGCGTATCTGGTTCTGTCATCTGCCGCCTGCAAGGTGAAACCTGACTACGAACTCTGGCTGCCGGCCGGTTGTCTGGCGAGCAGAGCGATCGCTGCGAGTCCGATCGCCTCCAGCAGCAGCGTCGAGCGGTCGAGGCCGACGCTCCAGCGCTCGCCGCGGACGTGGTAGCGCTTGAACGGCATCAGCCAGGGGACGTGGCCGTGCTGCCAGAGGTCGCCGACGAGATGGGTGGCGTAGGCGCTGGCGAACGCCGCGCCCCACCGCTTCCCGATCAGGGCGGAGCCGGCGAGGCCGAAGGCCGCGACGGCGAGCGGCGTGTGGCCGGCGTGCCTCGCCGCCGGTACGACGCCGAGCACCCAGGCGAGCGTTTTATCGATAGCGTCGGGGAGAAGAGCGCCTGCCACGGCCGGCGCCATGCCGGTATCCAGTCCGGCCACCCGGTTCACCACCAGCGCGGAGGCGATGTGCGCCATTGGAAGCATGACGCTACGGCATCCGTATCGAAGTGCGGCGTACCGAAGCGCGGCCGCGTTCGCGCCCCACTCGTTCAGCGTGATACCCCACTAGTTCAGTGTGATAATGGCAGCGGCCAGCAGCGTTACCTGCGTGCCGAAAGCCGCTAGGAAGAGCAGGTAGCCCACCGCTCGATCGACGGCGTGAAGGGCGAACCCCAGCACCAGGTTCACGGCCAGCAGGCCGAGGCCGGTGATCGGGATGCTGAGCAGCTCCCGCTTCTCGCCGAAGCCGAGCGTGGCGAAGGGGAAGGGGATGCTCTCCGGCAGGCCGGGGTACTGGTGGAAGACGTAGCCCAGCGTGACGGTGCAGGCGAGGACAGCGGCGAGCGCCAGAAGCTGCGCCAGCGGGTCGTGCCAGAACGGCAGGCTGGCGATCGAGTGTCGCTCCGTCACCTGCGGCAGCGAGACGACCTGGCCCAGCCGCTGATGACCCTGCAGCTCCTCTGCGAAGCGCACTTCATCGTCGACCGAGATCGCGTACGTCTGGTCGGCGGTGACGATGTAGAGCAGCTCGTCGCGAGAGCGATGCGTGGCGTAGAAGATGACGTTCCCCAGGTCGTCCACGTCACCGTGGCCGACGTGATGGCCCAGCCAGCTCACGCCCGTCACCCTCGGGTTCGGTAGCTCGCGGCCGGGCACCAGCCGCTGAATGCGGTCCATCGGGATCAGTTGCCGAATGTCGCCCCAGTGGATCGTGAGGCCGTTGCGGTCCAGGTAGTAGCGCATCGAAAGGCAGCCGTAGGTCCAGTAGGCGAAGAGGCAGCCGACGCTAAAGAAGAGCGTCGCCGCTACGTACGCGCCAACGGCGGGCAGGTCGATCGGCTGGGTGAGGCCGCGCCAGAGGAGCGCGCCGGTGAAGAGGAAGCACCAGAGCGTGATCGCGCCGCCGACCAGCGTGCCGATAGCCCGGTTCGGGTGCAGCTCAGAGATCACGCCAGAGTCTCGCTCCTGGCGCTCCTGGCCGGCGCACCGGCGGCCTGCGGCGTCACAGGCGTCACCCACTGGGCGTACGTGGCGTTCTTGCCGCGAATGGCGTCGGAGTAGAGCTGTTGGAGCTTGCGCGTCAGCTCGCCGGTCTTGCCGTCGCCGATCGGCCGCCGGTCGACCTCGATCACGGCCGTGACGTGGGCCGCGGTGCCGGTCATGAAGCACTCATCGGCCACGTACAGCTCGCTGCGGTCGATCGAGCGTTCGACCGTCTCAAGGCCCAGCTCGTCACGGGCGATAGTGATCACCGAGCTGAGGGTGATGCCCTCCAGGATGTTATCGGACGCCGGCGGCGTGATCAGCTTGCCGTTCCGGACGAGGACGATGTTCTCGCCGCTGCCTTCCGAGACGTGGCCGCGATCGTCCAGCATGATCGCCTCGTCGAAGCCGTTCTCCTGCGCCTCGGTCTTCGCCAGCGCCGAGTTGACGTAGAGGCCGTTGACTTTGGCGCGCGCCGGGATGCCGAGGTCGTCGACGCGACGCCAGGTGGAGGTCATGCAGCGGATGCCGGCGTCGGCGTCCAGGTAGTTGCCGAAGGGTATGACGAAGACGAGGAAGTCGTCCGCGACGTCGTGCATGCGCGGGCCGATCACCTCTTCGCTCTTATACGCGATGGGTCTGATATACACGTCTTCCGTGTAGCC
>JADFKB010000148.1 GCA_022565155.1 Chloroflexota bacterium | reverse complement strand
CAATACGTAGTGTCACGCGGTTCCAGCTAGGTCTGGTCTGCTTGATCTTCGCAACATAGTGTCACGGATACTGCAACGGCCAGTACTATCGCTAGAATGGGAAGCGCTACTCTTAGTCGGGATGACCACCTACTGCGGAGGCACTCTGACCGATGGGCCCGTCAACAAAGTTGCCTATTCCGGCCCACTTTGATCGAGCCAGCGTTGGAGAGATCTGGCCGCTGCCGTATCTAGAGCTGGCTGCTGCCGCCCATATCTGGGCAGAACAGCACGGAGTGAAGCTGGCGGCATCGGACGAGACGCGGACTTGCTTACTGCTAGTTGACAGTCAGATCAGCTTCTGTATCCCCGGGTTCGATCTATTCATCGCGGGCAGGTCAGGACGGGCAGCGGTCGAGGACAACATCAGGACATGCAGCTTCATTTACGAGAATCTCGGCACTATCACAGAGATCTGCGCGACCATGGACACCCACACGGCGATGCAGATCTTCCACCCCGTCTTCTGGGTCAACGATTCTGGCGAGCATCCACAGCCGCATACCGAGATCTCGTTGGAGGACGTTGAACGTGGGGCGTGGCGTATCAACCCGGCAACCGACTCCATCCTAAGCGGTGGGGACCCCGAACAGCTCAAGCAGCACGCTCATCACTACGTGCGGAGGCTGACAGACAGTGGCAAGTACCCCCTCGTCGTCTGGCCTTATCACGGCATGCTTGGCGGCATCGGTCACGCCCTCGTCCCGGCACTGGAGGCGGCGTGTTTCTTCCACAACATCGCCCGATCTAGCCAGACGGCCTTCCACATGAAAGGTGAAAACCCCCTCACTGAGACTTACTCGATCTTTGGACCCGAGGTCCGGGATCGTATGGATGGCACACCCCTCGCACAGAGGAACGACGCATTGCTACAGCATCTGCTCTCCTTCGATGTGCTCATCATTGCTGGCCAAGCGAAGAGCCACTGCGTAGCGTGGACAGTCGCCGATTTGCTGGAAGAGATCCAGGATCAGGATGAACTGCTAGCCAGCAAGGTGTTCCTCCTGGAAGACTGTACCTCGGCCGTCGTCGTACCTGGGGTCGTTGACTTCACGGACCAAGCAGATGAGGCCTTCGCTAGGTTTGCCGCCGCTGGCATGAACGTAGTGCGTTCCACGACACCTGTTCACGAGTGGCCGGGCACTAACCTCTAGTCGAGAGGACGACGTCGAGTGGTAGGCATCATCAATTCGCTCTTCGACATCGACTACTACAAGCTGACCATGTCCCAGGTCGCGTTCAGGCGGTTCCCAGATGTTCCAGTAACCTTTTCCTTCATGAATCGGACCAGCACGATCAGTCTCCCGGACTTCATAGTTGAGGATGATTTGCGCGCCGAGCTGGAGAGGATCGGTTCTCTGACCTTCGCGGCGGAGGAGCTCGACTTCCTCCGCGAGAGCGCGCATATTCCTGCCGGGCGATTTTCCGATGAGTTCCTCGCGTTTCTCGCTGATCTCCATCTCCCTCCCGCAGACCTAGAGATAGGCCCGTCCATACTCCGTATAGAAGTGACAGGTCCTTGGCCTGAGGCGACATTATGGGAGACGCTCATCTTGAGCGTTGTTAGCGAGCTCTACGGCCAAGCTATGCTCCGCCGGCACAACACTACGGTCGAGGCGGCTCATGCTGAAGGCACGCAGCGGCTCGCCACAAAGATCGCGTTGATCAAAGGCGATCCCAGGGTGCGCTTTTCTGACTTCGGCACTCGCCGAAGGTTCAGCCGCGACTGGCACCGGGAAGTCGTGAGCACCCTAACTCGCGAGCTTCCGGGCCAGTTCTTGGGAACGTCCAACGTTCTGCTTGCCAAGGAGATCGGACTACCGCCAATCGGAACTTTCGCCCATGAGATGGAGATGGTCTTCAGCGGCATCTTCCACGGAAGCGATGATCAGATCCGCGCCTCCCACCACAAGGTTTTCGAGGTCTGGTGGAACGAGTACGGGGAAGCCTTGTCGATCGCTCTTACCGACACCTACGGGACTGACTTCTTCCTCAGGAACTTCACTCTCGATCAGGCGAGGGCATGGCGAGGATTGCGCCACGATTCCGGAGACCCCTTCAAGTTTGGAGAGAAAGCTATCGCCTTCTACGAGCATCATGACATCGACCCAAAGACGAAGCAGCTTGTGTTTAGTGACGGGCTGGAAGTTGAGACGATGCTCCAGCTCGTAGACCACTTCGACGGCAGGATCCAGGTTTTGTTCGGCTGGGGTACCAATCTGACCAACGATATGGGCTTCGAGCCGCTCTCAGTGGTGGTAAAGGCTATTAGAGCGTGCGGAAAAGGGACTGTCAAGCTGAGCGACAACCTAGATAAGGCAGTCGGCACTCCATCTGACATCCAACGCTTCATGCGAATCTTCGGGCACACGAAAGTTCCGCGGCTAGGAGTGAAGTATTGAGAGTTCCCAACCCCACACGATCGGCACTTAGCGCCATGGCGGCAGCGCAGGACGATTGAGCGCCGGCGTCACGATGCGCTCATCGCGTCACCTCCCTCTTGGAGCCGATATTGCTGAGACCTCCTAATTGACACGCCCAACGACCCCCTAATTGATAGCAGCTTGTATCGCAGGCCGAGGAGTCGTAAAGTCGGTAGCAGCTTGCAGAGTCGTGAGCTCCTTGCCAATGAGGGGGTCGCGAGGCCGACTCTCGCATTCCGCTGCAGCATTGAAACAAGCTGCTCGGCCCACTGCGTGAGGATGGTCTCTAGGCGCGGTTCCCCGCTAGACAGGCAGCGTTGTTCGAAGACTGGATCGCTTCACACGTCTGAGCGAAGGACCAGCGAGATCAGCGAGCTTCTCGCTCTCCGACACGATAACTCCCCCGAAGGCGCTGTAACCTTGCCTCCCTGCGCACCCGACCGTATCTGAAAAGCGCGCGAACGCTGACCGAATGCGTCCAGTTATCGTGTCGGAGCCGCATAATCCCAAGGCCTCGGCCTAAGTGTCCCTCCGGATGCGTTGACAGCGCTTCCCTCCATATTGCAGTATTAGGGGCCATGTCTAGGTGTACGACCTGGTGGGGGTAGCATTGCGCTGTTCGTCGTGCAATAAAGAGAACCCTGCGGACGCCGGTTTCTGCAATTCGTGTGGGATTGGTCTTGAAGCGTCTTGCTCTAGCTGCGGACGGACGAATCCCCCTGGTAGCGGCTTCTGCAATGGTTGCGGCAAGCCTCTGTCGGAACCGCCGTCAGCTGCAACCACGCCCGCGCCTGCTCCCGCTCTCCCGGCATCGTTCGCCTCTGGCCGCTACGAGGTGAAAAGCTTCCTGGGCGAAGGCGGCAAGAAGCGCGTCTACCTTGCTCACGATAGCCGCCTCGACCGCGACGTCGCCATCGCCCTGATCAAGAGCGAAGGACTGACCGAGGAAGGCATCGCCCGCATCCAACGCGAAGGGCAGGCGATGGGCCAGCTCGGCGACCATCCGCACATCGTCACCGCTTACGACGCCGGCGAGGAGGCGGGCCAGCACTACATCGTCATGGAGTACATGGCGGGAGGCGACCTGGAGGCGCTCATCCAAAGCAACGACGGCGAGGGGCTCCAGCTAGAGGACGCGCTCCGGATCGGCGACGAAGTCGCTCAGGCGTTGGAGTACTCGCACAGCCAGGGCATCATCCACCGCGACCTGAAGCCAGGCAACATCTGGCTGACCAAAGATCGCACTGCCAAGCTCGGCGACTTCGGCTTCGTGCTCGCCGCCGACCGCTCGCGGCTCACCCAGGCCGGCATGATGATCGGCACGCCGTACTGCATGCCGCCGGAGCAGGCGCTGGGCGCGGAGGTGACGGCTGCCTCCGACCTCTACTCGCTCGGCTGCGTACTGTACGAGATGGTCGCGGGCCGTCCGCCCTTCCCCGGCGACGACCCGACGGCGGTGATCAGCCAGCACATCAACAACGCCCCGGTCGCGCCGTCGTGGTACACCGACCACTGCCCGCCCGACCTAGAGGAGCTGATCCTGCACCTGCTGGCGAAGGCGCCCGACGACCGTCCGCAAACCGCTGCCGAGGTACGAGAGGCGCTGGCTCGCATCGACCCTACCGAGCGGAGCGCGTCGCACACCGAAGCGAACGTCCTGGAGCGGCTGGCGCGTGGCGTCTTCGTCGGACGGGAGAAGGAGCTGGTCGGGCTGCGCAAGGCGTTCGACGAGGCGTTCGCCGGCCACGGCAGCATCGTCATGCTCGTCGGCGAGCCGGGCATCGGCAAGACGCGGTCGGCTCAAGAACTGGAGACCTACGCCCGCATCCGTGGCGCGCAGGTGCTCTGGGGCACGAACCAGGAGGCGGCCGGCGCGCCCGCCTACTGGCCCTGGGTGCAGGTGGGGAGGTCGTACGGATCGACGCACGACGTAACCGAGCTCGCGGCGGACATGGAGGGTACTGAGGCAGACCTAGTGCACATCTTCCCCGAGCTTAGACAAGGGCCCAACTTCGTCGAGCCAGAGCCTTCAACAGATCCTGAGTCGGCGCAGTTCCGCCTCTTCGATGCCTACACACGCTTCGTGCGGGCGATGTCGCTTCGGTCGCCGCTCCTGATCGCGCTCGACGACCTGCACTGGACAGACAAAGGCTCGCTGCTTTTGCTGCAGCACATGGCGCGTGAGCTGTCGCGGATGCGGGTGCTGATCGTCTGCACCTACCGCGACACCGACCTGGTGCGCACGCATCCGCTCTCCGAGGCGCTGGCGACGCTCAACCGCGAGTCGGGCTTCCAGCGCATCGCGCTGCGCGGCCTCACGCGCGAGGAGTGCGCCAACTACATCCGCACCGCCGCCAACGTCCAGCCCGCGCCGTCCGTCCTCAACAAGATCTTCGAAGAGACGGAGGGCAACCCCTTCTTCCTCTCCGAGGTCGTCAACCTGATGGCGCAGGAAGGGACGCTGACCAAAGACTCGATCTCCGACATCGCTATCCCGGACGGCGTGCGCGAGGCGCTGGGCCGGCGGCTGAATCGCATCTCCGAGGAGGCCAACGAACTGCTCCAGATCGCCGCCGTGGCCGGCAGCGTGTTCACCTACGACACGCTGACGCTGCTGGAGGAGCACACGGAAGACGACCTACTGAAACTAATCGAAGAGGCGCTGGACGCGCGCGTGATCGAGGAGATGGACCGCCCCGGGCGCTATCGCTTCACGCACGCCCAGATGCAGGAGACGCTGCTGGCGGAGCTATCGACGACGCGCCGTGTGCGGCTCCACGGCCGCATCGGCGAGGCGCTGGAGAAGCGCTACGGCGACCGCGCGGACGAGCGTGCCTCCGCGCTGGCGGGGCACTTCGTCGAAGCGGCGATGCTGACGCCGCGTCACACGGAAAAGGCGGTGCGCTAC
>JADFKB010000147.1 GCA_022565155.1 Chloroflexota bacterium | reverse complement strand
GCAGTACGCTTCCATCAAGGGTTTCGCCCTCCGCGAGCTGGGACGTTTCGGCGACGCTTGGGACTCCTTCCAGCAAGAGGTGGCAGATGACGCTCACCCCTTCGGCCGCGCCCAGCGCGACCTTGGCATCGCCACTTACCTGATGGAGCTGATGGCATACGAGCGGGCCGAACAGGCAGCCCGTGCAGTCATCGAGGAGGCACAAAGCCTGAGCCGCCCCTGGATGGTGCTCTGGGCCCAGACGATACTAGGAAGCTCATTGGTCGCCGCGGGTAAGCTCCGGGGCAAGGCAGCCGACATGGTGCGGTCGGAAATCGAGGCGGCTGGCGCGTTTCCCTCAGGCGAGGTCCTAGTCGAGGCCCTGCTCGCGGGCGGGGCCGCCGCGGATGCGCTCGTGGAGGCCGAGAAACTCGTTGGCGGCGCAGAGGCCGGCGGCCGCCTGCGGCAGTACGTCCCGGCGCTGGAGCTAAAGGCGCGGGCGCTCATTGACCTGGGCCGTTCGGCGGAGGCGCTGCCGCTGCTTGACGACGCGCTCGCGCAAGCGAGGGATATGGACTACCGCCGGATCCTTTGGCGGATCGAACGGACAAAGGGAGACGCGCTCTCAGCGCTTGGTGATCCAACGGCCGCCGCAGCGAGCTATCATGAGGCAGCGGCTGAACTGCAAGCGCTGGCTGACACGATCCCCGACGCAGAGCTTAAGAGCGGATTTCTATCGAACCCCGTCGTAGAGTCGACATTGAAGGCCACGCTATCCAGCGACTAGGAGGGAGGCTAGGGATGAAACTCAGAACAGGAACAGCGGAAGAAGCCGGAATGTCTCCAAGCAGGGTTCAGCACGTCAAGGAGCTGGCCCGGAGCTGGGTGGAAGACGGTACCCATCCCACGCTCGTCGTGCTCGTGGCGCGCCGGGGGATCATCGTCCTGCACGAGGCGTTCGGGACGTTGACGTCGGAGCCCGATTCGCCGCCACTGCCGCCCGACGCCATCTTCCCCATGTCTTCGGTGAGCAAGGCTATCACGGCGGCTGCGATCATGTGCCTCGTCGAAGACGGCCGCGTCGGCCTGATGCGACCGGTGCGCGACTACTACCCGGAGATCGCCGCGGAGGGCACGGAGGAGGTGCTGATACATCACCTGCTGTGCCATCTCTCCGGCTGGCGAAACATTGACGCCCAAAACGAGATTCAACGGCTCCTCCAGGAGGGAGCCGAGCTGCCGCCGCCCGAGCCGGGCCAGCACCCGTTACATGCAGGCCTTTCTCTTCTCATGCGTACCCTCCCGCTCGCCTGCCCGCCAGGTGAGGCGATGCAATACTGCAACGTGAATTACGAACTCCTCGCCGACCTGCCGAGACGGGTCTGCGGGACGCCGATCGAGCACTTGGCCCAAGAGCGCATCTTCGAGCCGCTCGGCATGGCAGACTCGAGCTACGTGCTGCCGCCCGAGCATCGGGAGCGCAAGGTCCGGCGCGGTGAGGGGATGCCGGGGTCGGAGGACCTGGGGCCGTTCAGCCCGGGCCTGGACTCCGAACAGTACGAGGGGACGCCCTCGGGCGGCAGCGGAGTGCACACGAGCGCGCGCGACATCGCGGTCTTCGCCCAGATGCTGCTCAACGGCGGGACCTACGACGGCCAGCGTGTCCTCAGCGGCGCGTCCGTTCAGGCGATGCGGCGGAGTCAGATACCAGAGGGCGCTCCCGTGCGCTGGGAGCGCCTGGGACCGGACGGCACGCCCATCACGAACGAGTTCGGCGGTGGATACGGATACGGCCTCTTCCCGTTCCTCCACGGTCACGCCTTACTTTAACGGCGGACTGGCGAGCCCTTCGTCGTTCGGTCACAGCGGATCCGGTGGGATCTACTTCTGGGCCGACCCGGAGCGCGACCTCGTTGGGGTCTACTTGTCCGTCGCCCGCCGGAACCTGGAAGACGAATTCACGGCCGACTGGCGTGCGGACATCTTCGTCGATGCGGTCACCGCCGCGGTCGAAGACTAGGCTCAGCCGATAGCCCGCGGCCGGGAGTCTGGCCAGAGCAACCCAACGTGGCACACTATGTGGGGATAGTGTTGCCCGTGGCGGGACGCTCGCGGACGGTGTGCATCGGGCGAGGTGCCAACTTCCAAGTGAGCCGAGGCCCGTGTGTCTATAATGAAACTGGAACTTAGAAGTGATGAATATCTGCCCTCCCCTAACACCATTACTTCAGGAGACGTTCCCACTCTGGGAAGACCTAGAGCCTACCTGTTGGGTATATGAGGCTGTCGATCAGCAGCAGAACGATTTCGGCGAGCTGATCGAATGTCTGGAGCTGGCTGGCGCCCACCAGGGCTTCATCGCTAGATTGAGGGCTGCGCACCCGATGAGAGCCATCCACAACACAGCACACGACCATCGCTTGTTGGACGTCTTTACCGAGGGTGCGGCTTTCGCGTGGGCTCTTCATGTCGCAAAGCTAGGTCGCCCCTGCTTCGTCACGGAACAAGGAGCGCCGGACATTGCAGTTGAAGACATCTGGCTAGAAGTGAAGACAGTTCGCAATTCTCAGGAGGAAGAGCAATTCAAGGAAGAGGTCCTCAACCCCCATCTTCGGCGTCATGGCATAGCCATGAGAGGGGCGGTAGCACTTGAGGATCCCGCGGCGGGATTTCTCGGAAAGTTCCAATCAGACCTCGATAACGCGCTCCTTAAATGGGAACGGCAAGATAAGACTGGACAGCTTATCGTCTACTATGGCTTCAACATCGACTTCGGCGTTTCAGGTAGGGCTGCGCGCAAGGCGATAAGAGCATGGGCTGCCACAGCTGAACGCCAGCATGGCGTTTCAATCGTAATTTGCCCGGGCTTTGAATGGGAGAGCCCAGTCTACGACAACATCTCTGTGATCGTGAGGCCATAGCCGGCTCCCCAGCGCAGCATAGGCAGAGATCCATTTATAAGATTTGAGTATCCGCCACCTCTTGACAGTATTACTATTACCTGTTAATTTACGCGTACTGTGTGTGCCACCAATTGCACACACTGTCGTTGTATACAGCTAATGGTACATGGCGGGCGGAGCGGGAGCGGAATACGAGGGGAAGGGACGCCATGGCGGAGTTGCTGGATCGCTATCGCAACCTGATTACGATCGGGCTGGCAGGGCTCGTAGCCGCGGCAGTCGTCGCGTTCGTCCTCGACCAACGTGACAGCGCCCAACCGCTGACGATTAACCTCGCCGACCCACCAGCCAGCGGGCCGATCGAAGTCTATATCTCGGGCGCTGTCGCCGAGCCCGGCGTGTACGAGATGAGCGACGGCGACCGCATCATCGACCTGCTGTACGAGGCCGGCGGCCATACTCCAGACGCAGACTTAGATTCGATCAACCTGGCGCTGCGCCTGCACGACGAGGACCAGGTGCTGGTTCCGCGCATCGGCGAAGCCGCGGGCGGCCTGACGCCGGGCGTCCTAGGCTCGGCGGCGGCGAAGACCGACATCAATACCGCAAACGCCGCCGAGCTGGACGACCTGCCAGGCATCGGCGATGTGTACAGCGAGCGCATCGTTGAAGAACGAATCGCGAACGGCGTCTACGTAACGACCGAAGAGCTGGTGGAGCGCAAGATCATCCCCCGCGCTACGTATGAGCGGATCCGCGACCTGATTACCGCCGGGCCATGACGCTGGTCTACCTGGCGGCGGCGTGGCTGCTGGGCGTCGTCGCGGCCGCGGTGACCGGCGCTGTCTGGTGGCCAGCCGTCGCGGCGATCGGCGTCGCGGGTCTGGCGGCCGCGCTGGTGGAACGGCGGCCGCAGCTGGCCCTGCTCGGCCTGCTCGCAGCCGGACTCTTCGCCGGCGGGGCAGCCCGCTACCTCGACCAGCGGCCGCCGGACGAGCCGGCCGGCCTGGCCGTCTACAACGATACGGACGCTCTACGCTTCCGGGCGCTGGTGGCGGACGAACCGGAGGTGCGCGGCGGTGGCCAGCGCGTCCGCCTCTCCATTCGAGAGGTGTTCGACCCTTCGGCCTCGCCCGGCGCGGGCGATGGGCAGTGGCAGCCGGCAGCGGGCGGGGTACTGCTGCGCAGCGGCCTCTTCCCTCGCTACCGATACGGCGATCTGCTAGAGATCGCAGGCGAACTGGAGACGCCGCCGACGTTCCCCGACTTCGACTACCGGGAGTACCTCGCCCGCCAGGGCGTCGGCTCCGTTATCGCCTTCCCGGATGAGGTGCGTCTTCTCTCCACCGGTAACGGCAACCCGGCGCTCGCCGCGCTCCACGCCGTCCGGCGGCAACTCGGCGATGCGCTGACGCAGGCGCTGCCCGAGCCGCAGGCTGCGCTGGCCCAGGGCATTTTTCTAGGGCAGCGCTCCGCTATTCCCGACGACCTGACCGCCGATATGAACGCGACCGGCACGTCGCACCTGATCGCGATCTCCGGCCACAACGTCAGCCTGGTGGCCGCGCTGATCATCAGCAGCTTCGCCTGGCTGATCGGGCGCAGGCAGGCGGCGTTGCTGGCGCTGGTGGCGATCGCCGGCTATACGGTGCTGACGGGCGCCTCGCCGACTGTCGTGCGGGCGGCGATCATGGGCAGCCTTTTCGTGACCGCGACGCTCTTAGGCCGGCCGGGCAGCGCGGCGACTGCGGTGGCGCTCGCGGCGGCGGTGATGACCGGCTGGAACCCGCTCGTGATCGAGGACGTCTCGTTCCAGCTCAGCTTCGCCGCTATCTTGGGACTGATCTACCTAGCGCCAGCGATCCAGGAGCACGCCGTGCGCCTGCTCCGCGGCTGGGGCATCGAAGCGGGCGAGGGCGGGGCGGCGGGCTTCCTCGTCGAGAGCACGACAGTGACGGCGGCCGCCGTCATCGCCACGATGCCGCTGGTCGCGCTCTACTTCGATCGCATCTCCGCCGTCACAGTGGCCGCAAACCTGGTGCTGGTACCGGCGTTTCCGCTGATCCTGGGCAGCTCTGCGCTGACGTCGGTGGCGGGCGCGGTCTGGGCGCCGCTGGGCCAGGCGACGAGCTGGTTCTCCTGGGCGATGCTGACCTACATGATCGAAGTCGCCCGCTTCTTCGCCGACGTGCCGCTGGCGTCGATCAACATCGAAGGCTTCGGCGCGGGGCATGCGGCCGCCGCCTACACCGCGATCGTAGCCGCCGCCTGGCGGCTGCAACCAACGCGGAAGCGCATCGACATGGAGGAGCCACGCATCCAGCGCGCCGGCCTGCGGCCGGTCTGGCTGGCCGCGGGCGGGCTGGCGGTCGCCGCCGCGTTAATCTGGTCGGCTGCGCTCTCCGGCTCCGGCGGACGGTTGACGATCAGCGTGCTGGACGTGGGACAGGGCGATGCGATCCTCGTCGAGACGCCGGACGGACGCCACCTGCTGA
>JADFKB010000031.1 GCA_022565155.1 Chloroflexota bacterium | reverse complement strand
CTTAGGCGTAGCGCCTTTTAAGCGCCGCGATGCTTGCTGCCAGCAGGAATCCGGCCGCCGCCACAAGCAATTTCTTCATTCAGGTTCCTCCTACAGTCCAAGCAACCATCCGACCTGTATACCGTTCTTTGCCCCTGGTGCCTGCCAACATGACCTCGTTCGTTCGCACAATAGTGCTATGGGTTTAGCGTTTTTATCAGCCCAGCGTGGAACTGTAGGATGCGGGCGGCGTCTATCGCGTTCACGCGTTGGTCGTTGTTAACGTCTGCTTTCTCACTGTAAGGCTGCCCAATCCCGATTATCCCTGCATGGAATTGCAGGAGAAGAAACGCATCGATGCTGTCTACTACCCCGTCACCATCGACATCGCCTGCGATAGATTCAGCTGCTGCCGACCGCGGTGCGATTTTGCCAGACGAGTCTAACGCCAGCACGCCACCGAACTGCAGCAGCACGACGATTGCAGGCAAGAGGATCAACAGAGCTACGAGCCGCAGGCGGGTGTTCATGAAAACTCTCCTTCCAAGAGTTACTCGCTACAAATCCTAGCCCGCCGCCGGCGGGGGGAACTTCGTCGTCTGCTCGTTGCTATTCAAGGTTCGCTCACTACCACGCCCATACGCAGCAGAGTCCAGCCTCAATTTGGAGGATGACGGCGGCATCACGAGCATCGATCTCGCCGTCCCCATACACGTCGCCGAGCCCCTCGCATGGCAACGACTGAATCAGAGCCGCGTCCAACTGCAGCACCAGCACGGCGTCGATGCTGTTGACGGTACCGTTACAATTCACGTCGCCGGGTGGTGTGTCCAGAGTCGGTGGCGGAGCCGGAAAGACGGGGAAGTCGAAGGAGACTATTATGACGTCCGGATGGCCGCGCAGCTTCTCCACTCCGCTCTCTGTAATGCGCCCCGCCAGAGCCGGTGCAACGCTGTAGCGGGCCGTCAGGGTGAAATCGGCCGGGGCGAGCTTCTCGAGGACCCGGTCTTGCACCGCCGCCAACTGCCGTCTGTACTCGTCCCAGGCGGCCGAGTCAACCGGACCTGACGACGGCAGCGCGAGCCCCGCTAGGCTGATGATCACCCGCACTTCTGAGCTCTCCTGTAGCGCTGCCAGTACGTCGGGTTGGATGATGCCGCCCGGCTTCTCTGCCTGTGCCTGGCTGCTGAAGCGACCGGTCAGAAGCAGCACGCCGGCGGTAAGCAGCAGCAGGACCAGCACGCCTAAGCGGCGGCGCTGCCGTTTGTGTTGAGAACTTGCGTTGGTTTTCATTCACACCCCCGCCACCTACCCGCCCCTGCGGATCCGCCCATTTAGAGTCACTAGCGTACTCCCGTTCCTCCGGTTTGTCAACAGCCCTTTGTTGCAACGCACAGCGCTAATGCTCCGCGGTTGACCGGACGTTCGTCCGGAAGCTATCATTCTGATGCCGCGCATAGCCGTTAGATGCGCGGCGGATTGTTGATGATGGCACCTTCTACATCGTTTCCCGGCAACATCGGCTTCTACCTGACGCTGATCGCGTTCATCTCGCTCTTCCTCTTCCTGGCCGGCCTGCGCGTGCTCGTGATTGCGGGCGGGAAGCGCGAGGATCGCCTCGGCACGGCGCGAGACATCGTCGAGCGCATCGTCACGCTGCCGTCCTACGTGCTGGCGACGATGCGGCTGAACCGGTCCGAATACTGGTACGCCGGCCTGCTGCACACAATGATCCTCTGGGGGTTCCTCGTCCTTCAGGTGCGCACGCTCAACTTCCTGCTGGACGGCTTCCACGAAGCGGCCAGCCTGGAGAGCATCTTCGGCATCCTCTACACCGGCTTCCGGCCGGTCATGGAGCTGTTCAACATCCTCGTCATCTTCGCCGTCGGCCTGGCTGCGTTCCAGCGCATCTTCATCAGGCCGGCGCGACTGTCGCTGAACTGGGACGCATGGTTCATCCTCTTCCTGACGTGGTTCCTGATGGTGACCGACGTTTTCACGAACAGCTTTGCCATCGTCCTCGATCGCGGCGACCGCGATGCATTCTCGTTCATGGCATTTGGGCTGGCGAACCTCTGGGACGCCATGGGCATCAGCAAGGGTGTCGCAGAAGGGCTGCACGGAAGCTGGTGGTACCTGCACCTCTTCGACTTCCTGACGTTCCTCGCTTACCTGCCGATCTCGAAGCACTCGCACATCCTGACGGCGCCGTTCAACGTCTTCTTCCGGCGGCTGACGCCCACGGGCGTGCTGCAGCCGATCGAGAACATCGAGGAGCAGGAGGTCTTCGGCGTCGGCAAGATCCAGGACTTCTCCTGGAAGCAGAACCTGGACTTCTACACCTGCACGGAGTGCGGCCGCTGCGAGATCAACTGCCCGGCGTTCAATACAGGGAAGGACCTCTCCCCGAAGAAGATCATGGTCGAAATGCGCGCCGTCGCGGAGTCGCAGATGCGCCAATCGATCGGCGTCGGCGGGGGCGAGGAGCCGCTGAAGCTGATCGACGCCGTCGGCTTCGACGCGATCTGGGACTGCGTCAGCTGCGGCGCCTGCCAGTACCAGTGCCCTGTCTACATCGAGCACGTCCCGGCGCTGATGGACATGCGCCGCTTCCTGGTCATGGATGAGGCGAATATGCCGGAGACGGCCGCCTCTACGCTGAAGCAGCTCGAACAGCGCGGCCATCCGTGGCCGGGCGCCGCCTTCACCCGCACATCGTGGATGGAGGAGATGGAGTTCGAGATTCCGAAGTTCGACGGCAGCCAGGAGTACCTCTTCTGGGTCGGCTGCACCGGCGCGATGGTGGAGCGCAACGTGAAGGTGACGCAGGCGCTCGCCCGGCTGCTGCGCGAGGCGGGTGTCAGCTTCGGCTGCCTGGGCGAGGAGGAGACTTGCTCCGGCGATCCGGCGCGGCGGCTGGGCAACGAGTACCTGTACCAGATCCAGGCCGGCCAGAACATCGAGACGTGGAAGCAGAAGGGCGTCCAGAAGGTCGTCACCACCTGCCCCCACTGCTTCAACACTATGAAGAACGAGTACCCGCAGTTCGATGGGCACTTCGAGGTCCGCCACCATACGGAGGTGCTGGCCGAGCTAATCGCCGACGGCAAGCTCCAGGTCACTCACGAGTTGGCGGAGAAGGTGACGTACCACGACTCCTGCTTCCTCGGCCGCCACAACGACATCTACGAGCCGCCGCGCGACATCATCAAGGCGATCCCGGGGGCGGAGCTGCAGGAGATCGAAGGCCAGTGCCGCGAGAAGGGCTTCTGCTGCGGGGCTGGCGGCGGCCACATGTGGATGGAGGAGTCGAAGGGCGAGCGGATCAACAACGCGCGCTGCTCGCAGGCGCAGTCATGCGCGGAGAGCTGCGGCTCGAAGATTATCGCTGCCAACTGCCCGTTCTGCATCCAGATGTTGGAGGATGGCTTCCCATCGGTCCAGCCGGATGAAGAGAAGCGTTTGAAGACCTATGACGTTGCCGAGCTGCTGGCCCAGGCCGTCTTCGGCGACGGGAACGGCGCTGCCCCCGTCGAGGCAGCGGCAGCCGTAGCCGCCGAGGGCGATGGCGCGCCAGCGGAAGCCGAGACCGACGCGTGAGCGAAGCGCCCTCCGATTCAAACGGCGAACCGCCCAGGATCGTCCTCTACGCGATCTACGCGGCGCTCTTCGCCACGCTGATCGCGGTCTTCATCATCGTCGGCGTCTACGTATAACACCGCCCTACTCTACCGGCGGCCTTCGCTTGCGCGGCGGTAGCGCATCTGCCACCATACAGGTCGCTGAAGACAGCGGGTTCCTTCCAGGAAGGATTAAGGCGCAAGCGCCCGCCGAGGCAGATCGAGCAGTTCCGTGCCGCGACAAACGTCGCGCTACCGTGTTCATCTGATCGCGCCTCATCTTCATCGAGATGGGGCGCTTTGCTACGCCCGCGAAGAGAGGGCGCGACCAGCGCCCGGAGGGTGAGATGCCTAACGAAAAGAAGATCGAAGAAGTACAGGCGCTGCGGGAGCGCATCGAACGCAGCGCCATCGTCATCGCGGCCGACTATCGCGGCCTGACGGTGAACGACATGGTGGAGTTGCGGCGCGCGATTCGCAACGCGGAAGGCGCGGAGATACGCGTGGTGAAGAACCGGCTCTTCCTGCGCGCCTGCCAAGAGGCGGAGCAGCCAGAGATGGCGGAACTAATGGACGGCCCGACGGCGGTGATCTTCGGCTATGAAGACGTCACCGCGCCCGTACGCGCGGCGAGCGAGTACATGCGCACGGCGAAGAACGACTTCGCGCTGCGCATGGCCGTGATGACCGGCCAGCTACTGAGCGCCGCCGACCTGACAGGGCTGGCGTCGCTGCCGCCGCGCGAGATTCTGGCCGGCCAGCTGGCGAGGGCCCTGCAAGCGCCGGTGGCGAACTTGGTCGGTTTGCTTGACAAGCTGCTGCCTCGCGCGCCGGGGCGGCTGCTGCAGGACAGCGTGAACACGTTTAGCGGCCTGCTGGAAGCGCGGGCGACACAGCTGGAAGGAGCATAACCTATGGCCGACGAAGAGACGGCGACAGAAGAGGAAGCGCCAGAAGCAAAATCGGACGAGAAGGCGAAGCCGAAAGCCGCTAAAGGAGGAAAGAAAGCAGTGGCGAACAAGATCGACCAGACATTTGACCTGATCAAAGAGATGACCGTCCTGGAGCTGCGCGACCTGAACAAGATGATCGAAGACGAGTTCGGCGTCACCGCCGCCGCGCCGGTCGCCGTGGCCGCCGTTCCGGGCGCAGCCGCTCCGGGCGCCGCTCCGGCGGAAGCCGCCGAGGAGAAGACCGAGTTCACGGTGACGCTAAAGGACTTCGGCGAGAACAAGATCAACGTGATCAAGGCCGTCCGCGAGGTGACCACGCTGGGCCTGAAGGAAGCGAAGGACTTGGTGGAATCGGCGCCAACAGCCGTGAAGGAAGACGTCGGCAAGGACGACGCCGAGACCGCTAGGAAGAAGCTGGCAGAGGCCGGCGCGACCGTCGAAGTTACGTAGCCTTTCCCGCTCCGGCGGGCTGGCCCGCCGTGGCGCTACCTGGTATAGTCCCGCCGATGGAGTGCTACGCCTGCAGCAACGAGGCCGGACGCCAGTGCCGGCGCTGCGCTCGCGTGTACTGCGAGCTTCACGGCGGCGATCTCTGCGCTGAATGTCTCAGCCCAGCCAGCTCCTTGCCGTCGTTCAATCTCTACCGCGGCTCGCTCCTGGCGCTCCTTATCGGAACCGCCATCGCGATCTGGCTGCTGGTGCGTCCTCCCGGCGGTGACGGCGATGCCCAGGTGATCATCTCTGAAGTGACACCCACCAGCATCGTGACGGCGGTGCTCGACACACCGGCACCGGCCAATCAAACTCCGCAAGCGACGAGGACGCCCCGCGCGCTCGTCACGTCGACGCCGGCGCCAGCGGCGACGCCGGAGGTGCAGGAGCAGGAGTACGTCGTCCAGTCTGGCGATACGCTGCTTGGCATCGCGGAGCTGTTCGCGCCGGCGGACGTGGAGCCGTTTGATTTTGCCCAGCAGATCGCGGATCTCAACGGCTTCGCCGCGATCAGCGATCCGATCGTTCCGGACCAAGTCCTCGCGATTCCTTAAGGAGGCCGATCGTGGGAGGCGCACGCAGTTCAGCCTGGTGGGCGGTTCTCCGGAGCACGCTGGTCTTCGCTCCGGTGTTGGCAGTGGCGCTGGTGGCGCTGGGTTTCATCGCCCAGGACATGGCCGACAAGGGTTCGAGCGGCGGGCGGGTGGTCGCATTGGTGCTGATCGGCTCCGTTGTGTTGCTGCTAACGTACCAGGTCGTGCAATCGCTGCGCGACCTCTTCTCGCGCACCGTGGAGACCGTCGGCGTGGTGGACCGTTGTTGGACGAAGAACGAGTTCTTCCTCTTTCGCAACACATACATCTTTGTCGAGCGAGAGGTGTACAGGCTATCGCCTGAGCATGCGGTGAAGGTCGATCCGGGGGACTCCGTACGTATCGTCCACTATCCACACACGGGCGCGGTGGAGACGATCGAAGTCGTCGCGCGAGCAGGCGAGGAAGCGGAGCGCGCCGATGGCTGAGCAGGAAGAACGCATCCGCTACCAGGCGCGCATCCACGATCTGCCCAGCGGCGACCGGCCGCGCGAACGGCTGCGCGACGCCGGGCCGGCCGCGATCTCGAACTCGGAGCTGCTGGCGATCCTCCTGCGCACCGGCGGCGAGAAAGAGAGCGCGCTGGCGATGGCATCGCGCCTGCTGGCGACGTTCAACGGCCTGGCGGGCCTGGCCCGCAGCAGCTTCGCAGCGCTCTGCGCCCAGCGCGGCCTGGGCGAGGCGAAGGCCGCCCAGATACAAGCCGCGCTGGAGCTGGGAAAGCGGCTCGTCGCGGCGCAGCCGGAAGAGCGACCGGTGATCCGCTCGGCCGACGACGTGGCGCGGCTGCTGCAGGGCGAGATGGGGCTGCTCGATCAGGAGCACATGCGAGTGCTGTTGCTGAACACGCGCAACCAGGTGCTGGCGGCGAACGATGTCTATCGCGGCAACGTCCATACGGCGGTCGTGCGCATCGGCGAGCTGTTCCGCGAGGCGCTGCGCCACAACGCGCCAGCCATCATCCTCGCCCACAACCATCCGTCCGGCGATCCGCAGCCCTCGCCGGACGACGTGGCGATGACGAAGCAGGTGATCGAGGCCGGCGAACTGCTGGACGTGGAGGTGCTCGACCACGTCGTCATCAGCCACGGAGGGTTCGTCAGCATGAAGCAGCAGGGGCTGGCGTTCCGATGATCCGCCTGATCGCGCTGGACTTGGACGGCACGCTGCTCAACCCCAACCAACAGGGGCTCGGTGGCATCCAAGTTCTTGCCGGTTTCCTACCGCACCACATAGAGCAAGTCGCCCAGGCTAATGCTGCCCACGATTTCCACGCACGGCCCCCCCAAATGTTGTTTCAGCTTGCAGATCGCGATGTTGTCCGTGTCCACATGTAGGGCGAAGTCCGACGCCGGGGGAGGACATAGCGGTGGGTCGATCGTGACCACCTCGCTCGCGTGCATTATACCCTCACGACCGATGACGTCCTGGCCCCACAATTGGACTGATGTGATGCAGCCGCGTTTGTAGTTAACTGCGATCTTAATGTCGTCGGTCAGCTTGGCTCCCGTGGACATCACCACGGTTGCACACAGGTCATGCCGCGGGAATTTGGCCGAGTAGTTATCCTCATGGGCGGTGGCGATGCAAGGAGGTACTAAATCGCCCGGACTATAGGTCGGCGACTCGAACCCAGACCCTAATGCGTGCTGCGGAGCCACGAGAAAGACGTCGTAGGTGACGGTATCTTTGCCGCCTCCACCCCCTCCCCCACCACCTGCATCGCAGCCGGGATCGGTACTGTGGCCCCCTTTACAATGGTGGGCGCCTACCGCGCTGGCCAGCGCCACGGCAGCCAAGATCGCCACTATCAGCAGCGCTCCGAAGAGAGACATCCTCCAAAGCCGCCTCGATCTGACAATACTCATTTCGCACCTCCTTCACGTCTTGTTCTGCTTCTGGCGCTCCGACTCCTCATCCGTGTCTTACTCGTTGTGCCCTGTGTGACCATAGGTCGCGTGTCTGACCGGTTGTTCCAGCAGCCGGGCTTTTATCTTTTCGGCAAGAATCTATACCTGAGGGACACCCTCAGACTCCCGGCAAAGGGGCTTCGCCCATCTGCATAGCCCGTTCTTCATCAGGCTGGGCTACCGCTGCGCCTTGCAGGAGGACCAGCCATGCCCCGTCCCCTGGATTACGTGCTGGAGGTCGGAGCCGTCTCCCTTCATGACGTAGACATCCCAAGGCCCACCTTCATAAGCGCCCCCTAGTCCGCTGATCCTGGCGCTGGTGAAGGATATCCACTTGCCGTCGGGCGACCAGTGGGGGAGGATATCGTTCTCAGGGTGATCGGTCAGCCGGGTCACGTTGCCGCCATCAGCATCCATTACGTAGATATCAAGGCCGCCCCCAGGCCAGTACCACCGGTTGGCGGGGCCGAACTCTTCTATCTGCTCACGGTTGCTGGCAAAGACTATGCGCGTGCCGTCTGGAGACCACCTGGCGTGGTCGTCCTGGGCCGGATAATTGGTAAGGTTTCGCAGGCCTGTACCATCGACGGTGATAACGTAGATCTCACTGTTATCCTGTTGTCCACCGCCAAACAGAATGCGCCGCCCGTCGGGCGACCAGTCGGCCACCACTTTAAGCCCAGGGAGGTCCGTAAGACGTGTGAGACCGCTGCCGTCGACGTTAACCACGTAGAGGTCGGGCTCCCCGTTTGCGCGCCATCGGCCACCACCAAACGGCCCAGGCTCCCAGTGGACATCGTCGTGGTTGAAAACAAGCCGCGTACCATCCGGAGACCAGTTGGGGTGCATATCGACGCCGGGACTGTCCACGACCGTCACGACGCCTGTGCCATCGGGGTTCATCATGTAGATGTCATAGTTAGGCGAGAAGCCTGGCCGATTGCTGGCGAAGGCAATGCGCGAGCAGTCCGGAGCCCAGGTCGCCTGTATGTCCGTGGCAGAGTTGCTGGTTAGCTGCTCCAAGTCATCGGCCGTGATCATAAAGACGTCGGACCCACCTCCCTCAGTGCCGGGCAGGCTCACGCTGATGTCAAACCCCTTAGGGACCGGGTAGAGGAAATAGGCTGCCACCGCGGAACATGCCAAAAGCAGGAGCGCTAGGATGAGGATGATGACCAGCTGCGGCGTCACGGGCCACAGAGCGGCCAGGAGCCGCGGCCTACGCTCTGCGGTATCCACGCGCGCCAACACCGCGGGCACGAAGTTTGGCGTGGAAGGGTAGATCATGCCTTGGCCCATCTCCGCCAGCGCTGCCTCCAACTGCTCTATGCCTCCGGTAAATGTACTCATCGCGGGTCTCCTCCCGACTCCGTCCGCTCCAGCACCGCGTGTTGGAGTTCCGGGAACTCGCGCTCCACGAGCGCGCGCAGACGGGCTAGGGCGTTGTGCTTCCTCGATTTCACCGTCCCGCGCTTGATCCCCAATGCCTCAGCCACATCCGCCTCACTCAGGCCCATGAAAAAGCTCAGGGTTAACACGAGCCGGTCGTCGTCCTTCAACCGATTCACAGCCCGCCACAGCTCTTCGTGCTCCACCCTGACCATCACGGCTGACTCAACCGTCTCCTGGCTCTCAGCACCCTGGGCATGGCGCTGCCAAAAGGCCAACCGGGTCCGCTCAGCCCGAAGGACCTTCAGAGCCTCGCGGCCGACAATGCGGAGGAGCCATGGGGCGAAGGGACGCCGCTCGTCAAACCGTGCCAGGTTGGTAAAGGCCTTGACGAAGGCGGTCTGAGTCGCGTCCTCGGCGTCCGCCTGGTTACGGACAATGTGCAGCGCAAGACGGTAGGCCTGCGTAGCGTGAGCGTTTAGCAGCTCTCCCGCGGCGGCACGGTTGCCCGCTTTTGCCCGGCGGATTAAGTCCTGTTCCGTCACAGCGATCCTCTAGCCCTGGGCTGAGCCGTTCCAGTATATATATCCGCGACGAGCGCAAAAGGTTCATTGCTCGGTTTCGGCTGTGGGCTGGATATCCGGTGCGATTGGGCATCCTAGGAGTAGCGGAGGGATTCCACACGATCACTATGGCCTAGCATCCAACAACCACATACCAGCGACTTCCGGCCCGCATGCTGTGGATCTCTCCTTGCCTCGCCTTTGCCCAGGCGGTAGTATACGGCACGCCTGACTGCCTGACATACTCTCGAAGAGGAACCAGACGGAACTCCCGTGACAGGGTCAATTTGTCTACATCACGTAAACACGCGCAACCAGGGGCTGGCGTTCCGATGATCCGGCTGATCGCGCTCGACTTGGACGGCACGCTGCTCGGTCCCAACTTCCGCATCAGCGAGGCCGACCAGGCAGCCGTCGCCGCCGCCCGCGACCGCGGCGTGCAGATCGCGCTCAACACCGCGCGCTGGTACGGGCTGGCGCAGCGCAGCGCGCGCCGGCTGGAGCTGGAGACGCCGCTCATCTGCCACAACGGCGCGCATATCCGGGAGCCGAACGGCGACGCGGAGCTGCTGCACCTGCAGATTCCAACGGACTTGGCGAGGGAGATCGCCGCGCTCTGCGATGACCACGGCTTCGAAACATACTGCACCGTCGAAGGCGTCACTTACATGCGCACGCCGCACGAGATCGACGCGCAGCGGTTACCAAAAGACATGCGCCTGGCAGCGACGCACGCGCAGCACGTCACCGCGCCCGCCACAGGCATTCTCGTGTTCGGAGAGGCGGCGGTATCGGCGATCGTCGAGGCGTTCGGCGAGCGTTACGCCAGCGAGCTGGCGCTGCCAATCGGCGAGAGCGAAGGCGTCCAACCGTACGTGACGATCACGGCCGCCGGCGCCGATAAGGGGCGGGCGCTGCGCCTGCTCTGCGAGCACATCGGCGTGCCGCCGGAGGAGACGCTGGCGATCGGCGACGCGGCGCCGGACGTGCCGATGTTCGAGCTGGCGGCGACGGGCGTCGCTATGGGCAACGCCCCCGATACCGTGAAGGCGCAGGCGGACGCCATCGCGCCCTCGAACGCGGAGAGCGGCGTCGCCTGGGCGATCCGGCGGTTCGTGCTGGAATCCACATAGAGTCGCCCGGTCTCACTGATCGGAATCGCGCCGCCCGTCCGATACCCAGGCCACGGGACAGCCGATAGCGGCTCCCCATATACGCCCTATATACGATTAGTTACGGAAGCTTCGTTGAGGTTCTAGTACCAACGATCAAGCTGGTAGAGTAGCAGACCTAGCCCGCACGCACGAAGCCCGCGATCCGCTTCAGCGCGTCGACCTTGATGGCGGACGTATCGAAGAGCTCCGCGATGCTGGTCTGAAAATCAGCCATGTGGGGCGACCGGACGTGCGCCTGGAGCGCTGCCTCGTCTGGGTAAGCTTCGTACAGAACAACGTCGGCCGGGTCTTCCTGCGACCGGTGGAAGACGTAGGCGAGCGTATCCGGCTCCGATGCCGATACGGTTTCCGCCATCATGCGCAGGCTCGCCAGCGCTGGCTCTTCTTTACCGTTCTTCATCTTCATGCGGAATAGGATCGTGATCATGGGCGTCTCTCGCGAGGGGACAACATGGAGGCTGCGCAAGGCGAACTGTTAGCCCGCACGCACCTCACCGGCGATGCGGTCCAGCCGCTCGATCTTAAGACTCGCCGGGTCGAAGATCTCGGCGAAGTCCTCGCGCATCGCACCCATGTGCGCGGTCTTCCCGTGCGACTCGAACGCCGCGTCGTCTGCGTAGAGCTCAAAGAAGACGATCTCAGAAGGGTCTTCCTGGTTGCGATGGACGATGTAGGCCAGGGCGCCGGACTCGTTCGCCTGCACCGCTTCCGCCATGGCGGTGACCTTCGCGAGCGCCTCTTCCTCCTTGCCATCTTTGATCTTCATGCGGGCGATGATCGTGACCATGCTCTCCTCCTCAGACTACGTAGCTTGTGAATGCAATCGGCGGCCAGTATAGCACGGAAGCCGGCACAACTATTCTCGCCTCCGTTCCCGCGAGCACCTAGGCCCGACGCGGGCCTTGCGCCCGCGCCGCCCGTAAGGAGATCGACGCCACGGTCGCGTTCTTCTGCAACAGGCTGATGACGAACAGCGCCGCGAAGAGCAACAGCGCGCCTTCGGCCAGCATACCCCCGATCGCCATCGGCCAGTAGCGGTCAGTGCTCAGCCATTGCGGCGTCGCCACGGCCGCTCCCACGCGCAGCGCTGCCGCCGCGCTGAGCAGCGCGAGGATGGTCAGCGTGGGCCAGCGCTCAGTTGGATAGCGCGTCCGGCGGATGGCGAACTCGGGCAGTATCAGCATCGCCATGCCGACGATCATCGTGCTCGCGACGCCGATGCCCACCGTATGGCGAACGGCGTCGACGGCGTAGGCGGGGATGAACTCGCCTCCTGCGCTTGCCCGCACACCGTAGTAAGCGCTCAGCCCGCCAGCGACCAGCAGCCAGGCAAACGCCGACCGGATCAGCCAGATGTGGTGCTGCGAAGTCCTTGCGAGCCGGTTTGCGGCGGGTCGAAAGATACCCACGACCCAGACGCCGGCAAGAAAGATCGGGCCGAGCGCTGCGAACGCGGTCGCCTCGATGCGCAAGAGCGCCTCGCTCCGCGTACCGCTTCCGATCCAGAGCGCGGCGATGGCGAAGGTCAACACCGCCGCGGCCAGAACCAACGCCATCGCCTTGGCTTGGATCTCCGGCCTGGGCAGGCCCGAGATGGTCGGGATCGCGCGGGAGGCCACACCGAAGATGAACATGGCGATGAACCCGTAGAGCTGGACGTGAAGCAGGCCCGCTGCCTCTATCGGTCTGATAACGTCGTCGCCGCGTTGGGCTGTCAGGACGACGAGCGCTAGGTTGATCCCCGCCTGCAAAACGAAAAATACGGCGGCGAGAACGAAGAAGTAACCCGTTGCCCCGGCGCGACTGTTCCGGTGCAGCAGCGTGCCCATTACCACCAGGGCGAACGCACTGGCCGCCAGCATGCCCAGGCAGCCCGAGCTCACCAGGAGCGTGCGTTGCCACAGCCCTTCACCCGCCGGCTGCGCGATCAACCGCAGCACCACCGCCATCGACAGCATTGGCCAGGATGCCCACGCCAACGCGGGGAGACTGAGCGGCCGCCCGGAGAACCGGGGCATCAGCCGGTACACCATGCCGATGATGAACAGCCCCACGAAGCCCAAGGTCTGCGCCTGGCCATGCGCCTGCGTGAGTGGCAGGAAGTGGCGTCCCCATCCCCACTCGAGGACGATGCTCAGGGGCGCCAGGATCGCCAGCGTGAAACCCACCACGACAGCGAAGGCCAGGCTCGACAGGATGAAGAGGTGGTAGGGAGGATCATGTCGCCAGAAGGCTTCTGCTGAGGACAGTTCACCCGTCCCCGACAGCGGTATCTGGACGGGCTGGGCCATCTACATCCTCCTTGATCTTTATACTGGCGATAATCGTGGCCATGCTCTCGTCCTCAGGGTCCGCTGCGTGTGAATGCAATCGGCGGCCAGTGTAGCGCGGAGGCCGGCTCTTCTCCCGAACCGGCCTCCACGTGACGATCGCTGCGGATGTTGCTGGGCGAGCGTTATCGAACGATCAGCGTCCCCTCCATGCCCGCCTCACGGTGGCCAGGGACCGAGCAGTAGATCACGTACTCACCTGGTTCGTGGACCTTGATGTGCACCACCCCGCTGCCAGGCTCGGTGAGCGCGAAATGAACGTCGGCGTCCCGTTCCGGCTCGGCGTGTGCATGCTGTCCGGTGCCTCCGAGGTAAGAGATATGCACATCCGCATCGATCACATCGATCGTGAAGTCGTGCAGGACAGCCTCAACATTCTGGATGGCGATTTCAAGGACTTCGCCGACACCCACCTCCAGGACTTCGGGCGTGAACGCGAAGTTGGTCATCTCGACCAGATACAGTACATCCTTCGGAGCGGCTTCTAGGTAGGCGAACTCCTCCTCGTCTGTGTCGGCATCATGATCGTCTGCGTCGGCGTCATGGCCGATGGCAGCATCGTGATCGTCTACGTCGGTCGCGTGGCCGTCCGCCTCGTGATCATCTCCATCAACCGATGTGTCTGCGCTGTCCTCGGTTGGAATCTCACTGGCCGCACCATCGTCTCCGCCACAGGCGGCCAACAAGAAGGCAATTGCTACTACCAGAAGCAGCGCGACGATACTTGTTGTCCATCGTATGTTCGTTTTCATGACGATACCTCCTTCATCTGCTCTAAGTATCGCACTTGTGACGCAGGTAACAAACGGTCGTTAGGCCCGATATTTGGGGGCAAGTGGCCCGTTAGGAGCCTGCCAGATGCTCCCGTGCTTCGACCTCGACTATGCGGTAGACCTCCTGTAGCGGCAGGCCACGCTCGCGGGCGATGCGGGCGCACGCCTCGTACTCCGGCGCGACAGAAGGAGGGCGGCCGGGCAGGCGCTTCACCTTCACCGCCGCCGGCCCCAGGCTCGATTCGAACTGTAGCTCCTCGCGCTCCGCTTCATGGCGCGTTACCGGCCGCACCCGCACGCCCAGCGTTGATGTCTCGCGCAGTATGATCTCGACCATGGCGTCCTCGCGCTCGACAGAGCAGATGACCGAGAGCAGCACGCCGGGCCGGTTCTTCTTCATCTGTACCGGCGCCAGCCAGACGTCGGCTGCGCCCGCGTCGAACAGCCGCTCCTGGGCATAGCCGATTAGCTCCGGGCTCATGTCGTCGATGTTCGTCTCGATCAGCAGCATCGTCGTGCGCCGTTCGTCCAGCGCCTCCCCCAGCCAGAGGCGCAGGGCGTTCGGCCTATCCTCCAGCTCGCGGCTGCCCGCGCCGTAGCCAACGACGCGCACGGTCATCGCCGGCCGCTCGAACGCCGCCAGCGTGGCGACGAGCGCCGCGCCGGTGGGCGTCACCAGCTCCATCCCGGCGTCCGGGCCTGCGGCCAGAGGAGCGCCCACTTCCGAGAGCAGGGCGAGCGTCGCCGGCGCGGGGACGGGCAGGCGGCCGTGCTCGCCGTTCGTCCAGCCACCGCCAACCGGCAACGACGAGCAGTAGAGCGCCTCGACGCCTAGCAGCCGTAGGCCGATCACGGTGCCGACGACATCGACAATGGCATCGACGGCGCCGACCTCATGGAACTCAACGGCCTCCGGCTCGACGCCGTGAACCCTCGCTTCCGCCTGGGCCAGCTTGCAGAAGACCTGCGCGCTGCGCTCCTTGTCCTCGGGCGGCAGCGCGCTGTCGTTAATTATCGAGAGGATATCCGGCAAGCGACGATGCGGTGTCCCGGCTGAGCTTGCAGAAGCCTGGGCCTCCTCCAGAACGACCGTGACCTTCGTCGCCGCCAGACCGGCGCGCTGCGTCTTCTCCGCTTCCAGGCGATAGCCCTCGACGGGCAGCTTCGCCAGCTCCGCGCGCAGCTCGTCTATCGAGAGGCCGGCGTCGACGAGCGCGCCCAGCAGCATGTCGCCGCTGATGCCGGAAGGGCAGTCCAGATAGCCGATTCTCATCGTATTCTCGGGGTGTTCCCGGGCGTTGGTCAGTCCGGCCGCTCGCTCAGGGCGAGGCGGTTGATTACGGCAGCAAGATAGCCGGCGCCGAAGCCGTTATCGATGTTGACGACGGAGACGCCGGCGGCGCAGGCGTTGAGCATCGCCAGCAGCGGCGCGAGGCCGCCGAAGCTCGCGCCGTAGCCGACCGATGTCGGCACCGCGACGACCGGCACCGCCACCAGACCGGCGACGACGCTGGGCAGCGCCCCTTCCATGCCGGCGACCGCGACGATCGCGCGGGCGTCCCGCAACGCCGGCAGGTGGTCGAGAAGCCGGTGGATGCCGGCGACGCCGACATCGTAGACGCGCTGGACGTCGTTGCCCATCAGTTCGGCCGTCACGGCCGCCTCCTCGGCCACAGGCAGGTCGGCGGTGCCGCCGCAGAGGATCGTCACGCCGGGCTCTTTGCGCGCATCGCCACGGTCGAGCGTGATAGCGCGGGCGGTCTCGTGGTAGGTGAAATCAGGCGATTCTGCGCGCACGGCGTCGTAACAGCCGGCGTCTGCGCGGGTGATCAGCACCTTACTGGCGCGCGCCGCCAGCCGCGAGGCGATCTCGGCGACCTGGGCGGGCGTCTTGCCCTCCGCCAGCACGACCTCGGGCAGCACATCGCGGAGGGCGCGGTGGTGGTCGATCTTGGCGAAGCCGATGTCTTCGTAGGGGAGCAGGCGCAGATCGGCGACGGCGGCCTCGATGCTCGTCGTGCCCGCCGCGACGCCCTCTAGCAGTTCGCGCAGCTTCTGCTGGTCCATGGTCGGCCTCCTAACAGGTGCGTTTGGAATTATAGCGCAGAGCTACGTGTGAAGTGGTGCATTGATGCGGACGGCGGATTACTGTAAGATGCTCATCTCTACTACATACTGGAGGTGGGACATGACGACACAGGAACTCGATACGGCGAAAGCGGAGGCATTCGCAGGCCAGATGGCCGGAATCATGAACGGGGCGTCGCTCGCGCTCATGGCCAGCATCGGCCACCAGACCGGCTTGTTCGATACCATGGCCGATCTGCCGCCGTCGACCAGCCCGCAGATCGCAGAAGCGGCCGGCCTGAACGAGCGCTACGTGCGCGAGTGGCTCGGCGCGATGACGACAGGCCGTATCATCGAGTATGACCGAGCGACCGGCGCGTACTCGCTTCCGCCGGAGCACGCGGCCTCACTTACGCGAGCAGCCGGGCCGGCCAACCTCGCCATGTGGACGCAGTTCTTTCCGCTCATGGGCAACGTTGAGGAGGGCATCATCGAGAGCTTCCGCAACGGCGGAGGCGTGCCGTATTCGGAGTATCCAAAGTTCACGAAGTTGATGGCCGAGGAGAGCGCCCAGACTTTCGATGCGACACTCATCGAAGCGACGTTGCCGCTCGTGCCCGGCCTCGTCGAGCGGCTGCACGCCGGCATCGACGTCGCCGACATCGGCTGCGGTTCCGGCCACGCTATCAACCTGATGGCCCAGGCCTTCCCGAGCAGCCGCTTCATCGGCTACGACTTCTCTGAAGAGGCGATCGCCGCCGGGCGCGCGGAGGCGGCCGACCTGGGACTAACGAACGCGGAGTTCGAGGAGAAGGACGCCGCCACCCTAGACGGCGCCCGCCAGTTCGACCTGATCACCGCCTTCGATGCGGTCCACGACCAGGCCCAGCCGACACAGATGCTCAAGGGCATCGCCGACTCGCTCAAGTCGGACGGTGTCTTCCTCTGCGTCGACATCGCGGCCTCCAGCGACGTCGCGGACAACGTCGAGCACCCGATGGGGCCGTTCCTCTACACGATCTCGACGATGCACTGCATGACCGTCTCGCTCGCGCTGAATGGAGAGGGACTGGGCACGGTCTGGGGTGAGCAGAAGGCGCGCCAGATGTTGGCCGATGCCGGCTTCACGGACGTTCAGGTCGAACGCGTGGAGGGCGACATGTTGAACAACTACTACATCGCCCGCAAGGGGTAGCGCTCAGAAGTTGATCTCGCCCTCGATCACCGTGACGGCGTGGCCGCCGATCTCGGCGCGGCCTTGCTCGTCGAGCGCCCGGACGTAGACCCTACCGTCGCGGCCTAACTCCGTTCCCTGGGTCGACACGTACTCGCGCCCGGGATTATCGACCATGCCGGCGAGCAGGCGGGCGCGCGCGAGGTACGCCGGCAGGGCGGCGTTGGCGCTGCCGGTCACGGGGTCTTCATACACGCCAAAGGCGGGCGCGAAGCAGCGGATGTGGACTCTGGGGCCGTCGCCCTCCAGCAACGCGAACGCGGCGACGCCCGTAAGGCCGTGCTCGCGGCTCAGCGTGGCGACCGCCGACATGTCCGGCTTCAGTCCGGCGACCGCGCCGCCGCTCTCCAGACGGACGAAGAGCCAAACGGGGCCGGAATCCATAGCGGCGGGCGCTGGCTCGGAGGCGATCTGCGCTCCAAGCGCGGCTGAAACTACGCCCGCCAGGTCGGCGCAGTCGCGCGCGAATTTCGCCTCCGGCGCCTTCACGAAGATGTGGCGGCCAGTCTCACTGTCCATCACGGTTAGCGGCAACACGCCGGCGCCGCACTCCTGACGGAACGACGGAGCGCTGACGACGCCAGCCTCCAGAGCCGCGTGGGCGGAGCCGACGGTGGGGTGGCCCGCGAACGACAGTTCGCTCTTCGGCGTGAAGATGCGTAGCCGGTAGTCCGCATCGGCCGTGGTTGGCCGCAGGACAAACGTTGTCTCCGATAGGTTGGTCCAGGCGGCGATGCGTTGCATCGTCTCTTCGCCGATGCCGTCCGCGTCCAACACGACAGCGACCGGGTTGCCGTAGAACGGCCGCTCCGTGAAGACGTCCACCTGCTTGAATCGATACGTGCTCATGGCGTCAGTATAGCGACGCACTGCTACTGTAGACATGACGCGGCAAAGCTCCGTATAATGGCGTAGAGCCACCCATTAGCCCATCTGGAAACCGCAATTGGTAGCCATCGAGACGCCTGAGGAGCTAACGGCTAAGGCGCGGCGCATCCGCCGCCACATTATTGCCATGGTGACGGAGGCGCAGAGCGGCCATCCGGGCGGCTCACTCTCGTCCGTCGAGATCCTGACGGCGCTCTACTTCAGCGTCATGCGCCACGACCCGGAGAAGCCGGACTGGCCGGAGCGAGACCGCTTCGTGCTGAGCAAAGGCCACTGCACTCCCGTCCTCTACGGCGCGCTGGCCGAGAGCGGCTACTTCCCCGTCGATGAGATACTAACGTTCCGCCAGCTCAACAGTCGGCTGCAAGGACACCCCAAGATCGGCACGATACCGGGGATCGAGATGTCGGGCGGTTCGCTCGGCCAGGGGCTGTCGTACTCGATAGGCCAGTGCCTCGCCGCGCGGCTGGACGGCCGCGACTATCGCGTCTACTGTCTGCTGGGCGACGGCGAGTGCCAGGAGGGCCAGACCTGGGAGGCGCTGATGTGCGCGCCCTCCTACCAGCTCGATAACCTCGTCGCGATCATCGACCGCAACGGCATCCAGAACGACTGGTTCGTCGACGAGACGATGCCGCTGGGCGCGCTCGATGCGAAGCTGGAGGCGTTCGGCTGGCACGTCATCTCAGTCGACGGGCACGACCTCTCGCAGCTTCTCGCCGCGTTCGAGGAGGCGAAGGAGACGAAAGGCACACCCACCGCGATCATCGCGCGCACCGTGAAGGGCAAAGGCGTCAGCTTCATGGAGAATAACCCGGACTGGCACGGCAAGGGCCCTTCGCCGGAGCAGGCGGAGCAGGCGCTGGCGGAGATCGGCGAATGACCGCGATCTCGACCGCTCCCGCCGCAACGCGCGAGGCGCTCGGCCGCACGCTGGTGAAGCTGCGCCAGGATGGCCTCGACATCGTCGTCGTCGACGCCGACCTCGGCAAGTCGACGACCGCCCGTTTGTTCCGTGACGAATTCCCGGATCGCTTCTTTTCCGTCGGCGTCGCGGAGCAGAACATGATCGGCGTCGCCAGCGGGCTGGCGGCGGCGGGCAAGATCGCCTTCTGCAGCACGTTCAGCGTCTTCATGCCCGGTCGCTGCTTCGACCAGATCCGCGTCAGCGTCGCCCAGACCGGCCTGAACGTGAAGATGGTATCGAGCCACGCCGGCCTCAGCGTCGGCGAGGACGGCATCTCCGCCCAGGCGATCGAGGACCTGGCGCTGATGTGCTCCCTGCCCGGCGTGCGCGTGGTCTCCCCGGCCGATGTAGTGGAGGCGGAGCAGGCGATCGAAACCGCCGCCCGCACGCCCGGGCCGTTCTACATCCGCACCGGCCGGCCCAAGATCCCGGTGCTCTACGACGATTCGTACCGCTTCGAACTCGGCAAGGCGCACCTGCTCCGCCCCGGCAGCGACGCGACGATCATCGCCAACGGCATTATGGTGCACGCGGCGGCGGAAGCGGCCGATATACTATCGCAGGAGGGCATCAACTGCCGGCTGCTGAACATGGCGACGCTACGGCCGATGGACGACGAAGCGATCGTCGCAGCGGCGCGCGAGACGGGGTGCATCGTCACGGCGGAGGAGCACCAGATCGGCACGGGCATGTCGGCCATGGTCTCGCAGGTGGTTGGAGCGACCGCACCCGTTCCGCTGGGCGCCGTCGGCGTCGCCGGCCGCTACGCGGAGTCGGGCAAGTGGACCGAGGTAATGGAGAAATACGGCCTCACCGCCGATGCGATCGTACGCGAGGTGAAGGCCGTGATCGAACGAAAGGGCGGCGAGAGGAGCGTATGACGGCAGAAACGCCAGGCAAGCCGAAAGTCGCGGTGCTGTTCACGCGGCCCGAAACAGTCCTACAGGACTACGAGCGCCTGATGGAGCTGGCGGAGTATCGCCGCTACCTAGATCCCTCAGCCGCGACGATCCTCAAGGACAACATCTCCTGGCACTTCCCCTTCCCTGCCGCCAACACCACGCCCTGGCAGCTCGAGGCCTCGATCAGCGCGCTGCGCCACGCCGGCTACGACGACCTCACCTGCGTCCAGAACAAGACAGTGGTCACGGACGCCTTCAAGGGCCAGGATCTGAACCACTACGTGCCCATCTTCAAGCACCACGATGTGCCGGTGAAGTTCAACTTTCGCGAAGACGAGATGACGTGGAGCGACTACCGCCCCAAGCGGCCGATGCTGGCGCTGGACAAGATCTACCCGGGCGGCATCCGCATCCCGGACTTCTTCCACGGTAAGAACATCCTGCATCTGCCGACGGTCAAGTGCCACATCTACACGACGACCACGGGCGCGATGAAGAACGCATTCGGCGGGCTGCTCAACGTCAACCGCCATTACACGCACAGCCACATCCACGAAACGCTGGTCGATCTGCTGGCGATCCAGCAGGAGATCCACGCCGGCATCTTCGCCGTGATGGACGGCACCACCGCGGGCAACGGCACCGGCCCGCGCATCATGCAGCCGGTGGAGAAGAACGTCATCCTCGGCTCCGGCGACCAAGTGGCGATCGACGCCGTCGCCGCGAAGCTGATGGGCTTCGATCCGATGAGCATCGACTACATCCGCATCGCCCACGAGCAGGGGTTGGGCGTCGGCGACACGCGCCAGATCGACGTCGTCGGCGACGACATCGCGAACGAATCGTGGGGCTTTCATGTTGGCTCGTCGCTGCACAAGTTCGTCGCCTGGCTCGCCTGGTACGGCCCGACGCGTGTCTTCCAGAAGGCGGTGCTGCACACACCGCTGGTGCACGTAGCCAACTTCTGGTCGGAGGCCTACCACGACTACCTGCACTGGCCGCTAAAGGAGCGCAAGATCTACGAACGCTGGCTGGCGAAATCGCAGTGGGGCCGGCTCTTTGCCCGCTACGCCGAAGAGGAGACGCTGCTGCCCTCCACCGCGCCGGTGGCGAGCGCTTAGAACCTCCGCAACCGTCCGCGTCTCGACCGCAGTCACTCATAGCCTTGTCTTCGCGGAATACGTTCGCGGCGCGGCGCGTTATATGATAGAAGCGCTGTGAACGTACAGAACCTGCGCGGCAAGCTGCTCCTCTCTCTCCTGCTGGCTATCGTCGTCTACGGCGGCGTCTCGTTCTTCGTCGACTACCGCGACGTTGGCCGGAGCATGGGCGACTTCAACTGGGCGCTGCTGCCGCTGATCCTCCTCCTCTCCTCGCTGAACTACGTCTTCCGCTTCGTGAAGTGGCAGTACTACCTGAACATCATCGGCGTGCGCGGCCTCTCCACCCGCAACAGCATGCTCATCTTCTTCTCCGGCCTGGGCATGGTGATCACGCCGGGCAAGGTGGGCGAGTGGCTGAAGAGCTACCTGCTGCGCGAGGTGCACGGCACGCCGATCACGCGTTCCGCGCCGATTCTCATCGCCGAGCGGCTGACGGACAGCATCGCGCTGCTGATCATCGGTTCCGCCGGCGTCTTCGTCTTCCGCAACTCTTGGTGGGCGTTCGTCGTCGTCGCTATCGGCTCGGTGCTCTTTATCTTCGTCGCCCGACACCGGCCGACGGTGATGCTGCTGCTGCGCCTAGGCGCACGGCTGCCGCTCGTTGGCCGCTTCGTGCCGCAACTCGAGCAGTTCTACGAATCGACCTACCTCCTGCTCTCGCCGCGAGCGCTGGTGGCGATGACGGCGCTGAGCGCGTTCTCCTGGTTCTTCGAGGTGCTGGGCTTCTACTTCACACTCATCGGCCTCGGCCTCAGCCACGACGGCGAACTGCTGCTGCAGGCGACGTTCATCCTGCCGATCGCCACGCTGGCCAGCGCGATCCTGCTGACGCCGGGCGGCCTGGGCGTCGCGGAAGGCGCGCTGGTGACGTTGACGGTGGCGCTCGTCGACGTGAGCAAGAGCGCGGCGGCGGTGGCAACGTTCATCATCCGCTTCGGCACGCTCTGGTTCGGCGTCATCGTGGGGCTCATCGCGTTCGCCATCCTCAGCCGCCAGCTGGGAGAGCGCGGCGATGCGGAGCCCGTGTCGCCCGCTGCGACGGCAGAGTCGCCGCCTTAGGGCGGCGCCGCCTACTCCACTACCGGCTTCTCTTCGGCGATGATCAAGACCGCGTCACTGTGGTCGATGAAGTTCTTCTCGTCTTCGCGCGCGGCCTGGTTCTCGGGGGAGCCGATCCCCGCCCTCAGCGAATCCAGGTCATCGAACCAGAGTTCGGCCGCGCCGTCGTACGCTGGCGGGTGTTTCGTGTCGTATAGCTCCGGCAGCGTATGGTTCTGGACGTAGCGCCGGACGCCGGGGATGCGTGCGGCGATGGGCCCGTGCGTTTCCCGCCAGTAGCGCTGAAACTCTTCGACCGACAATCCTTCCTTGCGTTTGAAGCTGTAGATTAGCTTTATCATGCGATGCCTCCTACTGAATTACGATGCTGTGGATCTGTAGCCTACCCTTTGCTCAGGGTGACAGTATCACAACGCACGCAGCTCACGCAGGGTGCGGGGCAGCTCCGGCAGCAGGTCGCTGGCGATCATGCCTGCATCGCCCAGCTCGGGACGCAGGCCCTCCGCCGCCGCCGCATGCAGGTAGGCGGCGCAGCACGCGGCCTCGAACGGCTCCGCGCCCTGCGACAGCAGCCCGGCAATCGTTCCGGCCAGCACGTCGCCGGAGCCGGCAGTGGCCAGCGCCGGGTTGGCGTAGGGGTTGACGGCCGCGCGACCGTCCGGCGCGGCGACGACGCTGTAGGCGCCTTTCAGAACGACAATCTGCCGCCATTCGTGGGCCGACTCTCGAGCTGAGGCCAGCCGGTCGGCCTGTAGCGCTGCCGTCGGGCGGCGAGAGAGGCGCGACTGCTCGCCGGGGTGCGGCGTCAGGACGCAGCGGGCGGCGACGCGCTCCCACCACCGCGGCAGCTTCGCCAGGTTGTTGAGGCCATCGGCATCGACGACCAGCGGGGGGCCGTCCTCCGGCAATGAGAACAGTAGTTGGCGAATGAACGCCTGCTGCTCCGGCCCCTGGCCCAGGCCCGGGCCGATCAGGATGGAATTAAAGCCATCCGCGGCGCGAGCGACGTCGCGGGCAGCCTCCGCTGCGACGACGCCATCGGCGTCCGGCAGCGGCAGGTAGGTCGCTTCCGTGAGGCCGGCGGCGATCAGCGGCTGGACGCTCTCCGGACAAGCGACGGTGACGATGCCGGCCCCCGCGCGCAGCGCGCCGAGCGCCGCCAGGCGCGCCGCGCCGACGTACGCTCGCGAGCCGGCGATGACGAGGACGTGGCCGAACGTGCCCTTATGCCCGCCGGCGGGGCGTGCGGGTAGCCGTTCGCGCACCCAGCGGGCGTTCAGCAGCTCGACGGGCAGCGCGTCGATCGCGCCGGCTGGCAGGCCGATATCGACGACCTCAACCCGGCCCGCGTACTCGGCGCCAGGCAGCGTATGCAGCCCGGCCTTCGAGCAGCCCAATGCGATAGTCACATCCGCGCGCAGGGCGTGCGGATCGGCGCCGCCGGTATCGCAGTCGACGCCCGTCGGCAGGTCGAGGGCGAATAGCTTCAGTCCTGCCAGCCTCGCTCGCGTTTCGGCCACGCGATCGAGCGCCGCCGCGATAACGCCTTCGAGCGGCCGCGCGCGGCCGGTGCCCAGCACGGCGTCGAGCACCGCATCGGCGCCGGCAAGCGCTTCGTCCAGGGGGCCGAGCATTTCACCCTGCCCCTTTCGAAGCGCGTTCTTATCTAGTGACTGAACAGACAGGTCTAGATCGACCAACCGGCGTAGATTCGCGTCGTCCGTACTGCGCTCCGC
>JADFKB010000146.1 GCA_022565155.1 Chloroflexota bacterium | reverse complement strand
ATGATTAGCGAGATTGCGAAGCTGCGCCATCACCTGTTCGTCAGGCGCGTCCTCGTTACTGAGTTGCCAGACCTTGATCGGTAGCTTTTCTGTTGTGGTGACGTTCATGCTTCTAGCTTCTCACACTAACGGTGTTATCTCCTAGCGGGTGGCAAGGCGTGACGTGGGCAAGGAGCGCAACCAGGAGCCTTTTTGTGGCTGTCGCGATATTTCTCGAAGTATTGAGAGCGGGGTTCGCCCTGCTACCATACTCAGACTGTGCGTTGAGCAATCACCGCTTTCGTCGCGTTCTTGCTCGTACTTCCCTTCGCAGCTTGGTACGACCGACCACGACAGGGATCGCCACGAGAGACAGCGTTTGCTCACGGATGGAGCCTCTCTGTGCGTGACTCTGACATCCTGCTAGTCCGCCCACTTCTCAGGACGGAGGGCCCTGAGCATGCCGAACACAGGCAGCGGGTGCTTGTCCTGCATCGCTAACTAGACATCCGGCAGATCCAGCAGGAGCATTACGACCGTGCGCTCGTCGTTGGCCTCCAACGCGCCGGCGCCGCCGAAGTCATCAGCGCCGAGGTTCCGAATGACGCGCTGGCCCTCCATCTCCTCGATCAGCCCGAAGCGGACGCGCTGGCGTTCGTAGCCCGCCGACGATAGTTCGTGGTACGTGCTAGACCGCAGGCGGCCGGTTAGGGAAGTGTCCACCAGCCTGCCCAGGCCGATGTACAGCGGCCGTGACGTGTCGTGGAAGTATTCGCCGACCGGCACGTGGGCTGCGCGCGGTTCCTTCGGCGGATGCCCAGCATTAGGCTTGCACCGCCGCTATCCAAGCAGCGCACTCCGGGCAGCCATCGCAGGCGTGGGCTGCCTGGCGCACTCGCTCATTCGCCATCCAGACTTCACGCCGCGACATCGGCGTCGCCTGTACTACTTGCCGGGACACTGGGGCGGGCTGTGCTCCGCTCGTCAGCCCAAGCAACGCCCACAACTCCCATCCCTGTTCACTGTCTGGCCGAATGCCCAGCAGAGCCAGGGCCTCAGACTCGTCACTGAGGTCGACGGCCAGCGCGCCGCCGCCGCGAGCGTTCCTTCCTAACTCGCAGGCTCGCAACCGAGGGCAAGATGCGCTCGGCGGCGGAGCTGACTACAGAGGAGTAAGCGTCAAGGGCGTCGCTTTCCATCAGCTTGGGGCTCATAGCTTCCCATCGGGTCTGCGGTAACCCGCTCACCTGCGTTCCAAGATAGAAGTGGTGAGGTGCTGTGGACAGCTTGTGTCAATTCGAGTTGGAGCGGCAAAGGGACTCGAACCCTCGACCCTCTGCTTGGGAAGCAGATGCTTTGCCAAATCGCCCGAGGCACCACGATCAGGTCATAGTGTTCAAGCGTTCGCGGGTATCGCTGCGCTGGTTGTTGGTACGCTCGGCGCGGCTTGGTACGCGTGGAGGCGCTGGCTGAGCTAACATAGACCAGCCGTTTACGGTACCAGCACCGCCGCGCCCTGTACCTCCCCACGCTTCAGCCGCACGAGCGCCTCGTTCGCGTCGCGGAGCGCGTGCTCATCCACCTCGATACGCAGCCCGATCTCGGCCGCCAGCGCCAGGAACTCGGTCGCGTCCTCTCGCGTGAAGTTGGCGATGCTGCGTACGGTCCGTTCCCAGTAGAGCAGCTCGTACGGGAAGGACGGGATGTCGCTGGCGTGCACCGCGTTCACCGCCAGCGTGCCGCCGCGCGCGAGACGGGCCAGCGCCGTTGGCACGAGCCATCCCGCCGGCGCGAAGCTCACCGCTGCGTGCAGCGCCACGCCCGGGTCGTCCTCCGCTCCTCCCGCCCACAGCGCGCCCAGCTCTCGCGCCAGCCGACGGTGCGCCTCGCTGCGGGTGAACACGTAGGTCTCGCAGCCCCACGACCGCGCTACCTGGATCGCGAGGTGCGCCGACGCGCCGAAGCCGAATAGGCCCAGCCGTTCCCCGGGCTGCACCTCGCTCAGCTTCAGCGCGCGATAGCCGATGATCCCCGCGCACAGCAGGGGCGCCGCCTCGACGTCCGAGAACGACGCGGGCAGGGGGTAGACGAAGTGCGCATCCGCAAGCATCTCGTCGGCGTAGCCGCCGTCCACGTCACGGCCAGTGAAGCGTGCCCGCTCACACAGGTTCTCTCGCCCGCTCGCGCAGGAGGGACACGCGCCGCACGTCCACGCCAACCACCCGACGCCGACACGATCGCCCACGGATACGCCTTCCACCTCGGCGCCGAGCGACTCCACCCGCGCCACTACCTGGTGTCCCGGCACGCGCGGCAGCGCCGCCGCCACCTCTCCCTCGACGAGGTGTAGGTCGGTGTGGCAGACGCCGCAGGCGAGCACCCGCAGCGCCACCTCGTGCGCGGCGGGCGCCGGCAGTGCGTCGCCGTCCTCCACCAGGCGCCCGTCCTCGACGGCGCCCACCTCACGCAGGAGCATTCGCCGCATCCGCTACCTACCGTTATCGTGGCGTCAGGGGCGCAAAAGTAAGCGCAGGCACCAGACCTGCCGCTTTATCTCATAACGTAGGTCTGGCATCCCCGATCGGTGTTCGACGCTTCATCCCCCAAGATCGCTGGTAGCCTAACCCTCGCATCCGCTTGACTTTCGCGGACACTATCGCAATATATGGATGCTAATTCTAGCAGAAGGAGGCATCGGCATGAATACCCAGGTCACGTTCTTCGACGACTCAGCCGCTGGCTGGGAGCGCGCCCTCTACGCGTTCCTGGCAGAGAAGGAGCGGCGCAGTGGTTCCCGGCGCACGGTCGAAAGCTACAACCGGATGATCCAGCACTTCTTCCGTCGGCTGGGTAAGCCGCCGGATCAGGTGACTAGCCAGGAGGTGTTCGCGTGGGCGCACGGCAGCGCGTGATCGGCTTCGAGGCCAAGACGCTGCTCTCCATCCAACGCTACCACCGGCAGGCAGGCATCACTGACGTGCACAACACGGGCGGAACCTAGTTCCCTTTAGGTATGCTATCGCTGACGAAGTAGCGGCTCCCGGCTTGGTCCACGGTCTCCGGCGTGAGAGCTTTGGCCGTTCCCAGATAACGGGCGGCGTCCGAGATAGCTTCCACAAGGTCTCGGGGGTGACAGCCGCGCATCTCGCGTTCGCCGTCACGATACAGCGTGTCGATCAAGTAGTCAGCAGCGCCGTCATCATGAGCGATGCCATTTGCCTGGCACTCACGCTTGAGTATCTCGATGAATTGACCGCGTTCGGGAGATGGGATTTCCACCTTATAGCGCAAGCGTCTCAAGAAAGCTTCATCTGCCAAATCGGCCGGAGGGAGATTGGAAACGAAGAGCGGGATCACGTCAAAAGGGACCTCCAGACGGGCGCCGCTGTGTATCGTGAGGTAGTCGATTTGCTGTTCCAGCGGTGTGACCCATCGGTTGAGGAGGTAGGTTGCGTCGAGGCGCTGTCGCCCGAAGTCATCGATGATGAGGAGGCCGCCGTTGGCCTTCATCTGCACGGGCGCGTCATACGTTTTGTGTACTTCATCGAGCATCAATTCGAGTTGATTAGCGGCGAGCTCTCCCGCGACGTGTACGATTGGTCTCTTGATTACGACCCAGCGCTTGTCTAGCAGTGCGCCAGTTTCCTCGCGATAGCCGTTCGGTAGGTCTACGGGCTTGTGTGTTGACGCATCGAAAACTTGAATGATCTCTCTCATGAATTCGATGGCGTACGGGATTATAATCTCCCCGGGTAAGGCCTCTCCCAGTGCTAGTGCCACGCTCGTTTTGCCGTTCCCGGACGCCCCGTATATCAGGAACGATCGCTTCGAACTCAACGCCTGGCCGATCAGATCACGGGTCTTCTCAGGCAGAACGAGGTGCGATAGAGAGGCCTCGATCCGCTCCCGGTCGAAAATGATAGACTGCACCGACTGCTTCCGAACCTGGGCCACATAATCCTCAACACGCACCGGTGCTTCTCCGACATAGCCACTTGTAGCAAGCGCTCTCGTTGCCCGATCCAGACCCTTGGTGGTGAGCGTGTAACGGGAGCCGCCAATCACATTGCTTTGGCCGCCGGTCACTTCACAGAGATGTTCCCTCGCAAGAAACTGCAAAAGCTCGGATACGACGTTCAGCGGAAGACCCAGACGCTCAACCATCGCGCCTTGGCTGATGTGGCTTGTGTAATAGAGGATCTTCAACACGAGCGGAGCCAAGATCCCTATGTCCAGGCCGGTCTCTTGCAAGTTGACAGGCGCCCGTGGCGGCAACGTCGACATCTATATCTGGCTCCCTTGACCATCGTAACGCTGGAGTAGAGTGATTGTAACATCGTTCTCGCCGCCGGAGGGTGATTTGCCCTGGCTTCCCCGAGCTCCGCTGTCGCGGGCTAGTAGGGCGAGTGCTAGCGCTCGCGGCACCTGCCGGCAGGCTTCCCTCCGGATGCGTTGACAACGCTTCCCCCCATATTGCAGTATTAGGGGCCATGTCTAGGTTTACGACCTGGTGGGGGTAGCATTGCGTTGTCCGAACTGCGAACACGAGAATCGCGAGGGGCGGAAGTTCTGCGCTGAATGCGCCGCCGCACTTTCCCTCCTCTGTCCTTCCTGTGATTCGAAGAACGAGCCAGGGGAGCGCTTCTGTGGGGAGTGTGCAGCACCGCTAGCTGAAGCGAGCGGCTTTCAAACACTCGTAGCACAGCCTCCTGTGGCCAGTTCGCAGAGGGACCTGCCGGAGTCGTTTGGGGATGGCAGGTACCGGGTTCAACGCTTCCTTGGCGAAGGCGGCGTCAAACGGGTGTATCTGGCTCGCGACACAAAGATCGGCAGCAATGTAGCGGTCGCAGCGATCAAGGAAGACCTTGGACCAGATGCCGTCGCGCGCATCGAGCGTGAAGTGCAATCGATGGGGCGCCTGCGCGACCACCCGCATATCGCCAACATTCACGACATAGGAGGCGATGGCGTTTCAACCTACATCGTCCAGGAGTTCATGGAAGGGGGCTCGATTGCTGATGCGCTTCGCGCGGCGCCTGAGAACCGTCTACCCATGGCCGACGTGATAAGGATCTCAGGTCAGATCTGTCAGGCACTCGCGTTCGCCCACGAGCAAGGGATCGTTCACCGGGACGTCAAGCCGGAGAACGTATGGTTAACGGCGGATGGCACGGCCAAGCTCGGCGACTTCGGCCTCGCGATTTCAGTCGATAGCTCTCGTTTAACGCAGGCGGGCACGATGTTGGGGACCGTGGCGTATATGCCTCCGGAACTGGCTGTCGGTGGCACGCGCGAGGCCGACGTCAGGTGCGACCTCTACTCGCTTGGAGCGATGATGTATGAGATGGCGGCGGGCCGTCCGCCGTTCGCAGGCACGGATCCGGTTGCCATCATCTCGCAGCACATCAGCACGGCCCCGGTAGCACCATCCTGGCACAACGCGGCCGTACCAAAGC
>JADFKB010000145.1 GCA_022565155.1 Chloroflexota bacterium | reverse complement strand
ACGCCCCCGGCATCGTCCCGGCGGACTACCCCCTGCCGCCGGCCCCCGACGCCACCCTGCGCGCCACTCGAGACGATATCGCCCCCGCGCTCGGCAGCGGCAACTTCGTGCCTCTCGACACCCGCACCCGCGACGAGTACGACGCCACCGACATCCGCGCTGCCCGCGGCGGCCGCATCCCCGGCGCCACCCACGTATTCTGGAAAGACAACGTCGCCGAAGACGCGACGTTCAAGCCGAAGGCCGAGCTGCAAGCGCTCTATGCCACCATCCCCCGCGACGCCACCGTTGCCACCTACTGCCAGCTCGGCATGCGCGCCGCCCACACGTGGTTCGTCCTCCGTCACGTCCTCGGCTACCCCAACGCCAGGAACTACGACGGCTCGTGGGCGGAATGGGGGAATGAAGCCAGCACCCCGATAGAAGCTGAAACGAAGCCGTAGCTGAGGCTTTCCAGCTTCGGCTACGGCACCCGGTGCTTGTCGAAGAGTCCAGCTTGGATGCAACACCACCTCACACGATTGTCGAAAGAACGAACGTTCGCTACACTTCTGCCATGAATGGTCGGCTCTTCAATACGTACCTCCGCTTGGGGATCGGAATCCGTTCGCCCTACGGAGTTGACTACGCCTTCACGACTTGAGTGTATTACATGCGCGATCTCACTAGTGCTTCCCTGAAGCTTTCGCGCGCTGAAGAGCAAGCAGGAAAACTCGAAGCTGAATTCGCCGACTTCTTCTCGACCGAGAATAAAGCTCACTCGATTTTGGTGCATAAGAATTCCGACGCAAGCGAATGGTGGGTCACATGGCATATCAATAAGGTGCCGCCTGACCTGTGGCCTGTCCAGATCGGGGAGATAGTCCACAACCTTCGTTGCGCGCTGGACTACCTCGTCTACGAGTTCTCTACGTCAGCTACAGGAAAATGGCCGGTTTCTGGGACTGCATTCCCGATTTTTCTTGAAGAGAAAGCCTACCGCAGCAGCGGGCAAGGTGGCGGCCCGTCCGCGATCCGTGGGTTGACCCCAGAGGCAAGAGCTATCGTAGATCGCTGTCAACCATTCACGTACGAGATTCCAGAAGCGCACTATCTGTGGGATCTCAAGAAGCTCTCGAACGGCGACAAACATCGCTTTGTCAATGTCGCTACCACTTATGACATGAAATCGTCCGCCATTATCCAGTTTGAACCCAAAGTCAACCGGTTTGAGTGGATTACGTCTGGGGCTGGTGGGATCCTCGAAGATGGTGGAGAATTATTCCGCATCAGAGTCGCTGGGGCAACACCAGAAACTGTCATGCGCTGGGATCCTCACCTCGACTTCAATAACTTGTTTGATGAATCCACACCAGCCGTTACATCAGTTCCAGTCATGAAAGTGCTGAACGGCACGGGGCGTTTCGTGGGTGCTGTGATCAATGAGTTCGCCCGCCTCTGAACACGTCCGTCGCGCACGCCATTTCCCTCCCCACTGCCACCTCCCCCTTCGCGCTCTCCCGCGCATCCCTTACCCTCTCCTCGACAACCAATCTTGGGAGGCGCAGCATTACCGAGAACCCAAGCACCCCTAGGCCATGTAAGGGCGGTCGCGAAGCGGCCCGCCGCGCAACGCGCGGTTCCGCGAGCAAAAAAAGACCCGGCGCCCCCCAACACAACCTCAACGCCCTCAAATCCGGCAAGCGCTCCAAGCAGCTCAAGCGACTCATCGTCGCCCTCATGGCCGACCCCGGCACCCGCCAGCTCCTCCTCGCCCTCAAGGAGCTCGACCAGCGCCGCCTCCAGCAGCTGCAAGAAGCTGTCAATCACTACGCCGCCCTGCTCCACAAAGCTTCGCGCCAGCGCACCATCGACTCCGTAGACCTCCCCGCGGATCTCCTCCCCGCCGGCGAAGCTACGCGAGTTCACCCGCCGCGGCCACGTAGGGGCGTTCAATCGAACGCCCCGCCTCGTCCATCCGTGGGACGGGCTTCAGCCCGTCCGTCTTGTCATTCTGAGCGAAGCGAAGAATCTCGTCCCGTACCAAGGCGATCATACCGGCAGCCGCTTCTAACCCAACGACACTCGATTCCCTCAAACGACCACTCCGGGAACCTGCAACCGCCCCATTCCCCAGAAACAAATACAACTCACCCTCGACTCTCCACCCTCCACCCTCGACCCTCGACCCACCGGCGGCCTTCCCGCTACAATGCCTCCGTGGCCCGCATCATCCTCTTCGACATCGACCAGACCCTGCTCTACAGCGGCGGCGCCGGCGGCCTCGCCATGCGCAAAGCCTTCCACCAGCTCCACGGCATCGATGACGCCTTCGGCCAGATCGAGTTCTCCGGCCTCACCGACTGGGCCATCCTCAAGCGAGGCATGCAGCACCACGGTGTTCTGGACGATGACACCGACCAATCCTTCCTCGGCCACCTCACCCGCTTCCAGCAGGCGTACTACCCGCTCGTCGAACCGATGCTGCACGAAGTCGAAGGCGGCCACCTCAAGCCCGGCGTCGTCGAACTGCTCGACGCCCTCGCCGAACGTCCGGACGTCCGCCTCGGCCTCGCCACCGGCAACTTCCGAGAGGCCGCCCTGATCAAGCTCCGCCACTTCGGCCTCGATGGTTACCTGAGCGAAGGCGGCTTCGGCGACGACGCGGAAGACCGCGGCGAACTCGTCGGCATCGCCATCCAGCGCATCGCCAACGGCGCAGCGCCCACAGACGTCTGGGTGATCGGCGACACGCCGCACGACATCAGCGCCGCCCGCGCCAACAACGCACGCTCGCTCGGCGTCGCCACCGGAACTACGACAACGGAGGAGCTGCGAGACGCCGGCGCCACCGTCGCCCTGCCCGATCTCTCGGACACCGCCGCGGTAATGCGCGTCCTACTGGAGTAGCCTCATGACCTGCGGGTCAGGCTTCAGCCCAACCTAGCCATTAGCGAACGCCGCCACCGCCTCCTCCACAGCCGGTATGTCGCTCACCCCATCGTCCAGCAGCCGTTGCAAGAACGCCTCCCGCCGGTCCAGCTCCGCCACCAGCGTCGATTCGTCCATACCCAGTCGATCGGCCAGCGCCGCCCGCGCCGATTCGTCAGCCAGCACCGAGAACGCATCGCGCTTGCTGTCCCAGGTAGCGATACGCTCTACTGATTTGCCGCCGTTACGGATCAGCCCGACATCACTCACCCGGCGCAGCGTCTCCCCTTCCCGATTCTCGATCACCATCGGCACCACGAACGTCAGGTTGGCCAGATGCTCCGGCGCCACACCGACCTCATCCCTCATCTGCTCTATCACACCTTCCACAGTATCGGCGTGCACCGTCGAGCAGAGCGAATAGCCCTCCTCCAGCAGCTCGAAGATGCGCACGACGTAGGGGCCCCACGAGTAGACGGGCAGGTGGTCGCTGATCTCGTTCACCATCAGGTAGGTGGGGTAGTCGTCGCTCGCCGGCGGCAAGTCGAACGTCTCGCCCCAGCCGCGCGTGAAGTAGGCGACAGTGTCCGGCCGCGCGAACGTGAGCAGCGCCGTCAGGATCGTCGTCTTGCCCGCGCCAGGCGGATCCGCCGCGAAGATGAACGACGCGCCGCGCTCCAGCCCCAGCCAGAACGCGGCGGCCAAACGCGGCGGCAGCGTCCCCGCCTGCATGATCTCGACGATAGAGAGCGCTTCAGGCTGGTTCCAGCCGTGCCACCCCCACCAGCTCTCAGGTTGGTTGACTGCGCGCATGATTCGCGGCCATGATAGCTGATAGTGTGGGGAGGCGTCCAAAGACGGAAGCTGCCAACCCGCCGCAACGCGGCGTCCGGCGAAGACGCCGAGACCTAACCCGCCGCAATGCGGCATCCGGCGAAGACGCCGAGATGTAACCCGCCGCAACGCGGCGTCCGGCGAAAACGCCGAGATGTAACCCGCCGCAACGCGGCGTCCGGCATGTAGATGTAGAAGGAGCCAAGCATGACAATGATGAGAGCGGCCGTCGTCGCCGGCCCCCAGCGCTTCGAGGTGCAAGAGACGGAGAGGCCAGAGGTGCAATCTGGCCACATATTAGTGCGCGTGAGAAACTGCGGTATCTGCGGCAGCGACCTACACTTCTATCGCGGCGACTTCCCGGTCGCGCCGGGGCTGCGCCTCGGGCACGAGATCGCCGGCGAGGTCGCGGCGGTAGGCGAAGACGTCAGCGGCCTCTCGCCTGGACAGCTCGTCGTGATAGAACCGTTGATCGTCTGCCGCGAATGCGATCTCTGCCGCACGGGCCGCTACAACCTCTGTCCTGAGCGCAAGTTCCTGGGCATGATGGAGCCGGGCGGCTTCGCCGAGTACGTCCACGTACCAGCTTACACTGTCCACCTGCTGCCGGATGGCGTCGATACCGAAGTCGGCGCGCTCGTCGAGCCGCTGGCTGTCACCGTGCATGGCTTGCGCCAGGCTGGCCTCACATTCGGCGAACGCGTCGCGATTATCGGATCAGGCACGATCGGGCTGATGGCGCTGATCGCCGCCCGCGCGCTCGGCGCATCGGATGTCTTCATCACCGCTCGCCACGCGCACCAAGCGGACGCCGCGCGCGCGCTCGGTGCGGCTCAGGTGGTGGAGGCGAACGACGAGACGGTAAAGAACATGACTGCGGCATTCGGCGGCAGGCCGCCGGACGCGGTCGTCGAGACCGTCGGCGGCTCGGGCGAAACGTTGGATCAGGCGATAGCTGTGGCGGCGTCGGGCGGCCGGATTTCCATCCTCGGTCTCTTCACCGGGCCGGTTAACGTCAACGCGATTACGGCCGTCCTGAAGGGCGTAACGCTGTATGGCGGTATCACCTACGACCGCCCTGGATCCCGCTCAGACTTCGAGGTGGCGCTGGAGATCGCTACACGACACACGGAAGACCTGCGCCGCGTGATCACGCATCGGGTGGAGCTGGCCGACATCGAGCGCGGATTCGCGACGGCGGCCGACAAGTCACAGGGCTCGATCAAGGTAACGGTGGAAGTGTCGCCTACGTGGCGCTAGTTTAGCCCTGCGCCGGCGAAACGCTTTCGCTTATCTTCCTCCCAGCGCTCGGTCAGCGTCCGAATCAGTTCGCCCAGCAGCTCCGATTCACGGCGCAGCCGGTCCAGCACGGAGAGCGTCTCCAACAACTCCTGTTTCACGTCCGCAGGCACCTCGATCTGCGCTGCCACGAAGTCGGCGAGGGCGTCGGCTTCGCCCGGCAAGTTCAGTTCGCGCGTCCACTGGTTACTCACCGCCATGACCAGGCGAAACTGCTCCGCGAAGAGCGCGGCCACGCGATCGGCTTCGCGCGGTACCACGCCACCTTCTGCTGCCTCGCTGACCAGGTACTCGACATCGCCGGTCAGGTACGGCTCGCTTCGGTCGAGCGATAGCACGCGGAAGCGGTCGCGGCCGAGCGTGATCAGGTTTATCTTGCCGTCCGGCAGCCGCTGAACGCGGGCGATGCGCGCCGTCGTGCCCACATCGTGCGGCAC
>JADFKB010000144.1 GCA_022565155.1 Chloroflexota bacterium | reverse complement strand
TGGGCGACGCCGACACGAGGATCTCGCCGCCACTGGCCTCATTTGCGATGCGGGCAGCCTGCGTCACCTGCGTGCCGTAGAAGTCGTTGTTCTCTTTCACTGGCTCGCCTGTGTGGAGGCCGATCCGCACAAGCATGGATTCGTCGGCGTCACCGTTTCGCTTGTCGAAGGCGCGCTGGATGGCGATGGCGCACTGGACGGCCTTGCGAGCGCTGCCGAACGCGACCATGAAGCCGTCGCCTTCGGTCTTCACCTCGTAGCCCTCGTGCGACTGGATCTGCTCGCGTATCAGGGCGTTGTGCTCGCGGAGCAGCTCCATCCAGCGCTGGTCGCCTAAGCGCTCGTTGATCGCCGTGTGGCTCTCGATATCGCTGAAGAGGATCGTAACGGTGCCGTCGGGGGCGGCGTGCCGGCGCAAGTCCGGCTGGTTAGCTTTCACCGTCGCGGCCACGGCGTCGATCGAGGTCTTGATATCGCCGCTGGCGATCCCTTGGAGCTTCACCTTCGTCGCAATGACGCGGCCAAGGTAGAGCTTGGCACCATGTTCTTGGAAGAGCGCGGCCGCTCGGTCGAGGAGCGGGAGCGCCTCCGCAGTGTTCCCGCGCCGTTCGGCGACCGCCGCCAGCCCCTGCAGGCAGCGGCCCGCCTCGACCGGGCAGCGCTCGCGCTCGCACCACTCCAAGCCGGCACGGAATTGCTGTTCTGCCTCATTGATGCAGTCGCGATAAAGGAAGATGGCGCCGGCGCTCTGACCGACGCAGCGCGCGGCAGACGGATCGAAGTACGGGCTTGACTCCGCCCTCTCGCGAACGAAACTCTCCGCCGCCTTCATGTATGAACCGTCGGCCAAGACCGGGAACGCCTCATCGAGGAAGGTCAGCGAGCTCCCGACCAACGGCGTATCCATCATCTCGAAGAGGCCTCCCTCGGGCAGCATCCGGAGCACTTCACGCATGCGGGAGAACTCCTCGCGCGCTTGGCGTTCCTGCCCTGCGTTCAGGAAGACGCGTGCCCGAAGAGCGTGGATCTGCGCCGTATAGCTGGGCTGCCCGCCGGCCACGGCGGGGTCGGGCAGGAGCGTCACTGCCCGCTCGTGATCGCCCGCCATCTCCGCCCGCGCGGCACGGTACGCGTGGATCATATAGGCTGCATCGGTCGAGTGCTCCTCCGCCAGCGCATCGAACGCGTCGAAGTCGCAGCGCGCGAGGAGGACGCCCGCTGCATTAGCCGCCGAGCTCTCCTCGTACCAGCGAATGTGGTACTCGCGGGCATAGGCGCGCGTCTCTTCATTTGCCGCCAAGCCGTCGTCGAGACGGCCGAGGATGAAAATGTTCACGGCCCGGTACGACAGAGCACTAGCGGCGTCGCGGGCGCGCCCAAGAACGGCAAACCTTTCGTACGCCTGCCTGGCCAGCCGCGCGGCTTCCTGCCACTCCCCCGCTATGTTCGCTCGAAACGTATCCGCCAACAGAATATGCGCCCGTACATCCTCGAACCCATGTGTGGCGACGAGTTCGGATAGGCGGGTTCGGCCGCGTTCGACCTCGGCAGTGTCGAGCTGGTACGCCAGGTCTGGCCAGTCCAGGCGGGCGAGCAGTCGTGCTTCCAGGTGTGGCTCACCGTCGCCGAGCGCCGCCAGCGCTTCCTGGACCAGAGCCAGCTGCCGCTGGGGCGGACCATATATCTGGACGGCTTCCAGTGTCGCCTCCGCCAGGCCCACCGGTTGGCCTCGTGCCTGATAGAGCGTGCGGGCGCGCTTCAGTGATCGCCACGCCGTGCGGTACTCGCCGGTATTGCGGGCACAGGTCCCCAGCGACTTGAGTAGGGCAGCTTCGTCCTCACCCAGCTTGTCGTCCGCCTCCGTGACCAGCGTCAGGCAGGCCTCGTAGTGCCTCGCCGCCACATCCCAGGCTGCCTGTGCCTCCGACTGGGCAGCGGCAAGCTTCGAGTAGCGCACCGCCTTCTCCGCGTGGCGGGGTGTCAACATCGCCGCCTCGACGAAGTGACCCGCAAGGGACGCCGCCCGCTCGTCCGCGCGGTCACCGTAGCGTTTCTCCAACGCCTCGCCGATGCGGCCGTGGAGCCGCACCCGGCGGGTTGTCGAGAGTTCGGCGAGTAGCGTCTCCTGCATCTGTGCGTGCGTGAAGCGATAGCGCCCCGGGCGCTCCATCTCCTCGATCACGCGCGCGTCCAGCGCCTCCTCGATCAGTTTCAGCAGCTCGTCCTCGCTGTGCTCCTCCAGCAGCGTCAGCGTTTCGTAGGTGAACACGCTACCGGCCACAGCCGCGATCTGGAGCAGTTCGTTCGCCTCCCCGGAGATGCGGTTGAGCCTGCGGCCTAGCGCCTCGCGAACGCCGTCCGGGATGGCGATCTCCGAGATCGAATCCTTGGTCAGCGTTCCCTCCTGCGCCATCAGGTTGACGACTTCCGAGAGGAAGAAGGGGTTGCCCTCTGTCTCCTCGAAGATCTTGTCGAGTACAGAGCGAGCGGGCTGGACGTTGGCAACGGTGCGGATGTAGTTGGCCACTTCTTCCCGCGAGAGGCCGCGCAGGGCGATGCGCTGGAAGCCCGACTCGCGGTTGAGCGTTACCAGCGCTTCAGAGAGCGGGTGCGTGCGGACGAGGTCGGTGTCGCGGTAGGTGCAGACGATCAGCACCCGCATCCGCGAAAGCTCCCTCGCCAGGTGCTGCAGCAACAGCAGCGATCCTTTGTCAGTCCAGTGCAGATCGTCGAGAGCGATGAGGATCGGCGTTCGGACCGACATCGCGCGGACGAAGCGCACATAGGCGTCGAAGAGGCGGAACTGCGCCGACTCAGGGTCGGTTGAGGGCTCCGGCTCCACATAGTTCGGTAGCTGGCGCAGTTCCGGGAAGATAGTGGCGAGGTCAGCCCCACCGCCTTCCATCGCCTGCCCAGTTTCAGCGGGGTCGTGAGTCGAACCGTAGGTCCTCCCCACCTGCACCCAGGGCTGGTATGGAGGCGCGCCGGCGGCCTCGTGGTTCGTCCCCCAGAGCACCAGCGCCCCGCGCATGCGGGCGTACGTCTCCAACTCCTGGGCGGCGCGCGTCTTGCCGATGCCGGGCTCGCCGACGAGCATGACGATGCTGCCGTGGCCGGCGAACGCCTCGTCGAACGCCTTCCGCAGACCGTCCAGCTCCTTCTCACGGCCGACGAAGACGCCGCGCGCCAGCCGCTCCAGGACGTTCGCTTCGGTGTGCGACGCGCTCCGCTCTGTCGGGTCAACGCGGCCAAGCGCTTCCAGGACCTCCGTCGCCGACTGGGGACGGTCGTCCGGCGCCTTCGCCAGCAGGTGCAGGATCAGCTCCTCTAGATCGGGCGGGCAGTGGTCGGTGTGCCAGGAAGGTGCGACCGGGGCGTTGTTGATGTGCTGGCTGATCACCGCCGTCGGGTCGTCGCCCGGGAATGGCGGGCGGCCGGCGACCATCTCGTACAGCACACAGCCGAGCGAGTAGAGGTCGGAGGCGGCCGTCACCTCGGCGCCCAGCGCCTGCTCCGGCGGCATACAGTACGGCGTGCCGATCATCATGCCAGCCTGCGTCAGCCGCGATCGGTCGGCGGCGAGCACGAAGCCGAAGTCACCTAGTTTCGCGGTGTGGTTCTCAGTAAGCCAGATGTTGCCGGGCTTGAGGTCGCGATGGATGATGCTCTTGCTATGCGCGTGCTCCAACGCCTGGCAGACTTCATCGCCGATACGGAGCGCGTCCTTCAGCGCCAGGCCATCACCGTCCGTACTCTGCAGAAGTGCTTCCAGGTCGCCCCCCGCCATGTACTCCATGACGATGTAGTGCTGCCCCGCCTCCTCACCGGCGTCGTATGCCGTGACGATGTGCTGATGGTCGCCGAGCTGGCCCATCGCCTGCCCTTCGCGTTGGATGCGGGCGATGCCCTCCTGCGTTAGCCCTTCGCTCTTGATCAGGGCGATAGCGACGTCGCGGTTGAGGTTGCCATCGTGTGCTAGGTAAACGCGTTTCATGCCGCCTTCGCCCAGGAAGCTCTTTACCTTGTAGCGCCCGGAAGCGAACGATGCCGGGAGAGCGGGAGCCGGTGTGGGGGTGGCAGTAACTGCCTCGGTCCGTTCTAAGCGCTCACCACACGAGTCGCAAAACGTAGACTCAGGCCGTAGTTCCCTAGCGCATTGAGGGCAGATGACAGCAAGGCGAGACCCACATCCATCACAGAATGATGCATCCTCTCGATTTTCTCGATCGCAAGCTGGGCAACGCATAGATCGTCCACCGCCTCAGGGGAGGCGCCGTTAGTATACAAGAAGGACCCTCAGTGCTTAGATGCGTGACGACCGTCACGATGATGATAATGGTGTCACTTAGGAAGTGAGGTGATCAGCATGAACGCTACGAGGCGCCGCTACACATCTCCTGTCGCCTACGGCGACCCTGCGGCCGGCGACCCTTCGGGCCCGCACCGGAAACAGCCGTTGCGGCTTCCATAGTTACTGCTATCCCTCCGGTCGCAGGATGACGAGGGGGATCGTGCGCTCCGTTTCGTCCTCATAGTCCTGATAGCCGGCATACGCCTCGAGCAGGAGCGGCCAGAGGCGGCCCCGCTCCTCATCGTTCGCCGTTTCCGCCCGCACGCGCTTCGTCTCCTTACCGACCTGAACGGTCGCGCTTGCGTGCGCATCGATGTTGAACCACCAGGCCGGGTGCCGCGCATTGCCGCCGTTGGATGCGACAACGACCATGTTTTCGGCATCCTGGAGGTAGAGGAGCGGCGTCGTGCGCGGCTTGCCGGTTTTCTTACCGGTCGTGGTGAGCAGCAACATCGGATTTCCGGCGAGCCGGCCGCCAAGCGCACCGCCCGTGAGCCGGTACAGCCCGCGATGTATCTTCCCTATTGTCTTCATTAGGATGGGGTTCATGGCCATCGTGGCTTCCTCCTAGTCTTACTATCTCCTACGGCGACCTTTCGGCCCGCACCGCGAACAGCCGTTGCGGCTCGGCGATGCCCTTCAGCTCGTGCTCGCCGCGGTCCTCGAACTCGACGCCTGCCGAGGTGCGAGCCAAGTCTCGTACTGTTGCCGAGACCAATATCTCTCCCGGCGCGGCGACGCTCTGTACCCGCGCCGCCACCTGCACCGCGCCGCCGTGGACGTTGTTGCCCTCTCGGACGACATCGCCGGCGTGGATGCCGAGGTGGAGCGGCAGGCCGGCCTCGTTCCCGAGGTCGCGGCAACGCTGGGCGGCGTCGATCGCCTGCCTGGCCGACGTGAGACGGCCATGACGCCGTCGCCCAGCACCTTGCCTTCGATCGGCGTGCCGGCGGCCTCCGTGATCGCCGCGCGCAGTTTACTATCCAGCGCGCGCTCCTTCTCGCGGTAGGCGGCGTCGCCGAGCTTCGTCGTTAGCGCCGTGGAGTCCGCGATGTCGAGGAAGAGGATGATGGCAGTGCCGGAGGGAAGCTTAGTGTCCGGCTCGTCAAGCTGCTCCTCACCCTCGCTCAGGAATTCGT
>JADFKB010000143.1 GCA_022565155.1 Chloroflexota bacterium | reverse complement strand
GGAGTCTTCCGCAGAGCATCACGGAGAAGACCTGCGCGGTGAGAGAAACAAGGCAGCCGACGGTAAAGATCGTGATCCCGATGTAGACGGCCGGCTTGCGGCCGAAGGAGTCGGACAAGGGCCCAAAGAGCAGTTGGCCCCCGGCCAGGCCGATGAAAATATAGGAAATGATCAGTTGGGTCTCGTTGCCGGTGGCGCCTAGGTCGGCGCCGATCACGCCGGTCGCGGGGAGCATGGTATCGATGGCGAGGGCGATCGCGAGAGAACCCGAATTTGGTTTGTTTAGCGTGGTGGCCTATCAGTCGCAAAGAGAGCTAATCTTCTTCGAACAGAACCGTGCGACTCAGATCGATTTTCCCGCCCTAGGCGAGGCGCTGGCCGACGTCCGGGGTGGGACGGTCGACATCGAGACACTGCAGGACAAGGAAAGCAGTCGCCGTTTCTTGCTGGAACTGCTCGAGCAAAACCTGATTCACGGCGAGAGTGATCCAGACGCAATCATTTTCTTGGGTCCCAAGCTCGTGTTTGATCGCTCGGCGAAGACGGCGGTGATTTCACCACTGGAGATCACCTCGTCCCCGATTTTCTATTTGATCTACAACCGCAATCCACGGGTTTATCCATGGAGAGATGCCATTAGTTCGGGTCTCAGCAATCAAGTGATTGATGAGTTCAACATTGCGGAAGCCAAGGATTTTGGTGAGGCGTTGGGATCGATATTGGCTCGCCTTGAGGCTAGCGAGACTCTCACCGCGGTGGAGCAGGAAACGACAACACCTTAGGCGGTGCCTTCCCCTGGATCAACGCCTCGATCTCGTCGGCATCTCTTGGTAGCTTGTCGCTAAGGACGCGCGCGCCGCTATCGGTGACAAGTACGATGTCCTCAACGCGAACTCCGAAGCCTTCATCAGGCAGGTAGAGACCGGACTCGACGGCAATCACCATTCCTGATTCCAGAGGGCGGTCGGTATTCGCAGGGTCATGCACGGCTAGGCCAACGTGATGACCGACGCTGTGGGGGAAATACTCGGATAGTCCGGGTTCCGCTGCGTCGAAGACGTCACGCGCGATCCGAGAAAGACTGTTCGATCCGTGTCCATCAAGCATCGCGCCGGGTCGCACGGCTGCGATAACCGCACGCTGCGCCTGGAGGACGAGATCGTAGATTTCTCGCTGGCGATCAGAAAATTGGCCAGAGATGGGATAGGTCCGGGTGAGGTCGGAAGCGTAGAAGCTGTACTCGCCGCCAACATCGATCAGGTCGTCGTCGTCTGCTCGCCTGCCGAGCCGCCGTTCCGGCCTCGGCTGATCGACCGTTACCTCGTCGCCGCCTCGCGCGACGGCCTCGCCGCCGTGATCTGTCTGAACAAGACCGATCTCGGCGTGCCTAGTGCTGTCGAGGCGAGCCTGGCCGGCTATAGCAAGCTGGGCATCGAGATCATACGCACCAGCGCGACGACGGGCGACGGCATCGACGCCGCCCGCGCGTGCATTGCGGGCAAGGTCTCGCTCTTCACCGGCCACTCCGGCGTCGGCAAGAGCTCGTTGTTGAACACGATGGAGCCGGGCCTCTCGCTGCACGTGGGCGATGTGACGGAATCGACGGCCGGCCAGGGGAAGGGCCGCCACACCACGTCGTCGGCGCGGCTGTTGCCGCTCTCGATGCCGGACACCTTCGTCGTCGATTCGCCGGGCATCCGCGCGTTTGGCGTCAGAGGCATGCCGCCGCGAGAGCTAGCCACGCACTTCCCGGACATCGACGCGCTGGCGACCGGCTGCGCGTTTGGCGACTGCCGGCATCGAGCGGAGCCGGACTGCGCCGTCCGCGCCGGCGCGCATCTGGACCCGTTCCTGAAGGCGCGGGTGGACTCGTACCGCGGGATGCTGGCGGAGCTGGAGCGATAATGTCTGCCGCCAAGATGCATGACGACGAGGTGGACATCGACGTATCTCTCGTGCGCCGGCTGCTCGCGGCGCAGTTTCGGCAGTGGTCAGACCTTCCCATCGAGCCGGTGCCGTCGACGGGGACGGTCAACGCGATCTATCGGTTGGGAGACGATATGGCCGTGCGACTGCCGCGCGTCCAGCGGTGGGCCCGCAATCTTGAGATAGAGTACGAATGGCTGCCGAAGCTCGCGCCGCACCTGCCGCTTGCCGTCCCCGAGCCGCTCGCGAAGGGCAACCCTGGTGAGGGGTATCCCTGGCATTGGGCCGTCTACCGGTGGCTGGAGGGCGAGACCTGGGCCGTCGATCGCGTCGGAGACGTATGCGGAGCGGCAGCAGATCTCGCGCGGTTCATCACTTCACTCCGGCTGATCGATACAACCGGTGCGCCAGGTCCCTCCCCTAGCCAGAGGACGCTAGCAGAGCGAGACTCCTACGTACGCGCTGCGATCGCAGCGTCGCACGGCATGATCGACACCGACTCGGTGACCGCGGCGTGGGATACGGCGCTCCGGGCGCCCGGATGCGTTGGTCCGCCCGTGTGGGTCCACGGCGACCTGTTGGCCGGGAATGTTCTGGTCGCCGGAGGCCGTCTGAACGCCGTGATCGACTTCGGCGGTGTGCACGTGGGCGATCCCGCACGCGAGATCATGGCCGCGTGGACGCTCTTCACTGGCGAGAGCCGCGTCGTGTTCCGCGCCGCGCTCTCGGTCGATGACGCGACGTGGGCGCGAGCTCGCGGCTGGGCGCTGACCCGCGTGCTCAACATCCCGTACTACAAAGATACCAACCCGGAATTCGCCGCCGACGCGGTGCACACGATTGAGGAAGTCCTCGCCGATCACGACCACAGGGCATAAGCTATCCTCTATCGTTTCCGTTCCCCTTGCCACCTCGCACCGCGTTCTGCCACCATGCGCAGGTACTGAACGGCGTCCAGCCTGCGAAGTGCATCGATGCGCGCGAAGAGGACATAGCCCGTTCCCTGCTATACTCCTACCAGGGTGCGGCCCATGTCAAATCCAACATCATCCGAGAGCGAAGCCAAGTGGCGGAGCATACTCTTGGAGGGCCACACGATACGGTGGTTCCACGCCATCTTCAAGCACCTGCCTAGCGAGCCCCGGTGCAAGCTCTGTTACAACCCCTTCGGGGGTATCGGTGGCAAGCTCGTCGGCATGATCGGCTTCACGCCGTCGCCCAAAAACCCGAACGTCTGCCGCGCGTGCTGTGACAGATTGCCGCCAGGCGGAGCCGAAATTGACATCGCCGTGCTCTTCGTCGATGTTCGAGGCTCCACGAAGCTGGCAGAGCGGATGACTGCCACGGACTATGCTGAGCTGATGAATCGCTTCTACCTGGCCGCGACTCGCGTGCTGGTCAGACACGACGCCATCATCGACAAGCTCATCGGCGACGAGGTGATGGCCCTGTTTATTCCCGGCATCGCTGGCAAACAGTATCGCAGCCGGGCGGCGCAAGCGGCGACGGACCTACTGGCGGCGTTCGGTTACGGCTCCGAGAGCGATCCCTGGCTAGACGTAGGGGTCGGCGTGCATGCGGGGCCAGCCTATGTTGGTAACGTTGGAGCTGAGGGTATGGTCGATCTCACGGCCCTTGGTGACGCCGTGAACACTGCATCACGACTGCAAAGCCTGGCGAAGGGAGGCGACGTGGTCTTTGGCGAGTCTGTCTATGCCGGTATCCGAGATCGTCACCCTGACCTGCCGCTCCAGGAAGTCACCGTCGAGGGCAGAACCGAACCAGTCTCCATCCGCACTCTCAGGCTCGGGTAACCTAGCTATCTTCGCCAAGCGAGACCTGCGCTGGAGCCGCAGCGTGGTATGATTTAGTAGGGATTCAGGCCGATCTTGAATGCAGAGGACAACAGAGTGTACTATTCCGTAGTGCAAAGCGGCCACGGAATTACGTCAACTAGGACGCGCGCCGCTAGAAGCACAGGGCCGACGCCCAAGCGATCCGCCAGATGGTTGGCGGAAGGAACTGACGGCTATGGCTGAAATCATCACCATCGACGACCGCTTCCGAGTCGGCAAGGCGTACACCATCCGCGAGGCCGCAGAGCTTGCTGGCGTGTCACCTGGCACCGTCCGCAACTGGCTATACGGAGCCAGCACACCCTATGGCTATGAGATGCAGCCCGTATTTGGAGCCAATCGGAAGCCCGGAGATGGCGCTGCTCGCGTTTCGTTCCTTGAGCTTTCAGAGCTGGTCATAGCCGCTCGATTCAGGTCGCGAAGAATCAAGCTCTCGCGAGTTCGTGATGCTCACGAATACGCTCGGCGGGAGTGGGAAATGTCACACCCATTTGCCCACATCGACCTAGATTCGCTTGGCGGGCATATCCTCGCCAAGTTCGAAGAGGAGTCGCCTGATCCAAGCCAAGGACGCCTTGTCGTTCTGACATCGCCCGAGCAACAAGTGCTCCTTCCGAAACTTGTTCGCGAAGAGCGCGAGAACTTTGAATACGCTGAGGATGGCTTCGCCGAGCGATGGCATCCATATGGTCATGATGTGCCTGTTGTGGTTGATCCACACTATGCGGGCGGGAAACCCACCATCGCTGGGAGCGGCGTGAGCGTTGAGATCATTCATCAGCGTTGGACGGCTGGCGAAAAGATTCCATATATCGCTCTCGACTTCCGACTCAGACGCGCTGACGTGGAGGCTGTCCTGCAACATGTGGCTGCGTGAAGCTGTTCTTCGACGAAGATATCGGGACAGGTGTGCCCAAGGCCCTACGAAGCGTAGGCATAACGTGTGAGTGGATCGGGAAGCGCCGGAGGCCCGCAACCCGCAAGGGAACGCCGGATGAGGTGTGGATTCCTCACGCTGGCAGACGAGGGCTACTGGTTTTCTCCTGTAACAAGAACATTCTAGAGTCCGAGGCTCAACGCGAGCTGTGGATCGAGCACAAAGTCGGCGGTGTCTTTCTGACAACCGGCCAAGAGAAGAAGGCCGATGTACTCCTGCTCATCCTTAGGCGGATGATGTGGCTTGAGGACATCCACGTGAATACACCCAGGCCATTCGCCTATACCACGACCATCAGGGGGAACTGGAAGCGAGTACTCTAGGCCTTCGTCCGGCGGCATACTCGCCACTCCTCCCCCTTGCCATCCCACAGCCCTTTTGCCACCATGCGCAGGTACTGAACGGCGTCCAGCCTGCGAGGTGCATCGATGCGCGCGAAGAAGACCGACCCGGAGCTGCCGCTCCTCCTCCCCTTCCAGCCCGGCATCGTCAGCAACGGCGAGTTCGTCCCGCCTGAGCCGACGCTCGCCCACCGGCGCATGGCCGCGCTCGCGCTCGAACGGGGGACGGAGATCGCGCGCAGCCGGCGCATCGACCGCAGACGCTTCCTGATGGGCATGGGCGGCCTCGCCGTGACGCTGGGCGCGGTCAACCTCGTCGCCTGCGGAGACGGCGGCGGCGCTGCCATCGCGACGCCCGGCGGCACGTTCGAGGTGCCGACAGATGCCGGCGACGAGGACGCCGTCTGCGAGCTGCTGTACGGCCACGAGTTCATCTTCGATATCCAGACGCACCACG
>JADFKB010000142.1 GCA_022565155.1 Chloroflexota bacterium | reverse complement strand
GAACCGGGCGGGGTGGGCGTCCTTGACGGCGCAGGGCATCCACGGGCCATTGTGCGAACCGCGCATCCAGCCTTCGACGAGCGCTGGGAAGGCGAACGGCTCCAGCACCTCCCCCACCGCCGGGAAGACTCCCTGGCAGCGGACGACGCAGGTCGGGTCGTCCTTGCCGACGTAGCGGCCGGCGATCAGCGACAGCTTATCGGTGCTGGAGACGGCGGCGATCTCCCCCGTGTTGCGGCTGTAGACCGATTTGACGGCGAAGCGCGCCGTCGAGCCGAGGAAGATCAGCGCGTCGTAGATATCTTCCGGGCAGTCGAAACGGATCTTCTGGTGGTTGACGACATCGTGCACCTCGAACGTGAAGCCCTGGTGCACCGACTCGGCGATGACGAGGCCGATGGTGTTGAACGGGTCCGCGAACATCTTGTAGAGCGGCAGGTTGAAGGCGCCGGCGGAGGTCTTGTCGCCCATGAAGACGATGATCGGCTCAGATTCCCGCTCTTCGATCTCCATCTCCGCCGAGCCGGGGCCCATACCGCGGATGTTGCCGGAGAAGGCGTCCGAGAGCAGGTCCTGGCCGGCGCCGTAGAGCTTCAGCTTCTTCGCCACCTCCGTGCCGGCGAGGAACGTGTCCCAAGCGAGGCGGTGCACCTCCTCGTCCGGCTCGCCCCGCTCATGCGTCATGATCAGGAACATGTCGTCGCCGCAGTGGGCGACGTTGAAGTCGATCAGCAAGCCAGCCTGCTTCGCCTTCGCTAGCGATTCCTCGCCGGCGGCCAGCACGTCGGGGTGGCTGGCGGAATGCCCGACGAAGCCCCCCACGTCGGCCTTTATTACAGAGATCGTGAGCATCGTCGCCTCCTATACAGTAGAAGCCGTCGGTGGGTGGTGGTATCTGCTACGGCTGTTTGTCTGTAGGCGGGGCCATCCTACCAACGGGCGGCGGGAGGTGTCAAGGAATGGCAGATGTTGAGCCTGCGCCTTCAGTCTAAGCCCTGGGCTGGCGTATACTGGCGTATGTATACCCCGAGACGAGAGGAACTCGTAGGAGTCGATGACGCCGGAGCCGTTAGCATGCCCCTTAGTCAGCCCGCAGGCCGCACCGTAGCTGCGCCGCCCGCCGAACGAACGTTAGATGCCGATTAAGACCTGGGTCGGACGGTTCGCCATCGTGCAGGGGCAGGCGCAAGAGGAGAGCGCGCTCCTGCGCTCGTTCCCGCGCCAGCGCCCGGACGAGGAGGAGGACGAACTCTACGTCCTCGTCGAACCCGCCTCCGAGCGCAGCATCGAGTACGCAGGCCAGCTCGTCGATGCCATCGGCCGCATGTACCGCCAGGACACCCTTTCGATCACGGGCGCCGTGCTGCGGGCGCTGAAGGCGGCGCAGCAGCAGCTGTTGGATTGGAACGAACGCAACCTAAAGGAGCACCGCGTTGGCGCCGGCGTCAGCTGCATGGCAGTGCGCGGGCACTCGGCGTATCTGGCCCAGATCGGCCCGGCCGTCGCCTACCACGTCGGCGGCGGCCGCTACCGGCGCATCGTGCCGGAAGGCCCGGCCGTCGAGCCGCTGGGCCACGCGGAAGGCGCTGAGCCGGTCTTCAGCCGCTACGAGCTTTCGCCAGGCGATCTGCTTCTGATCGCCTCGCCGAACATCGAGAAGCTGCTGAGCGAGGAGGAGCTGCGGGCGATCCTGCTGCGCGGCGGCGACGATGCGCTGGTGGAGCTATTCCGGATCGCCAGCGACGTGCAAGACTTCTCGCTCGTGCTGCTCGCATGCGTCGTGGAGCCAGATGAGGCCGCAGGCGAGGCGCCGGCCGAGCCGGTTGCGGAATCGGCGCCAGCCACCACCGTGACGCCACCCGGGGAGCCCGCGCCGGCCACAGCATCAGAGCCGGCCACGCCCGCAGTAGCAGCGCCGGCCGCTGCCGGCGCACCGCCTCCCCCGCCGGATCTCGCTCAGCCAAACGTGCGCATCAAGGGCCCGGAGGCGGACATCCGCTATCGGCGCTCGACCGGCCTCGCCGCCGGCCTCCCGCGCGTGCCGCTCCAGGCCGTGATCGCCCTGGTCGTCCTCGCTGCGGTCGTCGTCCTGGCCTGGTTTGTAGTGCCTTCGTGGCTCCAGGACAGCCGCGACGACCGGTTCGCCGATCTGGTTTCGAGCGCCAGGACGTCGCTCGAAAGCGCCCTGGCGACGGACGACCCGGCCCAACGGCGCGCCGGGCTGGATGCGGCGGCGGCGGCGCTGGCCGACGCCGATCTGCAGCAGCCCGACACCGCCGAGGTCGCGGCCCTGCGCGTCCAGGTGGACGTGGAGAAGGCGAAGCTGGACGCCGTCCTGCTGCTGCCGGAACTGGAGCTGATCATCGATATCAGCGAGCGCATTTCGGGGCCGGTCTCCGCCAAGGACCTGGCGCTGGGCGGTGGCGGCGCCTACTTCCTCGATCGCGAGCAGTCGCGCGTCATCGCCATCTCGCTCTTGGGCGCGGAGCCGGAGCCGTTCGTCCTGCTGGAGGAGGGCCGCGACCTGGTTGGGGGCGAGATCGTCGGCGCGCCGCAGCACATCGCCTGGGCGGAGGAGCTGGGGTCGCTCCTGATCATGGACGCGAGCCGCCGTCTCATCGCCGTCGTGCCGACAGAGGCGGGCCGCCTGCTCCCCGTGCGCGACGCCGACGCCTGGGGCTCCGCCGACGGCATCGACTACCGCGACGGCAGCCTCTACGTGCTCGACCGGGCGGGAGACCAGGTGTGGCTCTACCTGCCGAGCGATTCCGGCTTCGACAGCGAGCGGGTGACGCTCCTGGACGCCTTCGACCTAGACCAAGTCGTCGAGCTGGCGGTGGGCGACGTGCTCTACCTGGTGATGGCGGACGATACGATCGTCCGCTTCCCGGGCAGCGTCGCCCGCCCCTTCACCCAGGCCGGGATCGATCTCTTCCTCTCGTCGCCGGCGTCGCTCGTCGCCGTGCCGACGGCAGGCATGCTGCTGGTAGCCGACCGTGGCAACGCGCGCATCGCCGTCTTCTCACCGGACGGGACGTTCCTCCAGCAGCTCGTCAGCCCCTCGTTCACCGACCTGCGCGCCCTCGCTGTCGACGAGCCGAACGGCCTCCTCTACATCCTCTCGGGCGGCCGGCTCTACCGGACACCGCTGCCGCCGCTGCCGTGAAGATCCTCGGCATCGAGACGTCCTGCGACGAGACCGCCGCCGCGATCGTCGAGGACGGCCGCAGTCTCGTCGCCAACGTCATCGCATCGCAAGCCGCGCTGCACGGCCGCTACGGCGGCGTCGTGCCGGAGGTCGCCTCGCGCCAGCACCTGGAGGCGATGCTGCCGGTGGTGGAGGCGGCGCTGGCGGAGGGCGGCTGCCGTTGGCGCGACATCGACGCCATCGCCGTCACGGCCGGGCCCGGCCTGGCCGGCGCGCTGCTCGTCGGCGTCAGCGTCGCCAAGGCGCTCGCCTACGCGAAAGAGCTGCCGTTCATCGCCGTCAACCACCTGGAAGCGCACCTCTACGCCACCTGGATCGACGAGGACGGTTCCGGCAGCCCGCCGCCGCCGTTTCCGCTCGCCGGCCTGATCGTCTCCGGCGGCCACTCGGACCTGGTGCTGATGCGCGGCCACGGCGATCTTCGGCGGCTGGGCCGCACCCGCGACGACGCCGCCGGCGAGGCGTTCGACAAGGTGGCGCGGCTGCTGGGGCTCGGCTTTCCCGGCGGCCCGGCGATCGAGCGCGCTGCGGAGGCCGTCGCCAAGCCCGCGCTGCGACTGCCACGCGCCTGGCTGGGCGACAGCGACGACGTCAGCTTCAGCGGCCTCAAGACCGCCGTCCTCCACGTCGTCCGCGGCGAGCGGCCGCCGCCGGTTGAAGAGATCGCCGCCGCGTTTCAGGAGGCCGTGGTCGATGTGCTGGCGACGAAGACGGCCCGCGCCGCCGAACGCGAGGGGGTGAGCGCCGTGGTGCTATCGGGCGGCGTCGCCGCTAACGGCCCGCTGCGACGCACATTAGCCGACCGCGCCGCCGTGCCCGTCCACGCCGCCTCGCCGCTCCTCTGCACCGACAACGCCGCCATGGTCGCCGCCTGCGCGTTCTACCGGCAACAGGCGGCCGGCTGGGATCTGGACGTGACGCCGAACCTGCCCGTGGCCTGACGACTCTCGAAGTTCGAACCTCGACCCTCCGCCCTACGAGAGCGGACAACGCCCGCAGCCGCCCTGCGTGCACTCCGTTTTGTAGAGCGCCAGCAAGCCCTGCTGCCGGCGGGCGTTGAGCGGCAACGAACCGCCATTCTGTTTGAGATTTGCCTCTAGAAACGCCAGCGCCCCGTAGCGCCCGGGCCGCGGCAGTGTGTGAAAGCAGGAGGTAGCTGCGGACGGTGACTCGCCGCGAGCTTCGGCGACCGCCGCCGCCCAGGGCAGCACGGCGTTCGTGAGCAGCTCGATCGCGCGGCTGCGGCCGATCAGCGCGCCCGGCGACCGCTTCGCCGCAACGCCGGGCGCCCTCGCCGCAGCGCCGGGTGCAATATGGCAGCGCCAGTAGCCGTTCGCCGCCACCGTCCAGGCTGCGACCAGTTGCGCTGATGGCATCGCCATCTGATCCGCCACCGGCGCTCCGCCGTCCAACAGGGCGCGGTGGCGCACGAGAAGCCGGGCAACACCCGCCAGCCGCCGCGCCGGATGGTTGGCGGGACGGCGCGGAGATATGGCCGAGGCGGGCGGCGCACCGCCGCCGCTCGCTAGACCGGACGCCTGCCAGCATCGCTCCAGCGCGGATTCGTGAGCACCAGCCGGCGGCGCTCCCCGCTGTGAAGGCAGCAGCCCCGCCGTTCCCAGCAGCAGCGCCTCCGCCCAGACATCCGATCCTTCTCCAGAAGCCAGCCGAGCCGACAGCTCCTGCCAGGACAGACGCTCCGCCACCGACAGCGTGCTCTCGCCGCCATAGCCGACGCCCTCCAGCAGCATCCGGTACAGCGCTTCGCCCGCGCCATGGCGGGCGATCAGGTCTGCAGACGACGCCGCGCGCTCGCGAAACCTAAGATCGCCTAGCTTCTCCAGCGCTTCTTCCACGCCTTCGCGGCCGAGCCGCGCCACCGCGTCGTGGCAGGGCTCGCGCCAGAGCTGCGGAGCGGCGAGCCAGGCCGCCAGCTCATCGGCGCGCCGGCGCGTCCATCGAGCCAGCGCAACCACCGGCACGCGGCGGCCGCTGGCGAGCAGGGTTTCGTCAGCGTCATCGTCCTCGAAGACGACGTGGAGGACGACACCGTTGTAGCGCGCATCGCGATGATGGCCGTGGCGGCGGAAGTCGCTCGCGCGCACGTGCAGCTCGACGTCGCCCCGGAGCAGCCGGCCGGAGGGCGCGGCGATCAGCGCATCGCGGAAGTCGGGGCCGGGACCCCGCCCGCGCCTGCCCGGGCGGAGCACCCGCAGCGGCGCGCCCTGCCTGGTGACGAGCGCGGAGGCGGGGAAGCGCTGCCCGGCCCAGAGACGGGAGAGCGTCGCTTCGGAGAGTGGTGGAGTGACGACGGTCACCG
>JADFKB010000141.1 GCA_022565155.1 Chloroflexota bacterium | reverse complement strand
GAGGATCTCCGGCCAGCCGCGCTCCTGCGCCTCCGTCGGCGCATCGAACCGCCGCTGGAACCACGCGCGCACCGCCGGATGGAAGGAATCGAGAGCGGACATCACGCTACCTCCCCACGCTCACTTGGTCTCCCTATCCCCTCTCCCTTTGGGAGAGGGGATCAAGGGGTGAGGGCCGTGAGCGCTCGTAATCAGCTAACCGAACGTGTGTGCTGCACTCTATCGGCCCCGCGATCGCCTGTCAAGCGCCCGCAGCAACCTACCTGCAGCCAGTACCCCTCGCCTCGGATGCCACCTATCAACAGCTTCAACATGTAGCTAGCGCTTTGCGATCGCCAACCTTGACGCGTACGGCAGACTGGCCGTATACTGCCACAGTCGCCTAGGCAGGCTGCCGTCGCGTCAACCGCCGGCGGCGGTACGGTTATCCGCAGTCGCGCCACCCGCCAGAGGCGGCACGGCGATGAAGATACAGAAGGAGACGCCCCATGTCTAAGCTCGCCGAGCACATCCGAGAGATGCCCTCCCGCCGCAACCCGCCCTATCGCCCGCTCATGGACATTTCCCAAGAAGAGCGCGACGACATGGGAGAGAAGCTCGGCGACGTCTCCTACTTCGAAGGCGCCCAGTTGCGCGAGCTGATCCAGGCCGACCCCGACAACCTGGAGTTCCGCAAAGCGCTCCTCTGCAACATCGCCAGCCCCGAGTACGCCGGCGTCGACGCCTTCAGCCGCAAGGTCGTCGAGTGGCAGGAGTGGGAAGGCGCCCCCTGGAGCCTGATCATGGCCATCGCCCGCCAGACCTGGGACGAGGTGCGCCACGCCTGGTTCGCCACCAGCATCCTCGAGTCATACGGCGGCACGTTGGAGGACTACCCGGACACCTTCGCCGGAGGCGCCACCGCCGGCAACACCCAGCAGAACGGCGGCGGCTTGCCGGCCGCAGCCGAAGAGATGTTCCGCAACCCCGTCACCACGCTCTCCATGGTCAACGTCTCCCTGGAAGGCCGCGGCCTCGCCTTCTTCGAGGAGATCTCCAAGCTCGGACGCCGCATCGGCGACGACCTCCTCGAGCACTGCTACGACTACAACTGGGCCGACGAGGTCACCCACGTGACGATAGGCGACTACTTCGTCAAGCAGCTATGCCAGGACAACCCGGAGAACGAAAAAATTGCCCTGCGCGCCCACGCCATGTTCGAGTACTCGTTTGGCGCGCGCAGCAACCTCAGCGAAGACCAGACTCAAGAACTCAAGGACTTCTTCGCCGAAGAGATCGGCCGCGCCCAGGGCGCGTTCGCTGCCGGCCCCAGCGACCAGTAGCCCGCCATGACGGTCGCCTACCGCATCGACCTCGAGCCGTGCATCAACTGTAGCCTCTGCCGTAAGGCCTGCCCGACCGAGGCGATCAACTACTTCTCCACCGGCCGCCGCATCCACGTCATCGACCCGTCGCTCTGCATCGGCTGCGACATTTGCGCCCAGGTCTGCCCCCCGCAGTGCATCCACCAGGACCCTGACTACGTCATCGACCCCGGCGACCTGGCGTCCGCTCTAGACAAGGCGCGCGCCTTCGCGAAGAAACGCCACGCGCTCAAGACCGAGCGCAAGCGGCGCGCGCTCGCCGTCACCGGGGCGGGCAGCCGTGCCTGAGCTCGCAGTCGACCCGCGCACCATAGGTGGCGCCTTCTCCGTCGACGAGTGTGCGCGCCGCATTATCCACTACCGCTACGCCGAGAACGTCTGCATGACGACGGAGGGCGCCTGGGCCTCGACCTGCCCCACGATCAAGATCAAGTTCGCCATGGGCGAACACTGCTACCACGACTCGATCCACTCCTTCTGGCTCGGACAGCGGCTCCCTGAGCTGCGCGTCACCGAGGGCGCCGACCTCTCCGCGCCGCCGACGCTGCGCTCCTCGACCAAGGCCGAGCCGCCGAACGAGGAGTTCCTCAAGCTCTGCGAGACGATGCAGCTCCAGGACGATGAGCTGCTCCGCGTCACCGGCCTCTACCGCGTCTTCAAGACCCACCTGATCGTCTACTATCGCCACCACCTCACCGTCACCGACCAGGTCGCCGACGCCCCGACGGTGCGGCTGCTCCGCCACATCCTGATGGAGGAGGAAGAGCACCTGAAGTGGGGCCAGGCGATCTATGAAGAGCTGGCCTCCACACCGGAACGCCGCAAAGAGGCGATGGAGTGGCAGGCCCACCTGGAAGACCTGCTCATCCGCTCCGGCGGCGTCACCGGCGGCAAGTAGGCGATCAGTGAGACCATCTACTAGATCGCCCGACACCCCCGTGCTCTCGCTGAGGGGCTAATCTAATGACGAGACCGGTTCAAGGCGTCCGAGGCACAGTTCTTCGTTGGGCACGCGAGGCGCAGGGCTTCTCGATAGACGACGTGGCGAAGCTCATGAAAAGGGAGCCCGGGGCAATCGCCGCCTGGGAAGACGACGCAGACGAAATGGGCCCCACCTACGCCCAATTAGAGGAGCTAGCATACAGGCACTACAAGCGCCCGCTGGCGGCCTTCTTTCTTCCCAATCCGCCAAAAGAAACAAGCCTGGAGCAGGACTTCCGCACGCTCCCTGGTAAGGAGATCGAGGCTCTCGCTCCAGATACGCGATACCATGTTCGTCTGGGGCGCGCGTATCAGATTTCGCTCGAAGAACTAAATGAGGGCGAAAATCAGTCTGAGCGAAAGATTTTCCAGGACATGAGAGTTTCCACCGACTCGGACGTCGCACAGTCCGCTGTAGCAATACGCGCATACCTACAGGTTTCCCGGTCAGACCAAATTGGATGGGATTCCTCCGACTTGGCTCTAAAGCGGTGGCGTTCCGCGGTTGAGGACGCAGGTGTTTTTGTGTTCAAGAACACTTTCAAGCAGAAAGGCATATCTGCGTTCTGCTTGACTGATCCGCAATTTCCCGTGATCTACCTCAACAACGGCACAGCCAAGACGCGACAAGTCTTCAGCCTATTCCATGAGCTGTCACACATCCTCTTGAGCATGAACTCAATTACGAAGCTCGATCAGTCGTACATCTCAAGCTTACCTGCGGCTGGGCGTCGCATAGAGCAGTTCTGCAATAGCCTGGCCGCAGAAATCCTCATTCCATCTGATGACTTCTCTGCTCAGTTAGGAACGTCAAACGACTTTAGTGACAATCGCGTGCAGTTCCTAGCGAGCCGTTATGCCGTAAGTAGAGAAGCGGTGCTACGACGGCTGCTCGACCTGGGTCTCGTCGAGCAAAGCCATTATGAAGAGAAGTCGAAGCAGTGGGCGGAAGAGGCTGAGGCTGCTGCACGGACCGGAGGTGGTGGCAACTACTACTACACCAAGGCAGCCTATCTTGGAAATGCGTACCTCAAACTTGTGTTCCAGCGTCACTACCAGGGCCGGATCACCACTGACCAAGTTGGGGATTACCTGGGTGTGAAGACTAAATACATACCTAGGTTCGAGGAATTAGCATTAGGCAGCCCAGCATCTTGAGATTTGTTGTGGATACGAGTTCGTTCAGTGTACTGGCGAGCTACTACCCTCAGGCATTTCCTAGCCTCTGGACTGAACTCGACTCGGTAGCCGTCAACGGTACTCTGACATCAGTCAGGGAAGTACTCAACGAGCTCAAAAGCAGCAGTCGTGCGGAGTTCTTACAGACGTGGGCCGAAAGCCACAGGTCGATCTTCGCCGTACCCGACGACAATGAAACAGTAGCGGTACAGGAAATCCTAGCCATTCCACACTTTCAATCTGTCATTAGCGCTAAAGCCATGATGAGAGGGTCTCCGGTCGCCGACCCATTTATCGTGGCCAATGCAATGGTTCACGATGCGGTCGTGATAACAGAGGAGAGCTATCGCGAGAACGCAGCCAAAATCCCGAACATCTGCGAGCATTTTGATGTTCAGTGCAACAACCTCGAATGGTTCATGATTCAACAGGGCTGGTCATTCTGAGCTTGCCCACCGCAGGCGGGCTTGTCGAAGGACCAGCGTAGGGGAAGGCTTTAGCCTTCCCGCCACCTCGCACGTACCGCTGGCAGCCGAACCCCTAATGTCGGCAGTCCCCCGCCTACGCGCCCGGCTCCACCTGCATCACCGTTGCCTCGCCGCTCAGAACAGCATCGCCGTCCTGGTTCTCGATCACGATGTCGAGCTTCACGATGCCGCGCCGGTCGTGAACCGTCCGGACAGTCGCTTCCGCCCGGATCGTATCGCCGATATAGACAGGCTTCGGGAAGTTCCAGCTCTGATTGAGAAAGACGCTTCCAGCCCCCGGCATATCCATCGCTACGAGCGCGTGCAGCAGGCCCGTCGTAATGCCGCCCTGGGCGATCAGGCGTTTAAAGCGAGTACCGGCCGCAAACTCCGCGTCAAAGTGCAGCGGATTTCGGTCGCCCGTCAGCTCCGCGTACGCCGCTACCATCTCCTCGGTCACCGTCATCTCTCTCGTCGCCTTCTGGCCAACAGATACGTCCATGAGCAAGCTCCTTGCATTCGCAGGTGAGTTGAATGTATCGCCGCAGCCATTGTAACCGGCTAGACTTTTGAAGAGCCGAGGGATCTCGGCGAACTCGCACGTTGAACAGCAGCGGACTGCACGCCAATGGAACGCAACGGCCACGACACGACCAGCCACGATCAAGGGCCCGTAGTACCCGGCCAGGGTACCGCTCTTCTCACCATGGCGGCTGTCATCGTCCTTACGATGACGACCTGGTTCTCTGCGTCTGCCGTCATCCCTCAGCTGCGAGAGCAATGGGGTCTGACCAGCCTTGAGGTAGCCCTGCTCACCATCGCTGTCCAGATCGGGTTCGTCGCTGGGGCGCTCCTATCCGCGCTGTTCAACCTAGCGGACGTCTACCCGGCTCGCCGGATCCTGCTTCTCTCCGCGCTGGGCGCGGCGATCGCCAACGCTGGCGTCGTCTTATCGCAGGGCCCGGAGATCGCCATCCCACTTCGGTTTCTAACAGGCGCGTTTCTTGCAGGCGTATATCCCGTCGCCCTGAAGATCATGTCGACCTGGTATCGCACCAGTCGCGGCGTAGCGTTAGGCGTCATGGTCGGCGGGCTCACGCTCGGCTCGGCTGCCCCGCACCTCGTGAATGGCATCGGCGGCCTCTCCGCCGGGCAGGTGATCCTTTCCACATCAGCCCTCACGCTCGCGGGCGCCTTCCTCGTTCGCGCGTTCGTCCGCGAAGGGCCGTTTCCGTTTCCAGCGGCAGCCTTCGACCCCGCGCAGTTGGGACAGGTCTTCCGAAACAGAGCGGTACGCCTCGCCTCGATTGGCTACTTCGGCCACATGTGGGAGCTCTACGCAATGTGGGCATGGTTTCTTGCATTCCTCACCGATAGCCTGCTCGACGCTGGGTTCATGGACGTCGAACGCGCCGCGGCGATAGGCACCTTCGTCGTCATCGGCGTCGGCGCGTTAGGGTGCTGGCTGGGAGGCATCCTCGGCGATCGCTGGGGCCGCAGTAAGACAACCGTAGCCGCGATGGCGATCTCCGGGGGCTGCTCGTTAGCGATCGGCGCGCTGTTTGGCG
>JADFKB010000140.1 GCA_022565155.1 Chloroflexota bacterium | reverse complement strand
GCGAAGAGGGCGGCTACGCCTCCGTCGTCGGCGGCCTCAGCCGCTGGTGGACGCGCATCACCGAGAAGGTGAACGGCACGTATCACGTCAACAGCGCCGCCCTGCACCGGCTGACGCGCGAGGGCGACGCGCGCGAGCGGCTCTGGGACGACATTGGGCGACTCTCCCACAGCATCGAACTGGGCCAGGGCGTCGACATCGAGATCGACGAGGCGTGGACGTTGCAGCAGCTCTCCGATCCGGAGTCCGGCTTCGCCCTGATCGGCGCGCCGCCCGCTGTCGATGCGGGCGAGGGCATCCTCGTCCGCCGCATCGTGCGCAGCCGGCTGCGCGAGGCGAACGAGGCGCTGAACGACCTCGATGTGGAGCTGCGCGCGGTCGGGCTGATCGGCAGCTACGAGTACGGCGAGCTGGAGACTGCGGGCGCAACCGTGAAGGCGGTCGATGCGTCACTCTTCAATCGGCTGGAGGTGCTCACCATCCTGGCCGACGGCGATGTCCGCCCGACGTTCCTACCCCGCTCGCTGCCCTGGGCGCAGTAGCCGATACTAAGGGAGAGGCTATGTTATGCGTCCGCAGATCGGCATCATCGGCGCCGGGTTCATCGGGCGCTTCCACGCGCGCGGCGTCCACGGCCTGATCCGCCTCGGCCTGGCGGACGCCGACTACGTCGCCGTCTGCGACCACGTCCCGGAGCGCGCCGAATCGTTCGCGCGCATCGCAGGCATCGGCTGGCACACGACCGACCCCGACGAGCTGATCGCCTCGCCAACAATCGACACGATCTACATCTGCACGCCGACAGCCGAACACAAGCCGCTGGCGCTGAAGGCGGCGGCGGCGGGCAAGCACATCTTTTGCGAGAAGCCGCTGGCGCGCAACCTGGCGGACGCCCAGGAGATGTACGACGCCGTCCGCAGCGCCGGAGTGCGGCACCAGGTTGGGCTGATCCTGCGCCACTCGCCCATCTTCACCGTGCTCAAAGAGCTGATCAGCGATCCGAGCCTCGGCCGGCTCATGACTGCGCTCTTGAGGGACGACCAGTTCTTCCCCATCCAGGGCCACTACATCAGCGACTGGCGCAAGGACATCGCGGTGACGGGCGGCGGCACGCTGATCGAGCACAGCATCCACGACCTCGACCTGCTCGCCTGGCTGGCAGGCGATATCGAGAGCCTACGGGCGGAGACACGCAACTTCGCCGGCCATGAGGGCGTCGAGGATCTCGCGTCGGTCTCGCTGCGCTTCGCCAACGGCGGCGCCGGCCAGCTCGTCTCGATCTGGCACAACGTGCTGGACAGGCCGTCCGGCCGCCTGCTGGAGCTGTTCTTCGAGAACGGCTACTTCACCGTCCAGGACGACTTCTTCGGCACGATTCGCTACCAGACCGGCGCCACGCCGGAGGCTGTCGAAGTGCCGGAGGATGAGGTGCGCCGCCGCTACCTGGAGATCGTCGGCTTGGAAAGCGATGTCTTCGACTCGGCGCTCAGCAAGTACTCGCTGGCCGACTACTTCTTCCTGCGCGCGCTGGCGGAGGAGCGCGACCCGTTCCCCGGCTTCGACGTCGGCCTGCACGCCCACGAGTTGGTGGACGCCGTCTACCGCTCTGCCGCAGAGGGCGGCGAGGAGATAACTACAGACTTCCGTGCCACTTGACCAGCTCAGAACCGATCAGGTGGGGGTTGTCTTCCTGTAGGTAGTGGATACCCGGTCCGATATCGACAATGGTCAGGTTCTTCAGTTGCCGTTTCGCTCGCTTCGCCGCCGCTTCGTCGATGATGCCGCCCGGCGTGGCGGTGAATAACAGCTTCGGCAGCTCGGATTGTTGCAGCTTCTCGTAGTTCGTTGCTAACGCTTCGTGTACGTCCGCCGGTTTGCCGTCGATCGGTATCTCCTTCGGCCAGCGCGTGACGGGCTTGCGACTGCCTATCGTCGGAAACGGCTCGCGATAGCGCTCCTTCTCCTCGTCCGTCAGCGTACGGACGATCGCCTGCGGCATCACCTGTTTGATGAACGCATTCATCACCGAGTTCATCAGCCAACCGATCCCCGGCGTCCGAAAAAACCGAAAGCCCATCTTAAAGTCCTTGGGGAACTCGGCCCAGGAGAACGGCCAGAGGATCGCCTCCATGAAGGCGATCGCCCGCACGTTGGCTTCGTGGGCCATCGCGTAGTGAAACCCTAGTGCCGAGCCCCAGTCGTGGATGACGAACGTGATGTTTTGCAGGCCCATCTGCTCGATGAAGCCCTCGACGTACTTGTAGTGATCAAAGTAGCCGTATCCGAGGTCCGGCTTGTCCGACTTCCCCATGCCGATCAAGTCCATCGCGATCGCCCGCCCGAACTGCGCCCCGTACGGAATGATGTTCCGCCACAGGTACGACGACGTCGGGTTGCCGTGCAGAAACAGCACCGGATCGCCGGTGCCTTGCTCCACGTAGTGGATCTTGGAGCCGTGAACCTCAACGAACTTCGACTCGAACGGAAACTCTGCGGAGATCTCTTCGGCCATCCTTAGCCTCCTCGTTTCTCGTGGCGGGCCAGCCTTTGGCTGGTGGGCTGACGCTTGACTATTTCTCGTGGCTGACCAGACTTCGGCCGGTAGCCTGCCGCCTGATTATAGCGCGGGCCGTGCCTTATCGCGGGCTACGCTAGTAGGCGCCTGCTGACCTCCTCCAGCGCCTCGCCCGCATCCACCTCCGGCGACAGCGCGACAACGCTTCGTTCCGCCATCGCCATCTCCAGCGCATCGACCGCGACTGTCCCCACTCCCGCAACCACGGCCGCCAGGTCGAGCCGGCCCAGCTCCCGATCGGCTCGTTCCACGGCGTCACGCACCTGCTCCGCGTCCGTAGCGTCGATGGCGAGCGCGAGGCCCTTGCGTTGCAGCGCCCACAGCTCGTTCAGCGCGGAGTTGATCGCGAACTCGGCTTTGGTATCGGGGCTGAGGCTGACGATCGCCACGTCGGCGCCGGCTTCCGCCAGCCCGATCACGACCGCCCGTCCCAACGCCGTCTCGCCGCCGACGACGAAGACGCGTTTGCCACGCAGATCAACGTTGCTCAAGGGTTTCGCTTCAGGAAGTCCTGGATCAGTTCAACAATCTGCTCCGGCTCGTCCTCCTGGAGGAAGTGGCTGGCCGTCTCGATGCGGTGCTCCTCTGCGTGCGGGTAGACGCCCTTCCAGGCATCGATTAGCGGCGGCGGGATCGCCGGGTCCTTCAGCGCCCAGATGATCGTCGTCGGCACGTTGAGCTTGCCGAGGTTGTCCTGGATATGGCCCATCGTCGCCGTCGAAGGATGCTCGTCGCCGACCGGGATGTCGCGCGGGAAGGCGAGCGTGCCGATGCGCGAGTTCCAGTCGGGAAACGGCGCGCGGTAGGCTGGCATGAACTCTTCCAGCCGCTCCTTGTGGTAGATGCCGGCAGGCAGAAAGCCCTCGACGAAGAGGTTGAGCCCCTGCACCATCGCCTCGCCGACGTGCGGCTGGCGGAACAGCTCCAGCAGCGGGGCGAGCGGCGAGCCTTCCGGGATGCGGAAGGCCCAGGTGTTCAGGATCACCAGCCGCTTGATCCGCTCCGGATGCTCAACGCCGAAGCCGAGTCCGATCGGCCCGCCCCAGTCCTGCATCACCAGCGTCACGTCTTGCAGGTCGAGGTCGAGCATCAGCGCGCTGAAGTTTTCGATGTGGCGCGCCAGCGTATACGGCTGGTCGAGCGGCTTATCGGACTTGCCGAAGCCCATGTGGTCAGGCACGACGCATCGGTTGCTCTCCGAAAGCGATGGGATGAAGTTGCGGTAGAGGTAGCCCCACGTCGGGTTGCCGTGGAGCATAACGATCGGCTCGCCCTCGCCCTCATCGACGTAGTGCAGGCGCACTCCCTCGTGCTCGAAAAAGCGCGGCTGGTAGGGCCACGTGCCGTCGAACGTCTCGTTAGTAAGGTCTGTCATTCCATCCCCCTGACTATTTCTCGTGGCGGACCCGCCTTTGGCTGGTTGGGCCGACGCCTGACTATTCGTCTAGTATCGCCTTCACTCCCACGGCAAACGCCGGGGCGTCCAGCTTCGGCGCAAGCTCCAGGTCGCCGAGCTGATGGTGCCAGAAGGCCGGGGCGGGCGGCGCCTTCTGTATGCTGTCTGGCCACGTGACGCCGGGCGGATAGGCCAGGTAGACGTCCCACGCCGGCCAGCCTTCCGGCAGGCCGAGGACGGACGCGAACGTATCCGGCAGCACCCGCTGCTCGTCCCAAAAGTGCGTCGCCCTTGCGTCGGGTATCAACCCGCAGCTCTCACGCGCCGCCGGCTCGTTATCGTCCGGCAGAATCGGCACCCAGGCGACGTAGGCGCGCAGCGCTGGATCGTCGATCTCGTCGAGCACCGATGTCTGGATGGCAGAGGCCCCCTGCCGGCACATCTCTCACGTCGGCGAGGTGAGCAGCAGTATTCGCGTCTCGCCGGCGTCGCGATTGAACGCCTTGCGAAGCGGCGCCGCGTCGCTGCCGAGGAACGTCAGCCCCATCGCCTGGCTCCTGCCCCGCTGACTACCATCTGCATTTGTACCCCGTCCCTACAGGTGCACCGTCAGCCCGCCGTCGACGAAGAGCGTCTGGCCGGTGACGTAGCCGGCGGCGTCCGAGGCGAGGTAGACGGCCAGCGGCGCGATCTCATCCGAACGGCCCGCGCGCTTCATCGGGATGAAGCGGACGGTCTGGTTCGCTTCCGGAGTGATGTCATCCAGCGCGGGCGAGTCCTCCATCCAGCCCTGGGCGATGGTGTTGACGGTGATCCCCTGCGCCGCCCACTCCTGCGCCAGCGCGCGCGTCAGGTTGAGAATGCCGCCCTGCGCGGCGCAGTACGCCGCGGCGTTGGCCAGGCCGCGTTCGCCCAGGACCGACGCGACGTTAATGATCCGTCCCCGCGCCCGCGCCGACGGCTCGTTCTTCAGCATCTCTTTGCCCGCCGCCCGGCAGGCGAAGAAGGTCGCGCTGAGGTTGCCGCCGATGACCTTCGCCCACTCGGCGTCGCTCGTCTTCGTCGCCGGCTTGCCGAGGAACAGGTTGGGCGCGTTCACCAGCACATCGATGCGCCCCAGCTCCTTCGCGACCTGCCGCACCATTACCTGCGCGCCCTGGCCGGACGACGCGTCGGTCGCCCGCTCGATTGCGGTGCGGCCCAGCTCGCGCACCTCGCGCGCCGTCTTGCGCAACGCAAACGCTTCGTCAGCGTCGGTCGTCGCGGCGCAGACGGCGATGTCCGCGCCCGCTTCGGCCAGGGCAAGCGCGATGGCGCGACCAGCGCCGGAGGCTGCGCCCAGCACCAGCGCCTGCTTGCCCGATAGGTCGTAGGCGTCCAGGCTACGCTTAGCGTCCGGCCAATTTGCGACGGTCATGTGCTGACCTCCGGCGCAAAGCCGACAGGTGCCGTGCCGCCCGCCAGACCGCCGCCGTCGATGATAAACCCTTGGCCGGTGACGTAGCTGGAGGCGTCGGAAGCGAGATAGACGGCGAGCGGGCCCAGCTCCCACGCCTCGCCGATGCGCTGCACCGGGAAGTAGCGCGCGCGGGCGCCCATGAACGTCTCTTCCTGCT
>JADFKB010000139.1 GCA_022565155.1 Chloroflexota bacterium | reverse complement strand
ATCTGGCCCATGCCGTCGCGGGCGAAGCCGACGCGGACGCGAGGCCTTATGTCCACCTGCGTAAGTCGGCCTCCAGCTACTGAATAACGGTTGCGATCGTCGTGTGTAAAAAAGGCGTGCGGCACCCCGAAAGTATTGGCGCGGTCAAAGGGTGCCGCAGCGAGTGGAAGACGAATTTACTTGTCGAGGCCCGCCCGACGCTCAAACCACGCGGCAGCGTGCCTCACTACGAAACCGTGGCGATACTCCGCCCACTTAACATCATAGCGGCGTTTCTTGAAAATTCAACACCACCATAAAAAATTTTTTCCCAGGCCACTACGACCGATTATTGATAACTCGCCCCTTCGTGGCCCAATCGCTAACAAGGCGCGTTCCTGTACAACATTCAACACGCCAGAAATTACCATAACTCGTTGCAAAGTAAAAGCATAAAAGCAGAGAAAAAAACGAGGGATCGGAAGATGAGGGTCGACACGGGAGGTTGAATGGGCCGATTCGCGCGCAAGTTCCGCCAGACAAGACACATACGGGAACGGCCGCCGACGGAAGATCCGCCCGGGAATTTCCGCGGAATTACCGGGTGCGCGGGCGAAACTCACACGTTTGGAGAGCGCCGAGCGTGCCGTCGAACGGAGCACGCTCGGCGCTGAGTGAGTTCGGACTATTGGGGCGTCATGGTGGAGCTGCATGCACCCAGCGTGTCGGGCTGCAATAGCGCCAGAGAGATCGTTCCGCCGTCCATGATCGTCAGGGTCATATCGTGCCCGGTGTTCCCAAAGGCGGTGACATTGGAGCCGGTACCCGTGGCGCCTTCGCACTCCAACGGGATGTCGTCGTTTTCAGCGAGCCCTTGGAGCAATATGACCGTGTCCACCATCGCCAGCGTGACGGTAGTGCCGTCGCCGAAGCCAGAGCCAGAGGATCCCGCGTTAGGCCCGCCCAACGTCTCCAACACTAGCTTGTGCTGGCTTGCTGCGGTCGTGCATGTGAAGGAGACGCTGAAGACAGCGCCCTTGTAGAAGCTCAGTGGTGGGTTGATTAGGTCGGTCAGAGCGCCAACGGCGATGCCGGTTCCGGTATCGTTAGACACTACTAAATTGGGGTCGCCATCAGGCCACAACATAGTGAAACCTTTGGTAACCAGGCCGGTGGCGCCATACTGTATCCAGGCCTGGACAGCGAAGTAGCCCCCCGTCGGGATGGCGTCCGCGTTGACGATGACGTCGAACTTCGCGCCAAAGCCGATGCAGATTTCGCCATTGACCTTAGTGCTAGGGCACAGGGTAGCTTGGCCAGCGGCCACGGACATGCTCATCGCCGCGCCGGTCGTCGCGGCCTCAGCTCGGTCTGTGGTGTTGCCGCCGGCGGCGAACGCCAGTAGCGCGATCCCGATGAACGCAGCCAACACGAGAGCAACCACCGGTAGATGACGCCGGGCGGTAGATAGAGTTCGTCGATTTCGCATGCTCCACCTCCTCTGTCTAGGCGCATGCCGCACTTCCGCCAGGAAGCCAGCCTAATCTACCACCGATAGGCGAGGTTGTCAACGGCCGTGTTCGCGATGTTCGGTGTTCGAGGGTAGAACTTCGCCGGCCGCCGGCGGCTGCGCGGCATCGCTCCCCGCCACCGGCTCTTCGAGGTGGTCTGGTGGGAGTAGCCGGCGATTCGACAGATGAAGAGGTCAGGCGCAACTAGATAGGCGAGGCATCGAATAGCGCCAGCACGAACACGGTGATCCAAAAGACGAAGAGGATCGCGATGATCGCCCGGATCACGGGGCTGGCATCCAGCATTGCGCTGAAGTCTAGCAGACCTCTACGAGTCTGGATGTGACCTTGCCCCCTAGGGCGGAACAGGCCCTACGCCACGCCGGCTCTTCGAGGTGGTCTGGTGGGAGTAGCCGTCTACTCGACATGATAAGGAGCGCCCGGCATCGTCGGGCGCTCCTGTGTTGTCCGAACTACGTAGAACGTCTAGCTACAGCCGGCGCCTGTGGCGCCGCCGGTGTGTTGTCGGATCACGCCGAGTGCGTCGTTCAAGATGTCGATGACGCCGTCCGGCGGACCGTGGGTGAATGGACCCGCGCCAGGGATGATCGGACCGCGGTCGTAGTTGGCATCGTACGGTGGCATCCCTGTCGGTGAGTAGTGCAGAAATACTCCGAGGATGTCGAACAGCAGATCGATCTTTCCGTCGCCGGTAACGTCGTAGAAGTCCCAAGGGTAGAGATAGCTGCGTTGGCCGCCAAACTGCGGATCGGAGCCGGCCTCTCGCTCGTCGGAACAGCCGTCACCGTCGGTGTCGATGGGATGCGGCGGTGGGTCGATGCAGTTGATAGTGACTGAGTTGCCCTTAGCAGCGACGACCCCCCCGCCGCCGGCAGCCGCAAATGCGCTGCCGTCGTTACCGGCGATCGGGCCACCAAACGGCAACAACGAGACGACGGTTGTAGTCGGAGTCGGCGAACATAGGAACGTCCACTCCACCAGCGGTCCGACGTGGAAGCTTGTTGGCAGCCCCCCACCCTGCCCCGACAACGCGCCGCTGGCGACGAGACCTGGGCCGAAGACGATCGTAATCGCTGTGTCAGGATGCCCGTCTGGCCAGACGACCTCGTCGGCGGCCGAAGCTGCCGGTATGTACGTGAGCGCGACCGTCACGCAGTCTGGGTCGTCGCGGTCGGCGTCGCCGTCCGGCCCGTTGTCGATGGTGTCGCTGCAGGTGTTGGGGCCCGCACCGTCCTCACTCGCTGTTGCGTCGTAGTTGCCGAAGTCGAGTGCTGCCTGCATTACGATGTAGCCGGAGGCGGGGATTGTGACGGCAGCGATCTTGGCGAGAAACGTGTCACCGGGCAAGATGTTGCAAACCGTGGGAGCGATTGGGTCGTCGCAGGAGCCGGTGGACTCGATGGTGAGCGCCATCTCCGGCCCGCCCGTGGCTGCCTCGGCTCGGTCTGTGGTGTTGCCACCGGCGGTGAATGCCAGTAGCGCGATCCCGATGAACGCAGCCAGCAGGAGGGCGACCACCGCTAGACGACGCTGGGCGGTAGATAGAGTTCGTCGACCTCGCATGCCCTACCTCCTCTGCCCAGGCGCATGCAGCGCTTCCGCCAGGAAGCTAGGCTAATCTACCACCGCTGGGCGAGGTTGTCAACGGCCGTGTCCGCGATGTTCGGAGTTCGAGGCTAGAACTTCGCTGCGCCGCCTACGCCACGCCGGTATCTTCGAGGTGGTCTGGTGGGAGTAGCCGCCAATTCAACATGATAAGAAGCGCCCGGCATTGCCGGGCGCTTCTTGGTTCTGCGCGCTTCGCGCGCCTACGTGCAGTCGTGGCCGTGTTGCCGGATCACGCCGAGGATGTCGGTCAGCAGATCGATCACGCCGTCCGGCGCGGTCATATTCCCAGGATTGGCCCCGGGCGGGGCCGGCCCGCGGTCGAATGCAATATCGTACGGCGGGCCGCCCTGCGGCGAGAAGTGCTGGATCACGCCGAGGACGTCGTTCATTAGGTCGATGACACCGTCACCGTTCGTGTCGTACCAGTCCCAGGGGTTCAGGAAGTCACGGCCCCCGCCGTTGGCGAGTTCGGCCTTAGGCCGGCTCTCGCGCTCGTCGGGGCAGCCGTCGCCGTCGGTGTCGCCTGGATAAGGGAGCTTGGGCGGAACGACACAGTTGATATTCAGGGACCCAAGCTTCGGCACACCCAGTATTATTTGCGGAATTGTTGTGTCCGGCTCGAGGAACCATGTGCCGCCGTGGACGCCTTCAGGGTCGAAAGCGAGCAGGTCGACCGTAGTCTGTGAGGACCCAGCGTTGGGGCAGGCCATCTGGAACTCGAACAGGGTGCCGACATAGGTGCTTGTGAGCGGGGGAAATATAAGGAGAGTAAAGCCCATTAATCCAGCGATTCCGATCTCTGAACCTGCCGCGCTACTGAATGATCTTGCGGGATCCGCGGCCGGCCAGACGATCTCGTCTGCTATGTTCGTTGCCGGGTTGTACGATAGCTTGCTGCCGAAATCGAGGTAGGCGTACACCGCTACGTAGCCGCCCGCGGGGATACCGAGCGCATCGATGGAGAGGGTGAACGTGCTGCTTGACGGGATGTCGCACGTGGTCGGTCGGACAGGGTCGTCGCAGGCGCCGTTCTTCACGTTCAGCGCCATTTCCGGGCCGCCCGTGGCTGCCTCGGCGCGGTCTGTGGTGTTGCCGCCGGCGGTGAATGCCAGTAGCGCGATCCCGATGAACGCAGCCAACACGAGGGCGACCACCGCAAGACGATGCCGAGTAGTAGATAGAGTTCGTCGGCTTCGCATGCCCTACCTCCTCTGCCTAGGCGCATGCTGCGCTTCCAGCGGGAAGCGAGACCAATCTACCACCGATAGGCGAGGTTGTCAACGACCGTGTTCGTGATGTTCGAAGTTCGAGGCTAGAACTTCGCTGCGCCGCCTACGCCCCGCCACCGGCTCTTCGAGGTGATCTGGTGGGAGTAGCCGGCGATTCGACACGATTAGGTGCGACCGGTGGTGAGCCCCGCGTCTTCTTCCCCACTTACCGCCCGGCTCGCCACTGGCCACCAGTCTCGTAAGGGCTAGTGTAGCAGCCCAGCGAAGGATGTCAAGAGACGGAGGCTTGCGTAACGAGAGCACTGGCCGCCGCCCCGGAGGCGTATACGCTTACGCGTCCCGTCGCGCTGCGAACGACGTGCGCGTGACGCCAAACGTCAGGGACTTCGTAACGCCAATCGTCACGGCGCCGTCGTGTAACGATGCGCGTGTCTGCCGAAGTAGAGCGAGTACCACTTGATGCCGCCCATAGAGCAGTTCCAGCCCCGCTGGCTATCGAAGGCGAAGCTCGCGGCGTAGGCGACGATGAACGGGCACGCGACGAGAACGCGTCCAGCGACAAACCAGACCCCAGATAGCCCCGCTCCGAATGAGCAATAGGACGCCCGACAATTTTCTGCAGTATCGCCACCCGCGTCCTCTATGTGCAACCTGTCAGCGTGTACTGGCCGATCACCCCCAAGATGTCCGTAAGCAGGTTGATGACGCCGTCCTGCTCACCGCGCTGACCTTGCCTGGGCGAACGCCCTCCTCCCCAAGACGCCCGCGACGACTGCGGCGGGCAGCGCCAGCAGCAGCGCCAGCAGGAGGCCGTAGACCAGGCCGTTCGATCCTTCGCCGCCGGTCAGGGCCAGCTTGGCGCTGGCGGCTTCCGCAGGCGCGACGCCTTCGCCCTTCAGCGCGGCGATCTGGCTCTCCTGCTCCTGGGCCAGTTCGTAGAGGCCCTGGATGGCGGCCAGCGCCACACCATCGGCGTCCGACGTCGTGATGTGCGTGTTGTTCTCGCCCACGTCGAAAGCGGCGTAGAAGTCCTGCGCCATCGGGCCGATGTGGCGGATCGACTCGTCCTGGCTCTTCAGGTTCCACGTCTCGATCGGGATCGAGGCGAGCTGGTCCAGCACGTCCCGCCCGTCCACCGCGTCGAAGTTCGCCTTGACGTTGCGATCGCTGATGACGGCCCAGGAGTTGCCGCCTGCGGCCAGACTGACGCCAACGGACGCAGCCGCGTTAGAGAAGATGCGCGTGCCGCCCGCGGCGCG
>JADFKB010000138.1 GCA_022565155.1 Chloroflexota bacterium | reverse complement strand
ATCCTTATCGGAGATGTGATCCACAATCTCCGATCCGCCCTCGACCATATAGTTTATGCCATCAGTTTCAGTAGGAATCCTGATGAATTCCGAGACGACCGAACCACCGAGTTCCCTATCTGCGATAAGCCCAGCTCGTTTGCAAGTGAGTACAGACAGAAGCAGATACGGGGACTTCCGCTATCTGCCAGGGCAATAATCGAAGCACTTCAGCCGTACAGCGGGAAGAAGGTTTCGCATGAGCCTCTTTGGACGCTTCGTGAAATGTCCAACGTCGACAAGCACCGAAGTATCCATGTGGCTGCTGATTCAACTGCAGAGGTCGGCTGGGACATCACACGCATAGATCCGGCGGTAACAGTTCATTCGTTGGATGTTGAGCCGGTCGGATTAGTAGAGAGCGGCACAGTGCTCGCGACACTCGAAGTCAGCGTTCCCGCTGCGATTCAGTCGACGGTGTCCCTTAACATGAATCGGAGATTCTCATTCACCGTGGCTTTCGATGACGATACGCCTTTGCCTGGCGTCTGGGTCCTAGATGCGCTCGACAACATGATCGCTTGCGCTGAAGGCGTTGTCGGAGCACTCGACAGGTTCGTCGAACGACCTTAGCCCTGGTATAGCCACCCTGCGCTACACTCGTAGCGATATGCTCGACCAGATTCGCACGGCGCTCGCCGCTTACGAACCGAAGCGTATCCATAGGGACGCCCTCGAACGCGCGGCGGTGCTGATCGTCCTCTACGAGAAGGGCGGCGTGCAGCACATCATCTTCCAAGTACGCTCGGAGCTGGTGCTCCACCACAAGGGCCAGATATCGTTCCCCGGCGGCGCAGAGGACCCCGGCGACATCGATCTGCGGATGACAGCGCTACGGGAGACGGAAGAGGAGATCGGCTTAGTACAGGAAGACGTCGAGGTCTTGGGCCAGCTCGACGACATGATCACCATCAGCAACTTCGTCGTCACGCCCTTCGTCGGGCGGGTGACCGCGCCCGCGCCGTATCCGTTCGCGCCCAGCGGCTACGAGGTGGCCGAGCTGCTCGAAGTGCCGCTGCCGCACCTGCTGGAGCCGTCGACGATGAACGTGCAGGAGCTGGAATGGCGGGGCAACCCCGTCCGCTCGCCCTCGTACAGCTACGGCGAGCACCTGATCTGGGGCGCCACCGCGCGCATGCTCCGGCAGTTCCTGGAGATCGCGCAGCCGAAGTAGGGCGATGACGACACAAGACCCTAGGATCGCAGCGCAGCGTCGCTTCGTAACGGCGGACGCCTGCCTCACCGCCGCGGACATCATCGGACAGTACGCTACGGATGTCGACGCGACCACGGAGACGTTGGTCGACGCGATCCGTCCGGAACGGGCCAACGCGCGCATCTGCGAGCTCGGGTTCGGCCTGGGCTGGCTGCTGGAGGCGCTGGCAAAGGAGTTTCCGGAGGCGTCGCTGGTGGGGCTGGACCAGTCGCCGGGGATGGCGGCGCACGTGCGCGAGCTGCTGGGGGCGCAGGCCACGATCGTGCAGGGCGACATGGAGCGACTGCCGTTCGCGGACGCGACGTTCGACTCGGTCGCGACGTGCTGGACGCTCTACTTCATGACAGACATCGACGCGACGCTGGAAGAGATCAAGCGCACCTTGCGGCCAGGCGGCAGGCTCGTCGCCGCTACGGTGGCCCCGGACAACCAGATCGAGCTGGACGAGCTGTATCATAGCGCCGTGGAGGCGGCGCTTGGCCCGAGGGAACGTGTCGACGTGACAGAGCGGTTCAACCTCGAGACCGGGCGGCCTTACGTGGAACGACACTTCAGGGAAGTCGAGCTGCGCGAGTGGCGGGGCGAGTTGAAGCTGCCGGACGTGGCAACGCTCGTGGCGTTCTGGGAGGGCGGCTGGGCGAAGACGTTGCTCGGCGACCAGATGGAGCGCGTGAGAACGCAACTCGTGCGGCTGGCTGAGGAGTGGCTTGCCCGTGACGGCGCGCTGAACGTGACGAGGCACGGCGGGCTATTCATCGGGCGGGTGTAGCTGGCAGACCTGCCGCAACGTGTAGAATAGTAGCGAGTGAGGTGTGGCGATGTCGAAACGCTATCTACCCGCGCTGATTGTACTTTTCCTACTCGTCACGGCCGCCGCTGGTCTCATTATCACTATAGGTGCGGACGGCCGGACGCCGATCACGCGCCTGAATTTCGATCCGGAAGCGCACGTGCTCCGCGTCTTCGGCGATGTGGTGCCGCCTGTGCTACACGACTACCCTGACGTTGTCGCGACCGTAAACGGCGAAAAGCTGACTGGCGACGACCTGATGGCGCGACAGGTTCAGCTTGTAGCGGATCGCCTCACACTCGAGAATGTCGTATCGCGCGCAGATGACGAGTTCGCGCCGCTTTTCGAGCAATTCGACAGGGCCGATCCGCTGGAGCTGGTCATCGAGGAGGCGCTATTTCGCCAGGCGGTGCTGCGCGAAGGTACGCTCGCCAGTCGCGCCGAGGTCGAGCAGTCGCTGCGAGAAAACGAGGCCGACGTGTACCGCGAGGATCGCAACTGGAATCCTGGTGAGCTCGCCGAGTACGAGGAGACGCTTGTTTCGTACGGCTATCCGCTTCGCGATTGGGCGGCGGATGGGGCGATTGTCGAAAGTCTCCGCATGCGGCGCGGTTTCAACAACCTCGGCGAGCTATTCTGCGACGGCGTACCAGAATCGCCGTTCGACCGCGATCTTACCGGAATAACTGGATACGATTGCGATGCGTTTCTCGCTGCGGAGCGCGCCGCCGCTGACATCGTCTACTTCGTCCGCTGGGCGGACTAGCTCGCGCCGCCCCAATTCACTACACTCATCGGCATGGCCGCTAACGGCGTTACCGCGGTGCTGCTGCTCTCCTGCCCCGACCAGAAGGGGCTGGTCGCGGCCGTCTCCGAGTTCCTCTACAAGAACGAGGGCAACATCATCCACGCCGACCAGCACACCGACCAGGAAGAGGGCGTCTTCCTCCAGCGCGTCGAGTGGGAGCTGGACGGCTTCGCCATCGCGCGGGAGGAGATCGAGCAGGCGTTCCAGCCGATAGCCGAGCGCTTTGGCATGACCTGGAGCCTCCGCTTCTCCGACAGCACCGCGCGCATCGCCGTCTTCGTCTCCAAGCTGCCGCACTGCCTCTACGACCTGCTCGCCCGCTGGAAGATGGGCGAGTTCCAGGCCGAGATACCGCTCGTCATCAGCAACCACGACGACCTGGCGCCGATCGCAGGCGACTTTGGCGTGGAGTTCCGCCGCTACGAGATCGGCACGCAGACGAAGGCCGCCGCCGAGAAGGAGATCGTCGCGCTGCTCGAAGACCAGCGCATCGATCTCGTCGTCCTCGCCCGCTATATGCAGCTGGTCGGGGAGAAATTTGTCGCACGCTACCGGAATAAGATAATCAACATCCACCACTCGTTCCTGCCCGCCTTCGCCGGCGCGCGGCCCTACCACCAGGCCCACGAGCGCGGCGTCAAGGTGATTGGCGCCACCGCCCACTACGTCACGCCGGAGCTCGACCAGGGGCCGATCATCGCCCAGGACGTCGCGCAGACCAGCCACCGCGACTCCGTGCCGGATCTGGTGCGTAAGGGCCGCGATCTGGAGAAGGTGGTGCTGGCGCGCGCGATCGACCTGCACCTTAGGCAGCGTATCGTCGTCTACGGCAACAAGACCGTCGTTTTCGACTAGCCTCCTCCCGGAACAGCTAGCTGGCTACTCCCAGAACAGCCAGCGTTTTTTCGCCTTCGGGCCGTAGGTGAGGCCGAACTTCTCCGTCGTGATCTCGCGGATGTCGGCGACGGCATCTTCGGGTGAGTCCGTCAAGCGCAGCAGGTCGAGATCCCCCTCGTCGATCGTCCCTGCAGGGATCAGCTTCGTCCGCAGCAGATCGATCAGCGGCTGCCAGAAGTCGGTACCGAGGAGAATGATCGGAAAGTCCGCGATCTTGGCGGTCTGCACCAGCGTCGCCGTCTCGAACACCTCATCGAACGTGCCGAACCCGCCCGGCAGCACGACGAAGGCGTACGAGTACTTCAGCAGCATCACCTTCCGCACGTAGAAGCGCTGGAATTCGACCGTCACGTCCAGGTAGTCGTTAGTCCCTTGCTCCTCCGGCAGATCGATGTTGCAGCCGACGGTGCGTCCGCCTACGTCTTTCGCGCCCCGCGCCGCCGCCTCCATGATGCCCGGCCCGCCGCCGGTCATCACCGTGAAGCCCGCCTCCGCCAGCAGCCGCCCGGTCTCCCGGCCGAGCTGGTAGTAGCGGTGCCCCTCGTCGAAACGCGCGGAGCCGAACACCGTTACGCACGGCCCGACGAAGTGCAGCTTGCGAAAGCCGTTGATGAACTCCAGGAAAATCTGCGTTGCGCGCCACAACTCGATACCGCGTGGCTGCGGGCCTTGCAGGAATCGGCGCTCGCCGTTGGCGCCGCGCCGCTCGGTTCGTTCTCCGGATGCCATAAGTTCGACTCCTCTCGACTCTTCTCCTGCCCACTGTACCGCGTGACAGGGCGGCAGAGACCAGCTACAGTGAGCCGAGGACGATGAAAGCAGCAGTCTACTACGAAACCGGCCCCCCCAGCGTCTTCAAGTACGAAGACGTGGCCGATCCCGCCTGCCCGCCCGGCGGCCTCCTGATCGACGTAGAGGCGATCAGCATCGAGGGCGGCGATACGTTGAATCGGGGCGGCGGCGAGATGCCGAACACGCCGCACATCGTCGGCTACCAGTGCGCCGGCACGATCCGCGAGGTCGGCCCAGAGGTCAGCGAACGCTCCGCCGGCGAGCGCGTCGTCGCCGTCATGCCATTTGGGTCCCACGCTGCATTAGTCGCCGTGCCGGAGAACGCCGTCTGGCTGCTCCCAGAGAATATGGACATCCAGCAGGCGGCGAGCATCCCCGTCCCCTTCGGCACAGCGGACGACTGCCTCTTCGAGTTCGGTAAGCTGCAAGCCGGCGAGACGGTGCTGATCCAGGCGGGCGCTGGCGGTGTCGGCCTGGCGGCGATCCAGCTCGCCAAGCGCGCCGGCGCGACCGTGCTGGCAACGGCGTCGAGCGACGAACGGCTGGAACGGCTGAAGGAGTTCGGCCTCGATCACGGCCTCAACTACAAGACCGGCGACTTCGTCGCCGAGGCACGCGCCCTCACCGACGGCCGGGGCGTCGACCTCGTCGTCGACTCCGTTGGTGGCAAGACGCTGCAGGGCAGCCTGGAATCGCTGCGCTATCGCGGCCGCGCGATCAGCGTCGGCCAGGCCGGCCGCGACAACACACCGCCCGACCTCGGCATGCTCTCGGCTGGCAACCGAACCCTCACCGGCGTCTTTCTCGGCGCGGAGTTGGCGATACAGCCCGATCGCGTCCGTGCCATCGTCGCCGGCCACATCGCCGATGTCGCGAGCGGTGCGCTGCGCGCCGTCATCGACCGAGCGTTCCCGCTCTCGGACGCCGCGGAAGCGCACGCCTACATCGAAAGCCGCCAGGCCTTCGGCCGCGTCGTCCTCGTTCCGTAACAGCCCTAAAAGCCCAACCTGGCGCTTCTTGCGCCTGCCGCCAGCCGACCCGTGTAGTAGAATAGAGCCGCCATGAAACTACAGATCCGCTACGGCACGCGAAACGCGTCCCCACCACTCGAAGAGTGGCATCAACAATGACTGAGC
>JADFKB010000137.1 GCA_022565155.1 Chloroflexota bacterium | reverse complement strand
GTGCAGGAGTACACGCTCCACTACGCCCGCTGGCTGGACGATGTCGTGGCAGTAGACGTGATCGAAGACGTGGCCCGCGCGATCATCGGCTGGCTGAAATCGCCGTTCGCGTTCGTGGGCTGGGCGAGGCGGTAGCTCCGCGCGCTATTTCCGGCGCGTGCGCGCGTCCAGCCAGTCGACGATGTCGCGGAGCACCTGATCCTTCTCCGGCTCGTTCAGCACTTCGTGGAAGAGGCCATCGTAGATCTTGAGCGTCTTGTCCTGCGATCCGGCGCGCTCGTAGAGCTGCTCGCTCCCTTCCGGGCTGACCAGGGCGTCGGCGCCGCCGTGCAGGATCAGCAGCGGCAGCGTGATCGACTCCATCCGCCTGTCGATCACCTTGGCGGCGCGAACGATACTCGAGAACGTCCCGGCGGCCATCCTGCCGCGGTAGACGAGCGGATCGTTATCGTACTGCTCCCTGACCGCCGGGTCGCGGGAGATCACCTCGCTGCCCAGCTTGCCGAGCGGCAGGCGCGGGATCAGCCGTCCTAGTGCGATGAAGATTTCCTGGCCAACGGTTTCAAACCCGCGCGCGCCGCGCAACACTGCGCCGCTCAGGATCACGCCCGCGATCTCCGGCTGGGAATCGACCAGCAAACGTCCGACGACCGCGCCGCCCATGCTGTGTCCGAGCAGGAAGAGCGGTAGGCCCGGCTCGCGCTGGCGGACGCGGTCGAGTAGGTCACGGACGTCGGCGACCAGATCGTCCATCGACCGCACGAGTGCCCGTTTGCCCTCCGAACGGCCGTGGCCGCGCAGGTCGAAGGCGTAGACGGCGTAGCCGTGGCGCACCAGCCGCTCGGCGACGTGCTCGTAGCGGCCGCTGTGCTCCGCGTAACCGTGCACCAGGACGACGGCCGCGCGGGGCGTGCCGCGCCAGACGCGCTCGAATAGCTGCCAGCCGTCGGCGGCCGTATGAATGCTCTCTTCCTTCTGCATTCCAGGCATCATAGCCCAGGCACTCGCTATGTGGGGATAGTTTATCTACGTAGATATCGGTCTGTTACCGCCGCGCCCTCTTGATAGCTGAAGTGATCACATTGATTATCTTGGGTCCGCGTCGCTTGAACCCTAATTCAGTCATGACCTCCGCTAATAGCTCGCCCTCTGTCCTCAGGCGGTCGTCTGATGCGATCCAGCGGATGAGTCGCACAAGCTGGGACTGTGTGTAGTCCTGAATCGGCCGACCACGAGGGACAGGAGGTCTTGGCTTCTCGCGCTCCTGGTGTAGCAGTGACGAAGTGCCATCGCTACCTTCGCTGCTCGGATTCGCGTTCTTGTCGGACCGGCTTCTTGATGGTTCCCGATCTTGATCGACTTTCTGGAGTGCCTTGTCGTAGGCATCTAGTACTTTGGCTACAGCTCTCTCCTTGTCGCTGAACCACTCGGTTGACCAGATGCGGCAGAAGCGCCAACCAAGACGTTCGAGTTGCTCCTGGCGCAGTCGGTCCCGGTCACGAGCGCTGTCTGAAGAGTGATATGTCGCTCCATCACACTCAATTGCGAGGATGTAACGACCAGCCTGCTCCGGATGCTTGACGACAAAGTCGATCCAATAGCCTGACACTCCATATTGTGGCGTCAGCTCTAGCCCTCGATTTTCGAGCGTGTCTCGTACATCGACTTCAAAGGGGTTGAGCGCAGGCTTCTCATGTATGCGATCTCCGAGATTGGTTCCATCAGACTCCACGTATTGCAGATATTGCCGAAGTAACTTAACGCCTTCAGCATTGGAGCGTTCAGGATCCATGTCGTGCGAGGAAAACGAAGTAACCAACGTAATCCGGGACTTCGCGCGGGTCACTGCCACGTTGAGGCGTCGCTCTCCGCCGTCGAAGAGAAGAGGCCCGAACCGGTACGGCAACCTACCGTTCTGATCTTTGCCGTAACCGATGGAGAGAATGATCGCGTCGCGCTCATCACCCTGGACGCGCTCTAGGTTCTTGACGAAGAAGCTTTCTTCTTGCGACTCCTCAAGAAATGTTGAGAGCTCTTCTTCGAGTTGTTCGTCGCTGATTAGCCTCTGCCGGAAACTCTCTTCGATTCGATTCGCGTGCTTGATACCCATTGTGATTACGCCAAGTGATTCCTCAGGTCGGGATCTCGCATGGTCGATTATTAGGTCCACGACGGTTTCCACTTCAGGCGTTGGGCTGTTGGTCTCTGCGCTGGGGTCCCACTGAGCTACCACATGACGCAACACCTTGTCGCCTCCGACTCCCGGAAATGTAGTCAGCATTCTGTCGTATATGTGTGCATTCGAAAACGCGATAAGGCGCTCGTCCCTGCTTCGGTAATGCCATTGGAGCATCCTCGGGTGAGGAAGAATGTACCCGAGGGCGTCGAGGATAGACTCGAACCCCTTGGTGCCGCTTACTAGTGCGCCGTCATGACCTTCAAGCGCTTCCACGTCATCATCGTCTGCGTCCTCCGACAGGAAAAACGCAGTAGGAGGTAGCTGTCTTTCGTCTCCAGCAACTACCAATTGGTTCCCCCTTAGGATCGAAGAGACTGCATCGGCGGGAGTTATCTGCGATGCTTCATCGAAAATTACGACATCGAATCGAGTTGAAGGCGGTAGGAGCTGACTAACAACCAGCGGACTCATTACCCAGCACGGCTTCAGCCCGAGCAGTACATCGGACGTGACGTCGATGGTCTCTCGCACGGGGCGGTGGCGACGCTTCAGCGCGGCCTGGTGCCGGATGAGCCGATCCTGTTCGGGGAACTTGTCGCGAGCGCTTACGGCCTGCTCGGCGCAGATCCTCCTGATGCGGGCAGAGGTCGCTTTTATGTGTGCCTGATCTCCAGACCTGAAGTCCTCCACGGCCTTGTCGTGCTTGTCGGCAACGAACCCTCCGATTGTCATATCGGTCAGTGACACTTGGTCAAGAATCGACTGTAACCATGTGTACCGGTACCCTACGCGGCAGTCCTCTTCTGATGCCTGGCCGTTCTCCATCTCAACCAGAAGTGCTCCAAGTCCAGCCTCCGAAAGCGACACACGGAGCTCGTGCAACCTTGGCAGTTTTATCAGGGTGCTTCTGTCATCCGCCAGGGCTTCTAGCCAGGCTCTTAGGTCATCTATTGGCTCTTGACCTGCTGCGGTTGCGCCGGTCCAGCCTTCCAGGCTCCTGACCTGAGCGCAAACTTCGTGGTAATTGGAGGCTAGCTCTTCGCCATCACGGAAGGCTACAGGGTTGTCCGTTCCTCCCAATTTCCTCCAGCGCCTAAGTTGATTCTTGGCTTTCTTACAGGAGGCAAGGAGTTCTCGGACGGGAACTCGCTTCTTGTCCAAACGAAGGGCTCGCAGCTTGCTGCGAGCGTCCTTGTAATCCGCCGAGAAGAGCGAGGCTCCAAGGCGGGTCAGCCCGCCCTTGTCTGCTGGCGCGAGTGCTTCAACCAGATGCCCAAGGTCTTCGCCGTAGACTTCTGAGTCAAAGACGGCAAGGGTTTCACGGATTTCTGAAGACAGAACAAGCCTGGGCTTCCAATCGTCCAGCGTCTCAGCGGGTGGCATGCCTGCACTGGTACTCGCCTCACTAAGGCTCCTCAGTATTGCGGGCAATACCTCTCGGCGCAGCTCATCGACGAGAGCGTTGGCCTCCTCAACGTCTTGTTGGTGCTCTATGGTCGCTTCTGCCCAGGGACTGCTGGATGCCTTGAGAGTCACTCCGCCCAGGCCAGCGTATTCAGCGAGGTCTTCTTCGACCTGATCTGCGGTGTCCGCATCTAACTCCGCTAGGACATTCTTGTCGAATCTAATCTCATTGCGGCCTGCAGCGACCTTCATTAGCTCATTGCGCACTTCGAAGATCGAGATATTCCAGGGCTCTCGGTCCTTATGGAGAGCCTCTTGGTAACCGTTGAGTTCCTTCCTTCGCTTCTCTAGCCTACGTAGGTCGGCCTCATTCTCAACGCGCCCGGCCGTCCGGCTCCCGGCGAGGGCACGCCCGATCGTCTCGGCGAAGGCCCTCCGCGACGTGATCTTGCCATGCAGATCGAGGACGAGGTCACCGAGCTTTTGCTGGTGCAATCGCTTCAGCACGGCGTCGATCGCCGCGCGCTTTTCAGCGACGAATAGGACCTTCTTTCCATGCGCGACAAGCGAACCGATTAGGTTCGAGATCGTCTGGGACTTCCCGGTTCCGGGTGGGCCTCTAACGATCAGGCTAGCGCCTGCCAGCACGGCGTTTATGGCGTAGTTCTGACTGGCGTCAGCGTCTAGGATGAGAAACTCGTCTCCAAGAGGCATGTGGTCCGGACTTAGCACGTCGCCAGGAGCCGGCGCGGCGGCTCGGACTGCTTCGCGGGCCCCTTCGTCACCAGCTATGGCTGCTATCAGGTCGTGGCCTACGAGCTCATCGAATGCAGTCTCAAGGTCTTTGACCATCGGCAGCTTTGCATACGCGAAATTGGCAAGTACTAATCTTGGTGAGACGCTGAAGTCGGTCACATCGACGGCATGCTCTTTGATCCACTCATAGGCAGTTTCCAATTCCCACCATTCGTCAATTGGACCATCGACACGTCTCAGGAGTTCGTCTTCATCCACGTCACAGTCAAAGTCGCGCTTGAGGGCCTGAAGAAGGGTTTGGTTCACATTTGCTTCGTCGACCAAGGTGATCTCGAAGTCGTTCTGAGAGGCCCCAAGGGGGTGCAGTGTGGCCTGCCGAAGGATCACGGGCGCACGGGGCACCCAGGTGGTCTTTTTGTTCTCCCAGGTGGCCAGTCCGCATGCTAAGAGGAGGGTTTCAATTCCGCGCTCTTCGAAGTTCTCCTTAGCCTTCTTGTGGATAGTGCGGACGCGCCGTAGCGCCTGTTCCCGTGCCTCTTCTTCTGTAAACAGTGCCGAGACCTTGACGGTCTTGCTCGCGAGAAGTTTCTCAATTGCGACAGGTTCAGCCTTAGACAAGTCGAGCGTACCTGCCTTTAGATCGCGGTAGTGCAAGAGGTTATTTCGGCCGCCGAGATCGATGAGTTGACGCGTCCACTCCCTAACGGCCTGTCGGACGCGCTCAACGCGACCTTTCGAGTAGCCTTGAACCTCGACAGGTAGATCTGAGCTATCCAACAGATCCGCTTCCGCTGGCTCGTCCTGCGAGTAGTCCGCTGACCCCGTGTTGTCCGCCGTCATGGTCATGGTGGCCCCAAGTCTGACCCAAGAGATTGGATGACCAACCCCAACTAGCTTGTACGCTCCTTGACTTCGCGCCGCACTATCGCAATATATGGATGCTAATTCTACCAGATGGGAGGCATCGCCATGAATAACCAGGTCACGTTCTACCACGGTACGTGAGCAAGCTCGGCGTCGCCGCGCTGGTCATCAGCAGCTCCCACCGCCCTCGCCGCCCGCGTCCGCCCTTACTCCTCCTCCAGATTTGTCATGCGGTCGACGAAGCTGAGGATGACCTCGTCTACCTTGCCGCGGTCGGGCAGGGCATCGAGCGAGCCGTAGACGGCGGCGGAACCGCCTTCGCCGGGGCCCTTCGCCGCCGCTTCGGTTGCGCACTCTCGCAGATCGGCGAGGAAGGGCGCGGCCGCCTCCGTGTGCGCCTGCGTGACAACGAGGTGCAGGTTGGGTGGCCGCTGCAGCCGCTCGACCTCCCAGCCGCGGGCGGACATCGGGTCGACGATGCCGTAGCAGTCGAACTCGTCCGACCCGT
>JADFKB010000030.1 GCA_022565155.1 Chloroflexota bacterium | reverse complement strand
TGACCCCGCACCATCTGGCCTTGACCCACGACGCGGTGGGTGAGTTTAATACCGACGCCAAAGTGAATCCGCCCCTCCGCACCGAACAGGACCGGACCGGCCTGATTGAAGGGCTGCGCGACGGTACGATCGACTGCATCGCCACCGATCACGCCCCGCACACCGACTGGGAAAAGGCCTCGGACTTCGACTCAGCCCCATTCGGCATCAGCGGGTTGGAAACGGCCCTCGGCGTCTGTGTCGAGACGTTGATTACCCCCAAGCTCATCACCTGGGCCCGGTTAGTCGAAGTGCTCTCCACCAATCCGGCGAAGATCGCCGGCACGCCCGGCGGCACCCTCAGCCCGGGGGCGGCGGCGGATCTCACCCTCATCGATCCGTCGGCGCGCTGGACGGTCGATCCACAACAGTTTGTCTCCAAAGGACGCCACTCCCCGTTCGCCGGACATACCCTCACGGGTGCGATCGTACGCGTGCTGCGCGGCGGGGTCGAGGTGAGCCCCGCATGATCCCCCCACCTGCGTGCCGACCTCCGGTCGGCCCACCAGTTGAACCACACGACACACAGCCTGCCGACGGCAGGCTGACGCAGGTGGGGGGATGAGCCGCCCGCGGTCCGCCTGGCTCGTCCTGGAAGACGGCACGGTCTTCAGCGGCCAGGCGTTCGGCGCTGTGGCGGAGGCCAGCGGCGAGGTCGTCTTCAGCACGTCGATGACCGGGTATCAAGAGGCGCTCACCGACCCGTCCTTCGCCGGCCAGATACTGACGATGACCTACCCGCTGCAGGGCAACTACGGCGTCAATCAATTCGATGTCGAGTCAGCCCGCGTCCAGGTGCGCGGCTTCATCGTCCGCGAGGCCTGCGACCTGCCGTCGCACTGGCGCCTGCCTGCCTCGCAGGCCGAAGATAAAGGAACGTTGCACCGCTACCTCGCTGACGCCGGCATCCCCGCCATCGAGGGCATCGATACCCGTGCCCTCACGCGCAAGATCCGCTCCGCCGGCGTCATGATGGGCATCATCACCAACGACGACCCCGCGCGCAGCGCGTCCGGCCACAATCAGCGCAACGCGCTCGCCCGCCTCCACGCAGCGCCTCGATACGACGGCAGCGATTTCGTCCGGGAAGTGAGCGCAACGGAGCCGCACACCTGGCCGCACGAAAATTCGCCGAAACACCACATCGCCGTCCTCGACCTCGGCGTTAAGCACAACATCCTGCGCATCCTCAGCGGCCTCGGCTGCAAAGTCACCGTGCTGCCGTATCGCACGACTGCGGACGACATCCTCGCGCTCCAGCCGGACGGCGTCGTGCTCTCGCCTGGGCCAGGCGACCCGGCCCTGCTGGGCAGCGCTGTCGATACGGTGAACGGTCTGCTCGGCCGCCTGCCCATCTTCGGCATCTGCCTCGGCCACCAGGTGCTCGCCCGCGCCTGCGGCGCCAGCACGTACAAGCTCAAGTTCGGCCATCGCGGCGCCAACCACCCGGTGCGCGACGAAGCGACCGGCCGCGTCTCGATCACCGCCCAGAACCACGGCTACGCCGTCGATCCCGATGGCCTCTCATCGAACATCGAGGTTAGCCACGTCCACCTGAACGACGGCACCTGCGAGGGGCTGCGCCACCGGGAGCTGCCGGCCTTCACCATCCAGTACCACTCGGAGGCGTCGCCGGGCCCGCAAGACAACCGCTACCTGTTCGAACGGTTCCTGGAGCTGGTTGAGGAGGCTGCAAAATGAGTGACCCGACCTATCGACAAGCCACCAGCGACGACGCGGAGACGATCGCGAAGATCGTCAACACCGTCGTCCAGGAGCCGAATCCCGTCGGCTTCGACGGGCCGACGACGGCCGAGAACGTGTGCACCTGGCTCGCGCGCCAGGGCGGCGAGGGCGGCATCTTCCTCTGTCTGCTGGACGGCGAAGCTGCTGGCTTTAGCGCTCTCGATTTCGATACCCAGCAGCCGGACACGGTAGTCCTCGGCGTCTGGCTGCTGCCGCAGCACCGGCGCAAAGGCCTGGGCACCGCCCTCGCAGGGTGCGCGTTAGCGTTCGCCCGCGACAAGGGCTTCAAGCGCATCCGCGGCCGGCTGCCGGAGGGCAACGAAACGGCGCTCAGCTTCCTCTCCGGCATCGGCGCTCTCGTCCCGATCTACAACCCGGAAGCGGTCTTCGAACTGCCGCTCTACGAAGAGAGTAGCTGAGCGTGCGCTGCTATCCCCCCGCCGCCGGATGATCCGCCGCATCGATCCGATAGGCCGCATCGCCTACGGCGCGCTCTGCATCTCCGGCATGTCCGGGCTGGCTGTGCCGCTGCTGCTCGTCGCTGGCCCCATCACCGGCCTCGTCTACGCGATCGACGGGGCTGGGCTGAAAGGCCTCACCGTCGCACTACTGGCAGTCGCCTTCGCCGCCTTAGCCGCTGGCCTGTTCTTCGGGATCTTCTTCGCTGCCTGGCCGCTCGCCTCGGACTGGATCACCGAATGGCCGGGCTACGCGACCGGCTTCGCCATCGGCGGCGGCGGCCTCGCCTTGATGGCGCTGCTCGTCTTCGTTGGGCCGCTGCCGCTCTATGCCGCCGTCATCGCGCCGCTCGCCGCGACGTTCGCCGTCGGCTTCGGCATCGCTGGCAGGCTGGCCGGGCTGAGTGCTCCGGCTGCGCAGCCACGGGTGCGAGCGCGCGCCCTGCGACGGCGATGATGCGCCTGCTATGACCAAACCTTCCAAAGTCCTCATCATCGGCTCCGGCCCGATCGTCATCGGCCAGGCCGCGGAGTTCGACTACGCCGGCACACAAGCCTGCAAGGCGATGAAGGAAGAGGGCGTTACTTCCGTCCTGGTCAACTCCAACCCCGCGACGATCATGACCGACCAGGGAGTCGCCGACATCGTCTACATCGAACCGCTCACCGTCGACTTCCTCACCCGCATCATCGAACGCGAGCGGCCGGACGGCCTGCTGCCGACGCTAGGCGGCCAGACCGGCCTCAACCTCGCCGTCGCCCTCGCCGACGCCGGCGTTCTGGATAAATACAGCGTGCGGCTGCTCGGCACGCCACTGGACACGATTCGCAAGGCCGAGGACCGCGAGCTCTTCGGCCGACTGCTGGCCGAGATCGGCGAGCCGACGCCCGAGAGCGCGATTGCCACCTCGCTCGACGACGCCCGCGCGGTCGCCAAGCGCATGGACCTGCCGCTCGTCGTCCGCCCCGCCTACACGCTCGGCGGCACCGGCGGCGGCGTGGCGACGACCGATGAGGAGCTGGAGCGCATCGTATCGTCCGGGCTCGCCGCCAGCCCGATCGGCCAGGTGCTGCTGGAACGCTCCCTCGTCGGCTGGAAAGAGATCGAGTACGAGGTGATGCGCGACGGCAACGACACCTGCATCACCATCTGCAACATGGAGAACTTCGACCCGATGGGCGTCCACACCGGCGATAGCATCGTCGTCGCGCCCAGCCAGACGCTCAACGACAAGGAGTACCAGATGCTCCGCTCCGCCAGCCTGCGCATCATCCGCGCGCTAGGCGTAGAGGGCGGCTGCAACGTCCAGTTCGCGCTGGCGCCGCGACAGGAGATCACCGCTTGGGACGCGCCCACCGGCGCTGGCGACCCGCCCTACTACGTGATCGAAGTCAACCCGCGCGTCTCACGCAGCTCCGCGCTGGCATCGAAGGCGACCGGCTACCCGATCGCCCGTGTAGCGGCCAAGATCGCCGTCGGCAAGCGGCTGGACGAGATCCAAAACGCCGTCACTCAGAAGACAACGGCGGCCTTCGAGCCCGCGCTCGACTACGTCGTCGTCAAGATCCCGCGCTGGCCGTTCGACAAGTTCCCGCGCGGCGATCGCACGCTGGGCACGCAGATGAAGGCGACAGGCGAGGTGATGGCGATCGACCGCACGTTCGAGGCGGCGATCCAGAAAGCCGTCCGCTCGCTGGAGCTGGGCAATCGTTCGCTGCTCTGGGAGGACCCGAATTGGAGGATTGGCGGTGACCAGGGCGCCGCCGGGCAAAACGTCGGCGTGGAGAGCGCTGGCGCCCTGGTCGCCAGCTCACGAAAAGTAGACCGCCCGGACGCCAGCTCACAGGAAATAGACGCGATCCCGGCAACCGACGACAGGCTCTGGCGACTCATGGCCGCCCTCCGCCGCGAGGCCGAACCTCTCGACCTGGCGCGCGCGACGGGCATCGACCCCTGGTTCCTCCAGAAGCTAGCCAACATCGTCGCCATGGAACGTCGCCTGCTCGCCGAGCCGCTGGCGCCGGAGCTGCTGCGTGCCGCGAAACGGCTCGGCTTCTCCGACGAGCAGATCGGCGTCCTCGCCGGAGAGCTAACCGAGCGCGTCCGCCAAAGGCGGATCGAGCTCGGTATCACGCCGGCCTACAAGACGGTCGATACCTGCGCCGCCGAGTTCGAGGCCGCCACGCCCTACTTCTACAGCACCTACGAGGATGAGAACGAAGCGGAGCCCCTCACCGGCGACAAGGCGCTCGTCATCGGCAGCGGCCCGATCCGCATCGGCCAGGGCATCGAGTTCGACTACTGCTCCGTCCACGCCGTCTGGGCGCTGCAGCAGGCAGGCTACGGCGCGATCATCGCAAACTCCAACCCGGAGACGGTCTCGACCGACTTCGATACCTCCGACCGGCTCTACTTTGAGCCGCTGGACGAAGAGTCCATCCGCGACATCCTCGACAACGAAGCGGGGCCGTCGCAACAGACGCCGCCAGCGATTGTCCAGTTCGGCGGCCAGACGGCGATCAACCTCGCCGGCCCGCTTACATTAGCCGCCACGCCGATTCTCGGCTCCAGCGCCGAAGCGATCGACATGGCGGAGGACCGCGGCCGCTTCGAGGAGTTTCTCGCCAAGCTCGACATTCCGCAGCCGCCCGGCGCCGCCGTCAGCAGTGTCGAAGACGCGCTCAAGACCGCCGATGTCATCACCTACCCGGTGCTGGTGCGGCCCAGCTACGTGCTGGGCGGCCGGGCGATGGAGATCGTCCAGAACCCGGACGAACTCGAACGGTATGTCCAGATCGCGGCGGAGGCCGGTCACGGCAAGCCTGTTTTGATCGATAAGTACCTGGAAGGCCGCGAGATCGAAGTCGACGCCGTTTGCGACGGCGAGCAGGTGCTGATCCCCGGCATCATGGAGCACATCGAGCGGGCCGGCGTCCACTCCGGCGACTCGATGGCCGTCTACCCGCCGGTCAACCTATCGGAGCAGGAGATCACCACCGTTGTCGATTACACGCAGCGCATCGGCCTCGCCCTCCAGGTGCAGGGGCTGATGAACGTCCAGTACGTCATCGTCCCTTCGGACGCCGGCTCCGACATCTACGTGCTGGAGGTGAACCCACGCTCCAGCCGCACCGTTCCTTTCATCTCGAAGGTGACGAACATCCCGCTCGTCGGCCTCGCTGCTCGAGTCATGCTCGGCCACTCGCTCGCGGAGCAGGGGTATCGGGGCGGGCTCCAGCCGCAGCAGCCGCTCGTCGCCGTGAAGGCGCCCGCCTTCTCCATGTCGAAACTGGGCGGCGTCGACACCTATCTCGGACCGGAGATGAAGTCGACGGGCGAGGCGATGGGCGTTGATCACACCTTCCCCGCCGCGCTCGCCAAGGCGCTGCTCTCCTCAGAGCTGGCGCTGCCGGCGAGCGGCGCGATCCTGCTCAGCATCGCGGATCAGCACAAACCGGAGGCCGAGCCGATCATCCGCAAACTCGCCCAGGCCGGCTTCCGCCTCTACGCGACGGAGGGCACCGCGACCATGATCGGCGGCCTCGGCCTGCCGGTGGAGCAGGTGACAAAGCGGCTGCGCGAAGGCCATCCCAACGTCGTCGACGTGATCCGCGACGGTACCGTCGATGGCGTGATCAACATCTCGGAAGGCCGCATCACGGGTACCCTGCGCGACGGCTTCCACTTCCGCCGCGCCGCCGCCGAGAAGCGCATCCCCTGCTTCACCAGCCTCGACACCGCCCGCGCCGCCGTCGATGCCCTGCTCGCCGGCGAACACGCTTTCACCGTCCAGCCGCTGGCCGCGTATCTACATGAGCCAAAGAGTGGCATAAGCGACCGTTGATACAGCCAGAAGCTCCCACCAGGCTCTCTGTGGCTAAGACAAAATATACATGAAAGCCGCGCTTGCTCAGGTCACCGAGAACACCCACCTCTACGGCAACACCTACGTCACCTGGTTCGCCGCGCCAAAGCTGGCGCAGGGCGCAGTTCCCGGCCAGTTCATCATGCTGCGCACCGTCGCGCCGGAGCCCGGCGGCGCTGTCCCACACGACCCCCTGCTGCCGCGTCCGATGAGTCTGCATCGACTGCGAGAGGGCAAGAACGGCGGCGAGTGGTCGATCCTCTACGACGACGTCGGCCGCGGGACGGAGTGGCTCGCCTCCCGGAGGCCGGGCGACCTCGTCTCGTGCTGGGGACCGCTCGGTCGCGGCTACAGTGTGCGCGCCACCAGCCAGCAGCTCCTCTTGATCGCGGGCGGCATCGGAGTCGCACCGCTGATCTGGCTCGCCGAACAGGCTATCGAGAACGGCAAGAGCGTCACGCTGATCCTCGGCGGCCGCAGCGCGCGGCAGATCTATCCCGCATCGGAGTTGCCGCCGGAAGTCGAGGTCGTCGTCACCACGGAGGACGGCTCGCTGGGGCAGCGCGGCCTCGCTACCGAGGCGTTCAGCCAGCACCTCGAGTGGTGCGACCAGGCCTTCGCTTGCGGGCCAAACGCCATGTTCGAGACGATGGCGGCGTCGCTGCGCGCGAGCCGCGTTCGCCGGCCGGTGCAGGTGCTGATGGAGGAGGGCATGGGCTGCGGCACCGGCATCTGCTACGGCTGCGCCGTCGAAACGAGGAGAGGCATGCGCCTCGTCTGCAAAGACGGCCCCATGTTTGAACTGCGCGACGTGTTCTAGACTATAGAATAGCTGCGGGTTTCATCCCGTAGATTAGGAGTACGAGAATCGAGAACACTGAGGGATAAATCCCTCAGCTTCTTCTTTAGAGTGGCATGTCAGACTTCTATCATGTTTGGTTCAGTACGAAAGCCCGCAAACCGGTCATGGAAGGCGAAATCGGTGAGGATATCAAGCAGCTCCTGATTGAAACCGCGGAGAGAACGAGGGTCCGGCTTCTAGAAGTTGAAACTGTCGCCGATCACGCCCACTTGCTCATCGAAGTCACTGAAGAACAGACGCTTCCTGGAATCCTGCATCAACTCAAGGGTGCCAGCGCACGCCAGATATTCCTCATGTATCCTAGTCTCAAGCTAGATATGGAACACAACTCGTTCTGGCAGATAGGTTATGGCCGGCGCAAGATCACACCGGCTGAGATACCCACTGTGAGGAACTACATCCGCACACAGCTGGACCGACCACTACGACATGATGGATAAGACCCGTATCGAAATAGCTGCGGGTTTTAACCCGCAGGAAGAGACGCGCCCATGACTCGCTCCCTCTTCCTTATCCAGATGGCAGGCATGCCCGGCTCAGGCAAGAGCGCCCTGGCCCGCGTCCTCGGCCGGCGGTCTGGCGCCGTAGTAATCGACAAGGACGTACTGAAGTCGGCCGCGCTCGCGGCCGGCGTCGATAAAGCGCAGGCGGGCGCAGTCGCCTACGAAGCGATGTTCGCGCAGGCCAGCCACATGCTCGGCCAGGACTGGAGCGTGATTCTGGACAGCCCTTCGTTCTGGGAAACGATCCCCGAGAAGGGCGCCGCCATCGCCGCCGACCGCCACCTGCCCTACTACTTCATCGAGTGCTTCTGCCCCGATAAACACGAACACGCCCGCCGGCTGCGTGATCGTCCGCGCCTGGCGTCCAACCCCGGCGAGGAGGCGCTGGACTCCGATCGCCAGACGTTCACGCCGCCCGGCCCCTACCTCCGAGTCGATACTACTCAGCCGCTGGAACGCTGCCTGGAGCTGGTCCTGGACTATCTAGGGTTGGACACAGCAAATTCGTAATCTGCCTCCTTGACCGCCTTGATCCACACATGTACCATAGCGGGTGAGCAGTTATTATCCACATGATCGAGCCAACACCCAACCAGATCCTCACCGGCGACTGCCTGGAGATCATGCGCTCCTGGCCGGATGACTGCATCGACCACTGCATCGCCGACCCGCCGTTCGGCATCGCCTCCGGCCGCGGACGGCGCAGCAAGCGCGGCTTGGGCTGGGCCTTCTCCTCCCACGTCACGATTCAGGAGGCCTGGGACCAGTTCGGCGAAGACGAGTACTTCCAGTTCACCATCGACTGGCTGCGCCAGGTCTGCCGCGTCGTCAAGCCCAACGGCAACATCCTCGTCTTCGGCACCTTCCACAACATCTACCTGCTCGGCTTCATCCTCGGCCACCTGCTGGACAGGCGCATCCTCAACTCCATCATCTGGTTCAAGCCGAACGCCCAGCCCAACATCACCGCCCGCATGCTCACGGAGAGCACAGAGCAGATCATCTGGGCCGTCAACGAAACGCCGAAGAAGGCGAAGAAGTGGACGTTCAACTACTGGGACGCCAAGGAGATGAACGGCGGCCGCCAGATGCGCAACCTCTGGGAGTTTCCCGTCACGCCGAAGCGCGAGCGGCTGAACGGCGCTCACCCATCGCAAAAGCCGCTGGCGCTCCTCGAACGCGCCGTCCTACTGGCCTCCCTACCAGACGAGCTACTGCTCGATCCCTTTGGCGGGGCCGGCACGCTGGCCGTCGCTGCCGCCGCGCACGACCGCCGCTGGCTTCTGATCGAATCGGTGCCGAAGTACGCGGAGCTGGCGCGGCAGCGGCTGGCGGAATCATCCCTCGCAACAGCGCCGTAGGGGCGATTCGCGAATCGTCCCTACCTTACCCCAACAGGTCTTCCTCAAGCATCCCCAGCGCCTGCCGCACCGCCGGAGCGAGGTGGATATCGATGTCGAGCTTATCGATCAGCGGAACGCCGAACTCCTGCGCGCGCCGCTGGACGTACGTGTAACGCGCTTCGCCGGTCTGCATGATGATCGGCAGCGCCACACCGCGATGCTCTCGCGCCGCTTCGATCACCTCCCAGCCGGTGTTCACCGGCATGTCCATGTCGGTAATCAGAAGCTGCAGGTCCTGCGTCAGGTCCTGCAACACCTCGATCGCGAGGCGGCCGTTAGCGACGGGAATGCAGTTGAAATCGAACGGCTCTAAGAGCGCCAGCAACCGGGCGCGGAAGTCCGGGTAGTCTTCCGCGATGAGGACATTGGGGACGTCGGTCATCCCTACTTTTTAGTAACGCACAGCTCTTTGAGGTGGTCGTTCAGGTCAGTGTACTCGTCGGCGACGGTGCGCAGCTCGGCCGCGGTACTCGGGCCGAACGCGACGACTTCGACGCGGACGCCCTTGCTCTCGACCAACTCCACCAGCCGCCGAAAGTCGCCGTCGCCCGACATCAGCACGACGATGTCGAGCCGATCCGACATCGTCAGCACGTCGATCGCCAGCTCTACGTCGAAGTTGGCCTTAATCGAGCCGTTCGCGTAGCGCTTCAGCGGCTTCGTCACGATCCGGTAGCCCAGATCGACGAATGGCTGGACGAACTTTTGCGTCTCCAGCTTCTCGTCCGGGTCATCGCTGATCGGCGCATAGGCACTCGCCCGCACCATCTCCCGGTTGCCGATGATGAAATCGAGCACTTTGCCGTAGTCGAGCACGACTCGCTCGCGTTCGGCGGCGTACATGATGTTGGGCACGTCGACGAAGACCGCCACGCGCGGCCGGACCGCCAGCGCCGACGACCGATCGCCTCCATTGTTAAGCCGATTCTCGATCGCCGAGAGCGAACCCTGCAACCCCTTCAGCGTCGCCACCTGCTGGGCTACCAACTCTTGAATCGCCGTCTGCTGCTGGCTCAGCAGCCCATCCACCGTCGCGGCCTTCCCGCTGTCGATGGGAAGATCTGTCGCCTCCGCCGCCTGCTTCCCGGCTGCCCTACCACCGCCGCTGCGGCGCGCCCCGCCCCGGTGGCCCCGCCTCGTGCGTGTCGTCGATGGCTTCTTGCTCGCCTCGGAATCATCCGTTGCCGCAGGTTTCCGCGGCGACGCAGCTCGCGGCGAGGTTGTGCTCTTGTTGTCCGTTGCCGTGTCCTTCTCGGCCGCCGTCTTTGCGGCGGCCTTTGCCTTGTTGTCTGAGCTTGAGCCGCCGCGGCGCCGACGGCTAGGCTTCTTCTCAGCTACCGGTTTGTCGGACGGCGGATCGATAGATTCATCTGCTGCTGCGCCGGACTTCCGGCGAAAAAATCGTAAGGTCATATCATCCTACTCAATGCCGGCGGTGGCAAACTGCAGCGTGCTGCAGCGTGCCGCCACCTGCTCTGCTACCCGCAGAAACGCCTGCGCCTGCGGGGAATCTGGTTCTGACTCTGTGATCGGGACGCCGCTATCGGCGCCCTCGCGTGTCTTGGTGTCCAATGGTATCTCACCGAGGAACTCCAGTCCTAGCTCTTCCGCCGCCTTCCTGCCGCCGCCGTGGCCGAAGATCTCCGACCGTCCGTCGCAGTGAGGACAGAGGAAGTAGCTCATGTTCTCGATCACGCCGAAGACCGGCACGTTCAGTTTATCGAACATCGCCACCGCCTTGCCCGCGTCCTCCCAGGCGACGTCCGCCGGCGTGCTGACGATGACAACGCCCGAGATCGGCGCCTCTTGCGCCATGCTCATCGATGCGTCGCTCGTGCCCGGCGGCAGGTCGATCAAGAGGTAGTCGAGCTCGCCCCACTGGATGTCATGCAGGAGCTGGCGAACGGCCGTGCCGACCATCGGCCCGCGCCAGACTACCGGCGACAGCCGCGGCAGGACAAATCCAAGCGAAATCAGCTTAACGCCGTACTTATCGACGGTGCCGAGACCCTTCGTTCCACTCCCTTCTTCCGCCATGAAGCCCGCCTTGAAGCCCATCATGATCGGCACGTTGGGGCCGGTCACGTCGGCGTCCATCAGCCCGACGCGCGCGCCCTGCTTCGCCAGGGCGACGGCCAGATTGACCGACACCGTCGTCTTGCCCACGCCGCCCTTATTGCTCGCCACGGCGATGATGTTGCGCACGCCCTCCACTGGCCGCGCGCTGCCCATCGGCTGGTTGGAGCGCACCTCGGCGTCCATCTCCACGTTTACCTCACTGACGTCCGGCAACGCCTTCAGCAGCTCCTCCGCCTGCGTCTGCATCTCCTCGCGCACCGGGCACGCGGGCGTCGTCAGGACGATGCGCAGATCGACGCGGCCGTTCTCGATCTTAATGTCCTGAACGAATCCCAACGAGACGATATCGCGGTGCAGGTCCGGGTCTTCCACCTGCTCTAGCGCTTTCAGCACGTCCTGTTCGCTTGTCACAGTCAAGTCACCGCCTGTCTAGCGCCGGCAACCGCCGGCTCGCCTCCGGCCGATGCGGCCGGTTCAATCGAATAGCGACAGCACTGGCCTTTATCATCGGAGCACGGCTTCACCAACACGTCCGAGCCCAGCATATGGCTCAGGAAGCTGCCGTGCCACTCGCAGGCGTCGCCGGCCAGCAGCCGATGAAAGAGGCAGTTGAAGTCGCTTATCTCATAGCCCTGCTCGGTCTGCTTCCACTCCGCGAAGCCACCGTCCGCGCGCATGACCTCAGTGACAAAGACGATTCGCTCCTGTAGCGGCCAGCCTTGCAGCAACGACGCGTACTCCTCGGCGAGACGCTGGGCGAGGCGATCGAGCACGAGGAACGTCTTGTCTTTCGATGACAGCCCCTCCAGGTCGCTGCCGACCAGGTGGCCGATCTCGCGCACCAGCAGCTCAACGAGCCGGTCCGAACGATACGGAAACTCCTGCGCGTGCGCCTTCGCCGTTAGGCGAAACACGTAGTGCGGGCGCCCGCTGGAGTGCGGTCCGCCGTTATCCTGCACTCGACTCTCTGTCACGAGGAGCCCGTCGCGGTCGAGCTTGGTGAGATGCTGTCGGATAGTAATCGACGCCAGATTGAGCGAAGCCGCCAGTTCGTTAACGCTATGACCGCCGTTGCGCTTCAGCAGCGAAAGAATCTCTTCTTTGGTATTCCTCATATGGCGGGGTGCCGATACCACATCCGGCTCGGACTCTATGGAGTATAGCGAACGAACCTACAACTGGCAATGGATATCGCAAGTAATTACTTATGTTATCGTCATAACCTTGACACGGGAAAAGATCGTGTGCTACATTACGGACGCTGGCAAGGGATAGCAGTAGATTGGGGTGAAGGATAGACGTGGAGGACGAACAGGAGAAAGACCATGAGCGAACGAATCGCCCTACCCGAACGACAGCGGCACACCGCTGCCCGGCATTGCCAGCACCGCTGGGTCATCGAGACGCCGCACGGCGCGACTAGCCGCGGCCTATGCAAACGTTGCGGCACTACTAAGCGCTTCCCTAACGCACCGGAGGACATCCTCGCCGGCAGGGGCAAGGCTGGCATGGGCCGCTGGTCGGCGCGAAATAAACCCGTCCGCCCGAAGGAGATCACCCTCTCCAATAGCGACGACGAACTACTCTAGCACTCGCACGGTCCCGTACCGGCCGCGGGGGTTCCTTTTCGGAGCCCTCGCGTTGTTTCACCTCATTCGACCAGGAAGCCCACGCTGCCTATAATGGCTCCAACCTCGATCTCGCGATAGCCAGAGGAGCCTCGTGAACCTCCAGGTAGAGCTGCCCGGCCGCAAACAGAGCCTGCTGCTGCCCAACCCGATCATGACGGCATCGGGCACCTTCAGCTTCGGTCTGGAGAAGGGACACGGCTTCAACGTCCAGGACCTGGGCGCCGTCGTCACAAAGACCGTGACGCTGCGTCCGCGCGCCGGCAGCGCCCAGCCGCGCACCGCCGAGACGCCCGCCGGCATGCTCAACGCAATTGGGCTACAGAACCCCGGCGTCGCGACCATTCTCCGCGACTTTGCCCCGAAGTGGGCGCGCTGGCGGGTACCCGTCGTCGTCAGCATCCTCGGCGCGACGGTCGACGAGTACGGCCGCCTGGCCGAGCGGCTGGAGGGCGCACCGAACGTCTCCGCCATCGAGGTGAACATCTCCAGCCCCAACGCCACACGCGGCGGCATGGAGTTCGGCCAGGACCCGGAGACCGCCGCCGCCGTCACCGCAGCTGTTGTCCAACACACGACGCTACCCGCCATCGTCAAACTCACGCCCAACGTCACCGACATCACCGCAATCGCCCGCGCCGTCGTCGAGGCCGGCGCCGACGCGCTCTGCGTGATCAATACCCTCCAGGCGATGGCGATCGACACGGAGTCGCGCCGCCCAGTGATCGCCAGCACCTTCGCCGGCCTCTCTGGCCCCGCGATCAAGCCTGTCGCCCTGCGCATGGTCTACCAGGTCGCCGGCGCCGTCGACGTGCCGATCGTCGGCTGCGGCGGCATCACCACTGGCGAAGACGCCGTCGAGTTTCTGCTCGCCGGCGCGACGGCGGTACAGGTCGGCACAGCCACCTTCGTCAACCCGTCCGCGCCTATGGATGTCCTCGAAGGGCTGCGCGCCTTCATGGCAAAGCACGGCATCGACGATGTCAACGAGTTGATCGGCGCGGCGCACAGCGCATCGGGTTGACGCCCGCCGCCGGCGCTGGCTATCGTGACCGTATCGGGGTGTAGCTCAGTCAGGTTAGAGTGCTTGTTTTGGGAACAAGAGGTCGGCAGTTCGAATCTGCCCACCCCGACCAGCCAGCCCCTCCTCGCAGCGCCGCGACGCGCCCCAAGATTCCATAATAATCGCCGCGCCGGGCGGTGGCGTTAGCTATGATCGCGCTCTATGCGATGGCGCTAACCATAATCGCACTCTATACTGAATATAAGGCTTTGCCGAACATACTTCAGACACCGTGGGAAGCACCGTTCCATCTGCGGCGTACGTTCCGCCGTATGGAGAACGGCTCCCTAGTCGCCAGGATCGAAACGCGCCCGCCCGTTCGTGCGCTTCATGAGCACAGGCTGGCGTCGATCCGGCGACGAAGGAAAGGGTGGTAACCGGCACCGTTGCTGGCCGACAAGATCCTCACGCTGAAGCTACCGACTCCCCTCTTCGTTGCCAGCGGATCGAGCGTCCGCCAAGTTATCGAAACCGTCCAGCGCCAGCAAGCCGGCGCAGTCCTCGTTGTCGAAGACAAGCGCCTCGTTGGCATCATGACCGAACGCGATGTCCTAATGAAGATCGTCGCGCGCGATGTCGACTACGATCAGCCCGTCGATCTGTTCATGACGCCGAACCCCCGCACACTCACGCCCGACCGCACCATCGGCGAAGCGATCAGCCTCATGCACAAAGAGGGCTTCCGCAATATCCCGATCGTCGACGCCAAGACGGGAGAGGCGATCTCGCTCTTCCGCATCCGCGATGTGATCTACCACCTGGCGGAATCGTTTCCGGAGCACCTCCTCAACCTGCCGCCGGAACCGAACCAGAAAATGAAGACCGCTGAGGGAGCGTAGGAGACGCCGGCAAGATGACAGCGCGAAGCGACGACGTACGGGAGCTTGAACGAGTCACGATCCGCTTCGCCGGCGACTCCGGTGACGGCAGCCAGCTAGCCGGCCAGCAGTTCACGAACACCGCCGCCATCTTCGGCAACGATGTCAGCACCATGCCGGACTATCCGGCGGAGATTCGAGCTCCCGCCGGCTCGCTGCCCGGCGTCAGCTCCTTCCAGGTCAGCTTCTCCAGCCACGAGATCTACACACCCGGCGACAGCCCGGACACCCTCGTCGCCATGAATCCGGCCGCCCTCAAGACAAACCTGCCTGACCTACCCAAGGGTGCGACCATCGTCGCCAACTCCGACGAGTTCACGGAGGCGAACCTGCACAAGGCCGACTACGAGAGCAACCCGCTCGAAGACAACTCTCTCGCCGGCTACCGCGTCATCCCCGTGCCGATCACCAGCATGAACGCGCGCGCGCTCAAGAACAGCGGCCTCTCCAACACCCAGATCGACCGCTCCAAGAACATGTTTGCCCTCGGTCTCATGTTCTGGCTCTACGAGCGTTCGCTGGAGCCAACGCTGCGCTGGATCGAAACCAAGTTCACCAAGAACCCAACCGTAGCCGAAGCTAACGCCACGACGTTAAAGGCCGGTTTCTACTTCGGCGAGACGGCGGAGCTCTTCCCCGTCCACTATCGCGTGCCCAAGGCGAACTTGGCGCCCGGCCACTATCGCAACATCACCGGCAACGAAGCGACAGCACTCGGCTTCCTCGCCGCGTCCAAACTCTCCGGCCGGCCCCTCTTCTACGCCAGCTATCCCATTACACCAGCGACCGACATCCTTTCGGAGCTGGCGCGATTCAAGCGCTTTGGCGTCAAGACGTTACAGGCGGAAGACGAGCTGGCCGCGATCGGAGCGGCTATCGGCGCCGCCTTCGGCGGCTCGCTCGGCCTCACCGGCACGAGCGGCCCCGGCCTCGCGCTCAAGAGCGAAGCGATCGGCCTCGCCGTCATGACGGAGCTGCCGGTCGTCATCATCAGCGTTCAACGCTCCGGCCCCAGCACCGGCATGCCGACGAAAAACGAGCAGGCCGACCTGCTGCAGGCGATGTTCGGCCGCAACGGCGAATCGCCGGTTGCGATCGTCGCGCCTGCAACGCCTTCCGAGTGTTTCGACATGGCGATCGAGGCGTTTCGCATCGCGCTGCGCCATATGGTGCCGACGATCCTGCTCTCGGACGGCTACCTCGGCGCTGGCTCCGAGCCGTGGCGCATCCCATCGTTCGATGACCTGCCCAAGTTCGAGGTCAAGTTCGCCACCGATCCAGAGAGCTTCCAACCCTACGCTCGCGACGAGGAAACGCTCGCGCGCCCATGGGCGATACCGGGGACGCCCGGCCTTGAGCACCGCATCGGCGGATTGGAGAAGTCCGACGGCGCTGGCACCGTTAGCTACACCGCCGAAAACCACGAAATCATGGTCCACCACCGCGCGGAGAAGGTCGCCCGAATTGCCAACGACATCCCCGACCTAGAGGTAGTAGGCAACCCGGAAGGTGAGCTGCTCGTGCTCGGGTGGGGCAGCACCTACGGCGCCATCACCTCCGCCGTCCAGCGCGCCCGCGCGGATGGACTCTCGGTGTCGGCCGCCCACCTGCGCCACATGAACCCCTTCCCCAAGAACCTCGGAGACGTGCTGTCCCGATTCGAGCGCGTCCTGATCCCGGAGATGAACCTCGGCCAGCTACGCATGCTAATCCGCGCCCGCTACCTCGTCGACGCGGTCGGGCTCAACCGCGTCACCGGCCGGCCGCTCAAGATCGCCGAGATCGTCGAGAAGATCAGCGGCCTAGTACGGCGGAAAGTGAGTGTGGCATGACGACGGCAGAACCGCTCCCGGTTCTCACACGAAAAGACTTCGTCTCCGACCAGGAGGTGCGCTGGTGCCCCGGCTGCGGCGACTACGCGATCCTGGCCCAAACGCAGAAGCTGATGCCGGAGCTGAACATCCCCAGGGAGAAGATCGTCTTCATCTCCGGCATCGGCTGCAGCAGCCGCCTGCCCTACTACATGAACACCTACGGCTTCCACAGCATCCACGGCCGCGCGCCCACGATCGCCACCGGCCTCAAGTCCTCGCGGCCGGACCTCAGCGTCTGGGTCATCACTGGCGACGGCGATGGGCTCAGCATCGGCGGCAACCACCTAATCCACGTCCTGCGCCGCAACGTCGACCTGGTCATCGTCCTCTTCAACAACCGCATCTACGGTCTGACGAAAGGCCAGTACTCGCCCACCTCCGAACAGGGCAAAATCACGAAAACCTCGCCCCTCGGCTCGCTCGACTATCCAGTTAACGCCTGCTCGCTCGCGCTCGGCGCCAACGCCACGTTCGTCGCCCGCTCCATCGCGACGGACACGCAGCACCTCGTCTCGACGCTCGAGCGCGCCCACCAGCACAAGGGCGCATCGTTCGTGGAGGTGTTCCAGAACTGCAACGTCTACAACGACGGCGCCTTCGACGAGTTCACTGACAAAGCCGTCCGGCCCGACCGCACGATCGCCGTCGAGCATGGGCAGCCGCTCATCTTCGGCAAGGAGCGCAACCGCGGCCTGCGCCTGAACGGCGTCACCCCGGAGGTCGTCGACCTCGGCAACGGCATCACCGAATCCGACCTCCTCGTCCACGACGAGACGCTGGAAGACCCAACGATCGCCTCCATCCTTGCTAGAATGGAGTACCCCGAGTTCCCAGTGCCCCTGGGTGTATTGCGCGCCTTCCAGAAGCCGACATACGACGAACTGATGGAAGACCAGGTCCAGGAAGCGATAGCCAAGCAGGGAGAAGGCGACCTAGAAGCGCTCTTCGCCGAAGGCGATACCTGGGTCGTTGACTAGCCCCGGCAAGGATGCCGCAATGATCTGCCCAGACTGCCAGACCGACAACATCCCCGGCGTCGACTCCTGCGAGAGCTGCGGCAGCGACCTGACCAGCCTCGACCTGCCCGGCGTGGAGGATGAGTTCACCGAGCACATCCTCACCGTCACGCTGGCCGACGTCGATGCGGAGGAGCCCCCGGCCGTATCTCCCAGCGACCCCGTCGCTCTCGCTATCCACGGCATGCAGAAGAACCGCGTCGCCTCCGTCCTCGTCAAGGAAGGCGGCAAGCTCGTCGGCATTCTGACCGAGCGTGACGTGCTGCTGAAGGCCGCCGGCGCCGAGGTCGACCTCAACGCCCTCGCCGTTCGAGAGCTGATGACACCAGACCCCGTCGTCCTCAAGGACAGCGATACGCTCGCGGTCGCTTTACACAGCATGTCCGTCGGTGGCTTCCGCCACATCCCCGTCATCTCCGGCGGCGAGGCGAAGCGCGTCCTCTCCATCCGCGACGTCGTCCGCCACATCAGCCCCTTCATCCCCGGCCAACCGTCCAGCGACGCCTAACCCGTTACTCTTCCCGGATAAAACGGAGCTAGATACGCGCTCAGCGCTATCCGGGTGAGAGGAACAAACGATCACCGGGCGAAACACCCGGTGATCGTTGGCAGGCAAATGGCGACCGCGAGCGGACTCGAACCGCCGATCTCCTCCTTGACAGGGAGGCGTGTTAAACCACTACACCACGCGGCCGCAATGGCGCTCCGAAGCGAACTTCGGCGTGGCTCAATAATAGCACGTTTGCCTGCCCAGCGTTATCCGCTATGATGGCGCGGATAGCCGCCGAGGCCGGCTTGCACTACGAGGAAGAGGCCCAACCTATGGACCCATCCGGCAAAGTAGCCGTCATCACCGGCGGCGCCTCCGGCATTGGCCTGGCGACGGCGAAACTGCTCGCCGCGAACGGCGCCCGCGTCGTTATCGGCGACCTCCAGGACGAACTCGGTAGGGCCGCCGCCGCGGAGATCGAGACGGCCGGAGGCCAGGCTCACTTCGTCCGCACCGATGTCCTGATCCGCGACGACCTGCAGCGTCTGCTCGATACAGCCGTCGAGCGCTTCGGCCGCGTCGACATCGTCCATAACAACGCCGGCGTCAACGAGGGAGGCGACTTCCTCGCCCCCGACGCCGACGCCTGGGAGCGCACTCTCGCGATCGACCTCGAGGCCGTCATTCGCCTTACGCAGCTCGCCGTGCAGCAGTTCCGCAAACAGGGCGGCGGAGGTGTCATCATCAACACCGCATCGATGGGCGGCATCATCCCGATATCAACCAGCCCCATTTACGCCACCAGTAAGGCCGGCGTCATCCACCTCAGCCGCTCCCTAGGCCACCTCGCCAGCGAAGGCATCCGCGTCAACGCCATCTGCCCCTCGTATACGGATACGCCGATGGTGCGCGCGGCCGGGGAACAGGTGATGGAGATGATGAAGCAGGAGGTGGGCGGCATCCTCACGCCAGAGCAGATAGCGGAAGGCGTTCTGGAGCTGGTAAGAGACGACTCGCGCGCAGGTGCGGTGATGCGCGTCACGATACGCAATGGCCTCGACTACGCCTTCGAGCGGCGCGCGGGTCGCTAGCCGGCCTCGCCCAGCATTTCGACGCCGCCCACATACGGGCGCAGCGCCTCCGGCACGCGCACGGTACCGTCCTCCTGCTGGTGCACCTCCAGCAGCGGCACGAGGATACGCGGTGTCGCCAGGGCGGTGTTGTTCAACGTGTAGACGTGGCGCACCTTGCCCTCCTCGTCTCGATAACGCAGGTCGCTCCGGCGCGCCTGCCAATCGTAGTACTCTGAGACCGAGTGCGTCTCCCGGTACTGCTCCTGGCTCGGTATCCAGCATTCGATGTCCCACGTCCGCACCTTGCCCACGCCCATATCGCCGGTGCAGAGCCGCATGATCCGATACGGCAGCTCCAGCGCCTGGACGATCGCCTCGCCGTTCGCCAGCAGCGTCTCGAACCAGTGCGCGGACTCATCCATATCGGCGGCGCAGCAGACGTACTGCTCGACTTTGTAGAACTGGTGCACGCGCAGCAGCCCGCGCACGTCGCGGCCGGCCGCGCCCGCCTCCCTCCGAAAGCAGGTCGAGAAGCCGCCGTAGCGCAGCGGCAGATCGCCGGCGGATAAGATCTCCGCACTGTGCAGCGCGTTGAGCCCGACCTCCGCCGTACCGGAGAGGAAGAGGTCATCCGCTAGTTGGTAGACGTCCTCACGGCCCTGGGGAAAGTGTCCTGTGCCCGCGAACGCCGCCTCCCTCGCCATCGCTGGCAGGCCGATCAACGTAAACCCGCGCTCCTGCGTGAAGTCGAGTGCGAATCGCCAGAGCGCCATCTCCAGCAGCAGCAGTTGGCCCTTCAGCGCGTAGCTCCGCGGCCCCGCCACCTTGCCGATACGGCCGGACTCCGCCCAGCCGTGCAGCTCCAGCAGCTCCATGTGATCGCGCACTTCGAAGCTGAACTGCGGTGGCTCGCCTTCTTTGCGCAGCTCTACGTTGCTCTCTTCGTTCTCGCCAACAGGCTCGTCCGGGCTGGGGATGTTCGGCACGTGCAAGACCAATGCCTCAAGCTCCTCCTGCCGCTCGCGCAGCGAGGGCTCAAGCTCCTTGATCTGGCCGCCCACCTCGCGGCTGCGCTCGATCAGCTCCCCGCGTTCTTCGGCGCTGGCGGAGCCGGTCTGCTTCGAGAGGACGTTGCGCTCGTGCCGCAGCTCCTCCACCCGGCCCAGCAGCTCCTTCACCTCGCCGTGCAGCGCCAGCAGCCGGTCGAGATCGAGATCGACCTGCTTCACCTCGATCGCGCGCTTCACCACATCAGGGTTCTGCACGATGAAGTCCATGTCCAGCATGAATGCGCTCCTCCGCGTCTGTCAGCTTCTCGCTGCCATCGTACGGAGAAACGCAACTCTCCGTCCAGCGGCAAGGCGCGTCGACGATAGTTACGTGTCCAGGAATCGACATTGCGGTTCTTCTAGGCGTCTTCTGACACCGGCGTCAGCACCATCACCGGGATCTTGCGATTCGCGTGCGGCGCGTACTTCTCGTAGCCGGAGTAGATCTGCGTCGCCTCGTTCCAGATCTCGGCGCGCTCATCGCCCTCGGCCTCGCGCGCGCTGCACATCATGCTCTTGCCCTTGATCGTCACCGTCGCCTCGGGCCTGGCACGCAGGTTGTGGTACCAGCCTGGATGTTTCGTGCTGCCGAAGCGCGTACCGATAACTGCGACGCTTTCGCCGCGCTCGACGTAGAGCAGCGGGATCGTACGCTTCTTGCCGCTCTTCGCGCCCGTCGTCGTCAGCAACAGCACCGGATAGCTGGAGGCGAAGCTGAAGCGCCCGCCCGTCAGCCGCAACAGCGGCACATCGATGCGGTGCATCACTCTGCGAAAGAACGACGCCCCCATCCGCGACGTCACGATCGGGATCATCGCCCTGGTGAAGAGGGAGGGCTTCGACCGCTGCTCACTCATCGCATCGCTCAGTTCTTGCCCGGCAGCTTGAGTTGGCGCTGCGCCAGGCCGTCGCGTATCCGATCAGGCACGACTTTCGCGATCACGCGCTGAATCTGCGCGTCGCGCCCTACGACGTAGCGCGTCTTCGGCTTGTTCGCCGTCAGCGCGTGCTCCACGAACTTCGCATCCTCGTCCGGCGGGATGCCGGCCTCCTAGAACTCCTTGACGGCGGCGCGCATCGCGGTGAAGGCGTCACCGTACAGCTTCATCGCCTCTTCCGGCAAGTTCTTCTCAATCTCATTGGCGTTTGGCGGCGCGCTGGTCGGCCATGTGTTTGAAGGCGGCCTGGACGCCGGTGAGTCGCATCATGGCCTGACCAATGTTCGGAGCGACGGCGGCCGCGGCAGCAAGCGGCCGGCCGCTGAGCGGGGTGACGATGACCTCGGCAACGTCGTGCTTGGCGGCGCGGACGACAGCGTTCGCGACCTGCTCCGGCCTAGACGTTCCCGCGATGGCGGGCGCGGCGACGCCCGTCTCGTCGACGGCGTCGGCGTACATGCCGGCGTCAACAATGAAGCCAGGACAGATGACCGAGACGCCGACGCCGGTGCCGCGCAGCTCGCTGCGCACAGCGTGCGACGCGCCGACGAGGGCGAACTTGGTGGCGGAGTAGATCGAGTCGTAAGGGATGGGGATCTTGCCGGCCATGGAGGCGATATTGACGACCTGGCCCTTGCCGCGTTCGACCATGGCCGGGAGGACGGCGCGCATGAGGAGCAGGCAGGACGTGAGGTTGGTGTCAATCGTGTCTACGATGCGCGACTCATCGATGTCGACGAAGGCGCTGGTGGGCTCGATGCCTGCATTGTTGACGAGCAGGTCGATTTCGCCGAGCCCGCTCGAGGCCTGCTCGATGAGGTTACGGCGGTCGTCGGCAAGGTTGACGTCGGTGGGGATACTGATGGCCTTCACGCCGAGGCTTTCGACCTCCTTGCGGACGGCCTCCAAGCGCTCGGCGTCGCGAGCGGCAAGCACGATGTTGGTACCCTGGCGAGCGAGGGCTCGCGCGATGTAGGGCCCGATCCCTCGCGAGCCGCCGGTGACGATGGCGTTTGTTCCCTTCAGGTTCATGGCATCCTCCCTCACGCTGCGCTGGTACTGGGGGCCTCCTCTGCCTCTCCAGCGGTGGACTAACAACCATCCCGCGTCCCGCGCCCCCACCCATCGTCCGAAAGGCGATGTTCACACCGTCGGCGGTCTGGGCGTGTAGGATGCGGGCTCCATGGCGGACGTATTCTACATCACTAGCCGACGCCCATCTTCACAACGAAGGCGCTTGCCAGTTCGTCTAGCGCCTTAACCAAGCTGTCCGGCTCCGTCGCAGACGCGACCAGGATGACCCGATCGACACCAGCGTCCTGGTAGCGCTCGATCAGTTCCGGACCAGCCGAAAGCAGGTACGGACAAACGCTGATTTCGATATCGGACCGCTTCCGGCCCCGCTCCTCTAACAGGGTCTCCAGGTGGGCGATACGTTCATTCAATTGGTCGGCCTCAAGATTGAACCCGTACCAGCCCTGACCGAGATCGGCGACGCGGCGCAGGGCAGCGTCGCTCTCGCCGCCGAAGTGGATCGGCGGATGCGGCTGCTGAATCGGCTTCGGGAACTGTCGCGTCGGCGCCAGCTTGTAGAACTCACCGCTGTACTCCGAGATAGGATCGGCCCACAGCGTCTTCATCACGTCGATGTACGCCCGGCATCGCGATCCGCGATGTTCAAATGGCACGTCGAGCGCTTCGAACTCCTCCGCGAGCCAGCCGACCCCGATGCCGAGGTCAAACCGCCCGTCGGACAGCCAGTCCAGCGTCGCCACCTCTTTCGCGGTGTAAACGGGATTGCGCTGGGGTACGAGACAGATCCCCGTCCCCAGTCGAATCGTGTTTGTCACGGCCGCGAGATATGACAGCGCCACGAACGGGTCGAGGATCCCAGATTCGGGCGGGACGGGGATCCTGCCGTCGTTCGCGTATGGGTACCGCGACTTGTACTCGTCGAACAGAACGACGTGCTCCGCTACCCAGATCGAATCGAACCCGCGTTCCTCTGCCGCGGCACCGAGTGTCTTGAGGTAGTCCGCGCTGGCGAACGGGTTGGCCAGCGGTGCGAAGATTCCGAACTTCATGTGTGGCTCCTTCTGACTGCTGCTAGTGCGTTGGCTCGCCGATGCCTACTCTCGCCACCTCACCTCGTACAACCGTACGGCCTCATCGAACCCTTTAGGCACCACCTCACCGATGTCGGAGAACAGAAAGCCTTTCCCCATGGCGAGCTCTCGTACCACATTCGACGCAAGTACCTGCCCAGGCTCGGCATGATCACAGATGCGCCTGGCTAGCTGCACCGAGGCACCAAAGAGGTCTTGCTCCTCGACCACTGGCTCTCCTGCGTTCAGGCCAACCCGCAGGCCCAGAGGAATGTCTGGCTGTTCCGCAGCGCGGGCAGCGACGGCGCGCTGAATAGCGACAGCACACCCGAGAGCACTGGACGCACCGCCGAATGACGCCATTATGCCGTCACCTGTGTGTTTGATCTCAGTACCATCATGAGCGCTGAGAGCCTCCCGGACGATGGTGTTGTGGGCTCGTACTAGCTCCTGCGCTTTGGCATCTCCCAGGCTTTGGGTGAGGGCTGTCGACGACTCCATGTCGGTGAAGAGGATGGTGACGAGGCCACTGACTGTAGCGGTCGCACGTTGCTGAGGCAGGCTGGGGGCGGGTTCCGAATCGCCGGTAAAGTCCGCTATAGCGTCAGGAATGTCCGCTTCGTTTTCTACTACCACAAGGCTGGCTCCCGCGATTCCGGCCGCAAGAGCATTGGTGACTTCTGCGTTGAAACTGTGAAGGTAGGTAGCGCGAACCACTAGAGTCGGAGCTTGCACATCCGCAAGCGAATCGGAGGCGTCAAATTGCTGGATCGCACGATAGGCCCGCTGTGCTCCCTCTTGCGTTATGCACTCGCGAAAGAACACAGCGATTTGGCGCGACAGATCTTCTCGTTCCCATCCAAGCGCAGCGCGGGCGATTGATTCAGTAGCCAACTGCCAATCCTGGTCGATCAATCCTACGGAGGCTCGGGGCTGCTCTTGTGCGTAGTGCTCCGAAGCCTTCCTATACCCGTTAACCAGGATGAGACTGGCAACGCGCTCTGGGTGTTTGGCCGCATAAGAGATCGCCACGGGTACACTGTGCGTCCAGCCAAGGAGCGTGAATTCGCCAGACTCAACACGTTCCGCCACGGCCTCCAGGTCGCGTACATGGGCGTCCAGCGAATATTCGGCCACATCGCGTGTCGATAGCCCGCTGCCACGATTGTCGTAACGCACCAGCATATGCTTACTTTGTATCGCCTCAATGAAATCACTCCGGAAAGTCATCCGTCGTTCCGCCTGAAGGTGGCTCCAGGGAAGCTGCGGCATGACGATGGCTGTCGGTCCGGCCCCGCTCACGGAGTAGGCGATGCTCACCCCGTCCTCTGTCTGCGTGTACTGGATGCGCGGTTCCATCAGGCGTCCTCCTGCCAGCGCAGCTCCCAGAGCTTGACTGGGTCCTCGAACCCGCGCAGCGCCGTATCGCCGATGTCTGAGAACAGGAACTCCTTGCCGGCGACGAGTTGCCGGACGACGTCCGAAATCAAGATCTCCCCCGGCTGGCACTGGTCGCAGATGCGCTTCGCCAGGTCGACCGACGTGCCGAAGAGATCGCCCTCCTCCGCGATCGGCTCGCCCGCGTTCAGCCCGATGTAGACTCGCAGGGGCGTGTCTGGCTGCTCCTCCCTGTGCGCGGCGACCAACCGCTGGATCGTCACCGCGGCCTGGAGCGCCTGCGAGGCAGACTGAAACGACGCCATGATGGCATCGCCGGTGTGTTTGATCTCACGCCCGCCGTTCGCCTTCAGCGCCTCGCGCACGATGTCGTTGTGGACGTGAACGATCTCCTGGGCTTTCTCGTCGCCGATCTGCTGCCGCATCGACGTAGACGACTCCATGTCGGTGAAGAGGATGGTATGGACGTCGATGTCGCCCGCGCCTGCCGGCGCGGCGCTGGGCTCTCGCTCGCGGCCCTCATCCAGGAAGTCTCTGATCGGCTTCAGCGCCTGCTCCGGCTGAAAGTAGGCATAGGCTACATCGCCTTCTAGCGTGATGAACCGAGCGTCCGGGATCAGTGCGGCGGCGGCCCGACCCGCTGCGATAG
>JADFKB010000029.1 GCA_022565155.1 Chloroflexota bacterium | reverse complement strand
TACGGCGGCAGCGTCGGCAGCAGGCCGGCGATGTGCTGGAGGATCAGCGCCGCGTCTATCGAGTTGACGGAGCCATCTTCGTTCGAGTCCGCGTTCTCCTCGCACGACAGCGAGCCGACGAGGCCGGCGACGAGTTGCAGCACCAGCGCCGCGTCGATCGCATCGATGCCGCCGCTGCAGTTGGCATCGCCCGTGGGGCCCGGCGGCGGCGGTGTCGGCGGTTGCGTCGGCGTCGGCGTTGACGTCGGCGGCAGGTCCTGCTGGACGATGATTTGTCCGCGCTGGAGCGTGGGGTGGACGGTGCAGTAGAAGAGATACGTGCCTGGGGTGTCGAACGTGAACTCAAACGTGGAGCCGTCCACGACCAGGCCGGAGTCCCAGAGCGGCGTCGCGGTTGGGTTGTCGCAGTCCGCGCCGCATTCGGTCGTCGTGTGCGGGAGTTGCGCCGGGCTGAAGTCCCACGAGATCGTATCGCCGACGCTGATCGTCGTTTCGCAGACGTCGAAGTAGAACGGCTCGTTGCAGAACCAGATGTCGCCGACGGCGACGGTCGTCGTCTCCTGCGCCATTGCTGTTGACGGCGCACTCTGCTGCGACCAGATGGCAGCCGTTGCTACGACGACCAGGATTGCAACGAGTCGCAAAGGCGACGTGAGACGTGCTAGGCGCATGGAACCCTCCGCTGCTGCCGCTGTCCGAATAGGCGGTTCTAGTGTATCTAAACGCAGCGGCAGAGCGAATCGTTCCTCTACGGCGGCAGGCTTGCGATGAAGCCGGCGACGAATTGCAGGATCAGCGTGCTGTCAATGGCGTTGATGCTGCCATCGTCGTTCGCGTCCGCACCCGCTTCGCAAGGGAGCGAATCGATCAGGCCGGCGCCGAGCTGCAGCACCAGCGCCGCGTCGATGGCGTTGACGCTGCCGTCCCCGCTGGCGTCGCCCAGCTGGCAGACCGGCGTCGGCGTGGGTGTCGCCGTAGGGGTGCTGGTGGCGGTCGCCGTCGCGGTAGCTGTAGGCGTCACCGTTGGCGTCGCCGTTGCGGTGGGCGACGCTGTGGGCGTCGGCGTCGGCAGACTACAGCCGGCGGCGCCGGCTGCTGCCAGCGCGTTCAACCGGCCGTTGCCGTAGATCGGATCGGGACCGCCTTCGCCCAGGTCGATGGCGCTGTCCAGCAGCGCGTCCCGCAGCGCGACGCGGCTCAGCGACGGCTGGCACTCCAACAGCAGCGCGGCGATGCCGGCGGCGTGGGGCGAAGCGGCGGAGGTGCCGAAGAAGCGGTGGCCGCCGCTCTGGCAGCTCCCCTGGCCGAAGCCACCGGCGCCCGTGATGCAGACGCCGTCCACGGCGACGGTGTCCGGCTTTAGCCGGCCGTCCTCCGTTAGGCCGCGGCTGCTGAACGATTCGATCTGATTCGGGCTGGAATGGCCTACCGCGCCCAGCGAGACGACCGACGCGGGCTCGCCGCCAGCGTCCGACTGATTCGGCACGCTGCTGGCTGCCGTGGTGAAATCGAGCGTGTTGCCGTTGGAGAACGCGATGCAGGCGCGGCAGATTACAAAAAGATCGAACGTCACGGGCGCGGCTTCGCTCAGGTAGTTACCGATCACCACGTCCAGTGCCATGTCGTCGTTCGTATCGTTCTCCCAGGAGCACTCTTCCATCGGGAAGTAGGGGATCTCCGGCTCGCTGAGCGTGAATTCTTGGGATTCGCCGCTACAGACGTGAATCGTGGAGCCTTCGCGCACGAACAGGTCGTAGTCAGTCGTGGCTCTGCCCCACTCGTCGTCCCAGAGGAGGATAAAGGTGGCGATTGCGCCGGGCGCGAGAATCAGCCGGTTGCCGGTTGCGAGCGCCGGGCCGGCTCCGGCATGCACGGTAGCCTCCGGTTCAGCGATGGCAGCGAACTCGTGCAGATCCCACCCGAAGACTCCGTCGGGCGACAGTGGCTCGAAGACATCGGTTTCGTCGATGCTGATGCCGGAGTTCACGTAGGGCGCCTGGTAGTGGTCTTGCGCCTGGTTGCCGACGGAGGTGTAGTAGCCGCGGATCGGCCCCGGGCCGTTCAGGGCATCGGCGGTGTTCTGCGAAACGATGCTGGTGCCGTCGTACGGGCCAACGCCGAACCAGCCGATGTCGTCGACGACGATGTCGGCGTTCGCGGCCAGGCAATCGACTGCCGCGTTGAAGTCCATCACCGTGCCGCCGCTGTCGTAGGCGAAGCCGAAGTGCCCGAACATCAATGCCGCGCCAGGCGCGATATCATGCACGATCTCCAGCATCGCCGTGCCTTCCGCACCCGACTCGGCGGCCGTCGGGCTCTCCGTCACAACGTTGCAGGTAGCCACGTCGACCGAAGGCAGATCGCCGAGTCCCTGGCTCTCGGACAGGCCGGCGACACCATCGGAGATGACGCCGACGGTGACGCTGCTGCCATCGACGCCGAGCAGGTCGCGCAGCTCATCGGCTTCCAGGATGCCGTCACCTTCGGTCGTTACGGTGCCGGCGTTGGCGAACGGATAGCTGGGGAGCCGGACGCTGCGCACTTCCGGTAGGGCGGCCAGATCGCGCAGGCGTGACGGCTGTGTCCGGGCCTGGACGATGCCGTGCTCCGCGTCGACGCGTTCGATGCGGACGCCCAGCGATTTCAGCGCGGCTAGATCGGAGGCGTCTGTGACGTAGATGAAGAGCTGTACTTCGCCGCCGGCGTTGATGCGCAGCCTGCGCGCGGCGAACATTGCTCGCAGCCCGGGTGGCAGCGAGGCGTACGCGGTTTGCGCGGTGATGCTGACACCCGCTGCCTGGGCGCGCGCGGCGGCATCGGCGAGGAGAGCCAGGTGAGACGAGAGCTTCGCGTCTTTCCAGCCGGAGCTCGTGCCGACGTTCTGCTGGTGGACGACATCGCTCGCCACCGCCGAGTTGGAGTCATCCAAGACGCTGCGGAAAGAGATGATAACGGCGGCTGCGGAGACGAGAACGAGCGTGGCTAGCAGTGCCAGCCGGTTCATGTCACGCTGTGCCCTTCCACGGAAGGGCCGGGCTGGTGGCGAGCTTGCCGTGAGGAAGAGTGAGAACAGTGGAGCGGCGCCGCGGGCCGAAGGGGCGGGGGTGGCGTCGCGCTTTGCACGGTTCAGACTGTTACAATAGGGCGGCAGTTGTCAAGCCGTCCGCTCGGCGATGACACGTTGCCGCCAGGATCGGGAAGGTTGAGGGGAGAACAGCAGCCGCCACCGTGTCTGACTTCGTCTATCCGTTGGAGCGCGCCCCTGAGGACGCGACGCTCGCCGGCGGCAAGGGCGCCGGTCTGGCGCGGCTCGTCCGTTTCGGCGTGCTGGTGCCGCCTGGATTCGTCCTCACCGCCGCAGCGTTTCGAGAGCACCTGCGCGCGAACGGCATAGAGGAAGACCTCGCCGCTGGCGATCTGGAAGCGGCGGAATCGGCTGTCCTCGAACGGCTGCGCGCTGGAGCGTGGCCGGACGGCATGCGGTCGCAGATCGAGGTGGCGTACGAATCGCTGCGGGCGAGCAGCGGCGACGCGGTTGCCGTCCGCTCGTCGGGCACAGTCGAGGACAGTAGCGGCGCGTCGTTCGCCGGCCAGCACGCGACGGTGCTCAACGTGCAGACGTTCGACGATGTGCTGGACGCCGTCCTCGTCTGCTGGGCCTCGCTCTACCGCGCCGATGCGCTCGCATACCGGCGTGCGCAAAAGGTAGCAGACGATCGTCCCGCCATGGCCGTCGTCGTCCAGACGCTCGTGTCGGCCGAGGCATCGGGCGTGCTGTTCACGCTCGACCCGGTGAGCGGCGACCGGGATGCCGTGCTGATCGATGCGGCGTTCGGCTTAGGCGAGAGCGTGGTCAGCGGCGCCGTGACGCCGGATCACTTCGTCGTGGCGAAGGCGGATGGCGCTATCAGACACCGCCAGATCGCCTCGAAGCGCGTGCAGATCGTGACAAACGAAGGCGGCGGTGTGCGCACGGAGGAAGTCTCCAATGGCCGCGCATCCGAGGCGTCGCTGACAGATGAGCAGGTCATCGCACTAGCGCGAGTGGCCATACGCATCGAGGAGCAGGCTGGCGCGCCGCAGGACGTCGAATGGTCTTTCGCTGATGGGCAGTTCTACATCCTACAGGCGCGGCCCGTGACCGCCGCCGCCGCGCAACCTGAGGAGAACGAAGGCTGGGTCTCCGAGTTCGATTCTGAGACGGACGCGGCGACGATCTGGACCGCCGCCAACGTGCAGGAGGTGATGCCCGGCCAGCTCTCTCCCTTTAGCTGCGCGTTTAACCGGCAGATGATCGAGCGGTTTGGCAACGTGCCGATCGAACGTATGGGCATCCGCCGCCAGACGCCGGACCCGTTCTTCGCATTCTTCTACGGGCGGCCGTTCCTCAACGTGACGATGATGCAGGAGATCATCGATCAGTCACCGTTCGGGTCGCAGGAGGCGATGCTCGACCAGTTCTTCGGCCAGGCTCGCGACGGCGGCGAATCGACGCACGATATCGATCTAACCGCCCTGCCGAAGCGGCCGTGGCTGAAGAGGATGCTGGGCTACGCAAACGTGACACCGCGCGTCTTGTGGCACACCTGGCGCATGGCGGCGGAGGTGCGCCGGGCCGAGGAGATCCTCGCTGCGTTCGAACGGGAAGACACAGAGCGCCCGTTCGCAGAACAATCCGAAGCGGAGCTGATCGCCACCTTCGACGAAGGCGTGGAGCGCGGCGCTGAAGTAAGCACCACCCACATATCGGGGAGCGGTATCACCAGCTCCTCGTTCGAATCGCTCCGTAGCTGCACCGAGCGCTGGCTGGGAGACGAGAACGGCGCGCTGCAGGCTACGCTCTGCACCGGTCTGGCCGGGCTGGAGAGCGCCCAACCCGCCTTCGAGCTGTGGGAGTTATCGCGTCTCGTGCTCGCGTCGGATCGGCTGCGAGCGGCGTTCGGATCTCGGGACGGGGTGGAGATAGAACGACGTCTCGACGCGCTTCCGGCCGAGGAGACGGCGGCCTTTCGCAAGCGCCTGGACGTGTTCCTAGCCAAACACGGCCATCGCGGCTTGCAGGAGGCGGAGATCGCCGCCAAGACGTGGGACGAAGACCTACCTACGGTCTTCGGCATGATCCGCAACTATCTTCACGCCGATCCGGCCGCATCCCCCCGGCGCATCGAAGAGCGGCAGCGCCGCGCTCGTGAGGAGGCGACGGCGGACGCTCTGCGTCGCCTATCGTGGTGGCAGCGGCCGATCTTCCGCTACGTGCTGCGCCATGCGCAGGGCGGCGTCGCCAGCCGCGAACACACAAAAGAGCTGATGGTGCGCGTGGGCAAACGGGGCCGCCGCATCACCCGGGAGTTGGCGCGGCGGATGGTGGCGAAGAACCTGCTGGCTGATGTCTGGGACTTCTACCAGCTCACCTGGGACGAGGTCCAAGCGCTGGCGACAGGCGGCCTAACTCGTGAGGACGCCTACCGCCAGATCGAGCGGCGGAGAGCAGAAGAGGAGCGGAATAGGAGCGTCGCGCTGCCGGAGACGTTCCAGGGCCGCCCGCGACCGCTGCAGGCCGCCGCGTTGGCCTTGCCGGACGGCGATACGTTGCGTGGCATCGCCGTGTCCCCCGGCCGCGTTACCGGCGTCGCCCGCGTGATCCTCGACCCGCGCCATGACGCCACGATCGAACCGGGCGAGATCCTCGTGGCGCCGGTGACGGACGCCGGTTGGACGCCGCTCTTCGTCGCGGCCGCCGGCATCGTCGTCGATATCGGCGGCACGCTCTCCCACGGCTCGACCGTAGCGCGAGAGTACGGGCTGCCGGCGGTGGTGAACGTGAAGTACGGGACGCGCATGATCCGCAGCGGGCAAACGATCACAGTCGATGGCACGGCGGGCGTGGTGGTGCTGGACGCTAGCAACGAGAAGTCGTAGGGACCGGCTTTAGCCTTGTCCGAGCCGGTGGATGAGACCGGCAACGTCGTAGGGACAGGCGTTAGGTTTGCCTGAGCCGGTCGAGTCTAGTGACGCATTGTCGAACGTGAAAGATAGCTACGATGCCCTGGGATCCTGAACGCTACGAGCAGTTCAAGACCGAACGCTACCAGCCGTTTGAAAACCTCATGGGCTTGGTTAACGTGCGCGACGGCCTGAGCGTGATCGACCTCGGCTGCGGCACGGGCGAGCTGACCAGCCGCCTGGCGGATGCGTTGCCCGGCAGCGACGTGCTCGGCGTCGACTCGTCGCTGGAGATGCTGACGGCCGCGCGCAAGCTGGAGCGCGAGGGCCTGCGATTCGAGCGGCGCGGAATCGAAGACGTGACCGGCCATTGGGACCTGATCTTCTCCAACGCCGCGATCCACTGGGTAGAAGGTCACGACTCGCTCATCGGACGGCTGTTCTCGCTGCTGCGGCCGGAGGGCCAGCTCGTCGTCCAGACGCCGTCCAATTTCGGCCACGATTCCCATACGATCATCGACGAGGTCGCCGCGTCGGAGCCGTTCCGAGAAGGGCTGGACGGTTACGTGACAAACTGGAACGTGCTGTCGATCGATGCCTACGCAGCGCTGCTCTATGCCCACGGCGGCACGGACATCACCTGCTTCGAGAAGGTCTATCCCCACGTGCTGCCGGACGCGGACGCCCTGGCCGACTGGATGTCCGGAACGGCACTCGTGCCCTACATGGAGCGGTTACCGGAAGCGCTGCGAGAGCCGTTCATGGAGCGCTACCGTGAGCGGCTGCGCGGCCGTTTCCCTGCTAAGCCCGTCTTCTTCGGTTTCCGGCGCACCCTCTTCGCCGCCACGCGGCCGGCCGAACCGGAAGCTGGAAGCTAGATTCGCCGCAGCGGCGGGATCGCGATTGTTGCTACAATCGTCAGCCCGAGACAGACCGCCGCTACAATTAGTAACGCGTCTTGCGCGCCCATCGACGCCGCCAGCGCGCCGGCGGCGATAGCCCCGATCGGCACGAGCCCGCGGTCGATGCTCATCAGGCTCACGACCCGGCCGTGCATATCGCTCGGGCTGAGCTGCAGCAGCAGGCTGTTGGTGAGCGCCATGAACGACGTGCTCATGCTGGCAGCCGCCATGAGCAGCAGGATCGAGAGCGGCAGGTACGTCGTCTGAGAGAAGACGATCATTAGAGCGCTGAACGTTGCCATGAACGCCATCAGCAGCAGCCCGCGATGGCGCAAATTTGATTGGGAGGCCAGGACCAGCGACCCGACGATCGCGCCCGCGCCGGTCACGGCCATCAGCGCGCCGACGCCGGCGTTGCCCAAATCCAGCACGTCCTTGGCGAAGAGCGGCAGGAAGACGGTGATGTAGGGCATGCCGAAGATGAACATGATCATCGGCGGGCCCAACACCGCGAGCACCTCAGGCCGGCGGCGGACGAAGTCGAGCCCGGCGCGCAGATCGTCGAACCAAGAAGACTCTTCTTCAGCCTGGCGCGGCTCGTGCTTGATCCGCACCATCGAGAGGCAGAGCAGCACGCCCGCCCCGAGAATTCCGCTCGTGAGGTAGACCGGCCCCACATCGCCACCGAGCAGGATGAAGGCGGCCAGCCCGGGTCCGGCGATGCGCATGATGTTCAGCGCCGCCATGTTCAACGAGATGGCGTTCAGCACCTGGTCTTTCGGCACGAGCTGTGGGATCAGGGACTGCCTGGCCGTCTGGTTGAAGACCATCGACGTGCCGGTGGCGAACGCCAGCGCGAAGACGTGCCACGCCTGGACGACATCGGTCAGCACCAGCGCCGCGGTGATGAAATGGAACGCCATCGTCGCGATCTGCGCGAGCACGATGATCCGCTTGCGGTCGAATCGATCCGCTGCCACGCCGGCGATCAGGCCAAAGAGGAGCTGCGGCGTCATCCGCGCCGCGACGACGAGGCCGAGCATCAGCTCCGAGTCGGTGAGCTGGAGGATCAGCACCGGCCGCGCGATCTGCTCCATCCACATCGCCGCCGCGCGGCCGATCTGGCCGAACCAGAGGAAGCGATAATCGCGGTACTGCAGCGACGAGAACGTGGAGAAGCTGCGCTGCACCGGGGGGCCGCTCGCGGGCGGGGTGCTGGTGGTGCTGTCGTTGGCCATCAGGGGTTCGCACCACCATAGCGAGGCATCATCTTTACGTCAACGTTAGGCTTGCTTGCCACTCGTGCGAGCACAGCATCACTGTATGCTACACTTCGACCACCACGGCAGGAAGTGGCGACCATGACTCTTCGCACAGCAACACTCGCAGGCATCGCGATCGCGCTCATCGCCACTTCGTGCGGCGGTGGTGGTAGAGGCGATGCACCAGTCGAAACACCTACACAGGAGCCGACACCAACCCGATTCGCCGCGGGGGTGATAATCGAGGGCGGCGAAGACCCCGATCTGCCCGGCGTCCACGTTGACCTGCAGGGTATCTACGACGGTTTCTACGGTAACTCCGATGGCAACACCACGGCCCCGCACGTCACGCAGGACGTAGACTACGAGGCCGATGGAAACTCGAATCCGCCTGCTGGTGGCCCGCACTGGGCGGGCGGCTGCGGCAACGTCCCGTCGGAGGCGCCGCAATTCTGCGGCCCGGCGCCCTGGGGCATCTACCGTGAGCCGTGGCAGCCGGAGACGCTGATCCACAACATGGAACACGCCGGCGCCGTGGTCTGGTACAACACCACGGACCAGGCCGTGATCGACGATCTGGAAGACCTGGTCAATGACTTGCGCGGACCCGTCGTCCTCACGCCGTACTTCGATATGGAGGACGAACACGTCGCCGTCACCACGTGGGCGCGGATCGATAAGTTCCCAGTGAGCGAGTACAGCCGCGAACGCGTCGAGGAGTTCCTCGACGTCCATAACTGCCGCTTCAACCCGGAAAACCTGCCGGACTGCTAGACCGCGTTTGGTCACCGTGCCTCGCGTCACTGCCGCTTGACTCGCCGTTGCCGTCTCCATATGCTGCCACCATGTCTGCAAAGCGGCGATTAGACCTGCTGCTGGTCGAGAAGGGACTGGCGAAGAGCCGTCAGAAGGCGCAAACGGCGATCTTGGCCGGCGACGTGCTGGTGAACGGCGAACCGATGCTGCGCCAGGCCTCCAGCGTGCCGCCGGACGCGCACGTCGAGCTGGTGCGAGCGCCTGCCTACGTCGGCCGCGGCGGCGAGAAGCTCGCGGGGGCGCTGAAGGCGTTCGCGCTCGACGTGCGCGGCGCGATCGCGCTCGACGCCGGAGCGTCGACCGGCGGCTTCACCGACTGCCTGCTCCAGCACGGCGCTACGCGCGTCTACGCCGTCGATGTCGGCTACGGCCAACTCGACTACGGTCTGCGGGAAGACCCGCGCGTCGTCGTGCTCGAACGGACGAACATCCGGGAGCTGACCGAGCTGCCCTCGCCTGCCGGACAGGCAAATGAAGCGCCCGGCCTGGCGACAGTCGACCTCTCGTTCATCGGACTGGAGAAGGCGCTGCCGGCAATCATACGGCTACTACGGCCCGGCGGCCAGATCGTCGCGCTCGTCAAGCCGCAGTTCCAGGCGAAACGAGAGGAAGTTGGGAAGGGCGGTGTGGTGAAAGACCCGCAAGTGCATGCGGCCGTGCTCGGTCGCATCGTCGCCTGGGCGGCGGCGCGTGGACTGCGCTTCGGCGGGCTGGCAGAGTCGCCGCTGCGCGGTCCGGCTGGCAATCGCGAGTTCTTCGTCCTCTGGACAACGCCGCTCGATGCGAGGCCGAGATGAAAAAGATCGGCTGCACCTATCATCCCAAGCTGCCTGACGATGCCGGCCGGCGCATTGCAGAAGAGCTGTCGGCGATCGCCGCCCAGCACGGGATGGAGACGTGGGTCGCACCGGCCTGGGACGAGGCGGCGACCGCAGAGCAGATGCATGATACCGATCTGCTGCTCTGCGTCGGCGGGGACGGCACCGTCCTGCGCTGCGCCCGCAGCGCCGTCCCGCACCCGACGCTGCTGCTGGGCGTCAACATGGGACGCCTCGGCTTTCTCACGGAGCTGGATGCGGCGACGGCGAAGGAACGCTTGCCGGAGATCATCGACGGCGCTGGCTACGTGGAAGAGCGGGCGATGCTCCACGCCGAGGTAGTCCGGCCCGAAGATAACGACGCTGATACTCCCGCCCGCCACGATGCGCTGAACGACATCGTCATCGGTCGTGCCACCCTCGGCCGCACCGTCCAGGTGACGGTGCGTATCGATGCCGCCGTGATGGCGGAGCTGCGCGCCGACGGCGTCATCGTCGCTACGGCGACCGGCAGCACCGCCTACTCCCTTTCGGCCGGCGGGCCGATCCTGCCGCCGGAGTCGTCGGACATCCTCTTCACGCCACTGGCGCCGCACCTGGCGTCGCGCAACTCTGTCGTGCTTCCCCCTTCCGCCGTCATCGAAGTACAGCTCGCCCCGCGCCAGCAGGCGACGTTCAGCATCGACGGCGAGCGCGAACTCGACCTGGCTGCCGGCGAGACGGTGCGCGTCTCGCTCAGTCCGCACACGGCGCGCTTTCTCCGATTGCGCCCGCGCACCGATTTCTACCAGCGCTTGGCGCGCCGCCTGAGCTGGCTGGGTCACGACGGAGCAGACACTGAGGGCAGCGCGGAGTGAGGCAAAGCCACGATGCGCCGGAGATCCTCTCCAGCGAGCGTGTCTACGACCGCTGGCTCGGTCTTCGAGTCGATAGGCTGCGCTACCCGAGCGGCTACGAGACTACACACGACGTTGTCGAGCACCGCGGCGGCGTCACCGTCCTGCCGATCGACGCCGATGGCTCTGTCCTCTTCGTCAGCCAGTACCGGCATGCCATCGGCCGCGATCTGCTCGAGCTGCCAGCCGGTACGATCGATGAGGGAGAAGAGCCGGAAGCGTGCGCCCAGCGCGAGCTTCAGGAAGAGACCGGCTATCGCGCCGGCAGTATCGAACGTCTGGGCGGGTTTTATTCGGCGCCAGGCTACTGCACGGAGTACCTGCCGGTCTTCCTCTGCACAGATCTGACCGAAAGCAAACTTGAAGGTGATGAAGACGCGATCGACGTCGTGCGGGTTCCCTTCGAAGATGCCTTGGACATGGTCGCTCGCGGCGAGATCGAGGATGCGAAGACGCTCGCCGCCTTTCTGCTCTGCCTGCGCCGACGCGACCCGCACTAGCTCTTCTTGGATGAAGAAGATGAGGGAGTCTCGCGCCGCTGATTAGGGATCGCACCTATATTCGAGATGGTGCGATTGCGCCATACTCGAACTGTCACTTGGCAGTAGGGCCTGCGTTCTCCCCCGCCACCAGCACGATTGCAGGCCCTACCGAAGCGAATCGGGCCACGGATGGCCCGATTCGTCATTGTTGCCCCCAGATTCGTCTGTTGCTCGGTTCACAATCGCTTGTTAGAATGGTTGCGGGCAGAGAGACAGGGAGGTCTCTCCCGCCCGCATACCTGGGCCATCGGCCGTCATCAGCGCCACACGAAGGTTCCTCAATTGGGCCGGTGACGCCGTCTGAGGAGCGACGAGTGGCAGTCTTCCAACACGATGTTCTCGTGATCGGCGCTGGCCTGGCGGGCATGCGCGCGGCGCTCGCCGCTCAAGGCGAAGGCGCGAACGTCGGCATGATCTCCAAGGTCCACCCGGTTCGCAGCCACTCGAACGCTGCCCAGGGCGGCATCAATGCCGCGCTCGATGCCGGCGACTCGTGGGAAGAGCACGCCTTCGACACGATCAAAGGCAGCGACTATCTGGCCGATCAGGACAGCGTCGAAGTGCTCTGCCAGGAGGCGGGGAGCGAGTTGATCGCGCTCGAGAACATGGGCGTCATCTTCAATCGCGACGAAGCGGGCCGGCTCGGCACGCGCATGTTCGGCGGCGCCTCCAAGGCGCGCACATACTTCGTCGGCGACATCACCGGCCAGGCGATCCTGCACGTCATGTACGAGCAACTAATGAAAGCGGAAGGCGCCGGTCAGACGCCCATGCGCATCTACGAAGAGTGGTTAGTGACCTCGCTGATCAGCGATGGCGATCGTTGTCTAGGAGCGACGCTGCTGGACATCCTGACCGGCGAGATCCACGCCGTTCTGGCGAAAGGGACGATCATCGCCACCGGCGGCTTCGGGCGCGTCTACGAGCCGAGCACCAACGCCCTCATCTGCACCGGCGATGGGATGAGCCAGGCCTGGCGTATCGGGGCGCCGCTGATGGACATGGAGATGGTGCAGCACCACCCGACGACGCTGAAGGGCAGCGGCGTCCTGATCACCGAGGGCGCCCGTGGTGAGGGTGCCTACCTTCTCAACTCCGAAGGTGATCGCTTCATGGAGAAGTACGCGCCGAACGCCATGGAGCTCGCCAGCCGCGATGTCGTCTCGCGCGCAGAGCAGACGGAGATCAACGAAGGGCGCGGCATCGATGGCTGTGTGCTTCTGGACATGCGGCATCTTCCGGAGAAGCTGATCCAGGAGCGGCTCTGGCAGATTCGCGAGCTCGGCATCGATCTCGCGGGCGTCGATGTCGTCAAGGAGCCGATCCCGATCCAGCCCGGCTGCCACTACGCTATGGGCGGCATCAAGACGGATGTTCATGGCGCGACGGTCGTCCCCGGCCTCTACGCTGCGGGAGAAGTGGCGTGTGTCAGCGTCCACGGCGGCAATCGCCTGGGGGCGAACTCCCTGCTGGACACCGTCATCTTCGGCCGGCGTTCCGGCATCGCCGCCACAACCACCGGCCGCGACATGGACGTGCCGCCGTTGCCGGACGGCGTGATCGAGAACGAGAAGCAGCGGCTGCAGGAGTTGTTCGATCGGCCGCAAAACAGCGACCGCATCGCCCAGATCCGCTGGGACTTGGGCGTCTCGATGGACAAGAACGTCGCTGTGTTCCGCGACGCGGACGGGCTACAGGAACAGCAAGAGGAGATCAAGAAGCTGAAGGAGCGCTACGCATCTGTGCCCGTTGAAGACAAGGGTAAGGTGTTCAACACCGATTTGATCTTCGCGCTGGAGCTGGGCTATCTCCTCGATTGCGCGGAGGCGATCGTCATCGGCGCCATCGGGCGCACCGAAAGCCGCGGCGCCCAGTTCCGGCTCGACTACCCGGAGCGCAACGACGAGGAGTGGCTGAAGCACATCCTGCTCACCTACACGCCGGAGGGCATTCGCACCGACTACACGCCGGTAACGATCACCCAGTGGGCGCCGAAAGAGCGGACATACTGATGCGTGTACAGATCCGGAGGGACGCGTGAAGATCGCACTGAACGTGAAGCGCTTCGACCCGGAGGCCGGGAACGAAACCCGCAACCAGCAGTACGCGATCGACCTGCCGGAGCACAGCACCGTCCTCGATGCCCTGATCCACGTGCGCGAGTACGTCGATGCCACACTCGCGCTGCGCTGCTCCTGCCGGAGCGCCATCTGCGGCTCCTGCGCGATGCGCGTCGATAAGCAGGCGTGCCTCGCCTGCAAGACGAAGATAACGGACATCGTGAAAGAAGAAGGCCAGGAGATTCTCGTTGAGCCGATGGGCAATATGCCGGTGATCAAGGACCTGGTCACCGATATGGAAGTGCACTGGAGCAAGGTGCGCCAGGTGACGCCGTGGCTGCGGCCGACCGGCCCCGAACCCGAGCGTGAGTACCTGGTTTCAAACGACGCGATGATGGACGTGGCAGGGGCGATGAACTGCATCCACTGCGGCGCCTGCGTCTCCGACTGCCCGGTGTTGGAGATCGATAAGAGCTTCATCGCGCCGGCGGCGTTGGCGAAAGCCTACCGCTTCGCCGGCGACCCGCGCGATGGCACGCACAAGGAGCGGTTGCAGATGCTCAGCGAGACCCAGGGCGGCATCTGGGACTGCACTCGTTGCAACATGTGCGTGGAGGTCTGCCCGAAAGATGTGCGGCCGATGGATCTTATCATGCAGCTACGCGATAAGGCCGTCGCGGCGGGCGTAGCCGGCGGCACCGGCAAGCGTCACGGCGACGCCTTCAGCAGCTCCGTTCGCAGGCTCGGCCGCCTGGACGAGATGCGCCTGCTGCCGGAATCGGTCGGCATCTTCAACGCGCCGCGACTCCTCGGCGAGTTGCGGGGAGCGTTCCGCATGATGCGGGTGGGGAAGCTGCCCTGGAAGCACGCACTCCCGTTAGTCAGCAAGCCCATCCCCGGCATTAAGCACGTGCGCCGCCTCTTCGACCAGGCGCGTCGTGAGGAAAAGGAGACGAAAGAATGAAGTACGCCTTCTGGCCCGGCTGCGTCTCCAAAGGCGCCTGCCCTGAACTCTACGACTCGATGATTAAGACCTCCGCCAAGCTCGGCATTGAGCTGGAGGAGCTTTTCGACGGCAACTGCACCGGCGCCGGCGTCATCAGCGAGCAGGACCCGAAGCTCGCCGATGCGCTGAACGCGCGCAACTTTGCGCTCGCCCAGAAAATGGGGCTAACCACGTTGATCAACATCTGCTCCACATGCCAGGGCATCCAGAGCATGGTGCAGGAGAAGCTCGACCGCGATGAGGAGCACCGCGCCAAGATCAACGCCCAGCTCGCCGAAGAGGGCTTGGAGTACAAGCCCGGCCTGACGATCAAGAACTTCATGTGGCTCCTGGTCGAGGACTACGGGCTGGACAAGCTGAAGGAGCACGTGGTGCGGCCGTTGACTAGCTTACGCTGCGGGCCCTTCTACGGCTGCTATATTCTGCGCCCCTCGCGCATCCTCGGCATGGAGGAGCATCCGGAGCGCGACAACTACCTGGAGCAGATCATCGAAGCCGTCGGCGCGGAGCCAGTCGACTACGAAGGCAAGAACAAGTGCTGCGGCTTCCCCATCCTCACGAACAACCGCAAGAACTCGCTCACCCAGGCCGGCACGCACCTAGCCGAGGCGCAAGACAAGGGCGCCGACTGTCTGGTGACGCCCTGCCCGCTCTGCCACCTCAACCTGGACGCCCAGCAGCCGAGCGCAGCGGAGGTGATCGAGCGGGAGCTAAACCTGCCGATCATCCACCTGCCGCAGCTCATCGGCCTCGCCATCGGCATCGACCCGACAGAGTTGCGCATGAACCGCCACGTCGTCGGCACCCAGGCCGTGATCGACAAGGTGCTGGCGGCGGTAGAGGCGTAGGGCGCTACCCGGCTTCTCGTTCCGCCCGTAGCGCCGCCAGCGCCAGCGCTCGGACGTCTTCTGGCACGGCCGCGCTGCCGCCGTCCGCCAGCGGTAGCTCCTCGCGATTAGCCAGCTCCTCTTCTGTCACCCAGCGCCAGGAATCTACGTCCGGCAGCGGGCGCAGCGCCTCGCCCTCGACTGGCCGGGCGAAGTAGATCAGGTCGATGTGCTGGTGGGGCTCGCCGGCTTCCGCGCTCGCCTCGAGCAAGATAGTCTGCGGCGCGGCGAGCTGCTGCGGACGGTCGAAGTCGTATCGATGCGTCAGCGGCAGCAGTTCGACGCGGAGGCCGGTCTCCTCGCGCACCTCGCGCAGTGCGCCGGAGACGGGGTCTTCGTCCGGCAGCAGGTGGCCGCCGGGCGGCATCCACTGCTGCAGCTTCTTATGCCAGTGCAGCAGCGTTCGGCCGTTATCGACGACGAACGCGGTAGCCGTGAAGTGAGACCGCATCATGGGCGGCTCATTCTAGCAAGGAGGCGTTAAGCAGGTCTATGCACGCCCAACGGGCGGCTGCTGTAAATAGGGGAGAGGGGTCACCGCCCAACGGGCGGCTGCATCAATGACTTCAGGTGGGGGCGTGCTTGTGCTCCGCGAAGACCTGGAACGACTTCCAGATCAGAAACTGCTTCACCTCCAGATGCACCGCCTGCGCCCATTGGATCAGCTTCGGCGCGACGAAGATCTTGACGCCTTCATGGTCGACGGCGAGGTACGGGGCCAGGTTCTTGCGCTTGAGGTAGGTGTCGACCGACACCTCAGCCTTGCCGCTTCAAGCAAGAGGCGGGATGAAGTCGAGCGCCATCGTCCCGCCCCGCTCCTGCACAAGCTGAATTGCCTCCGGCGACAACGAGATCTGCATAGCCATGCGTTAGTATCGGCTCCGTTCGCTCTGTCTGGCTGTAATGCCCGCTACATGGTACACGCTGCGGTTACGACTCTTCCAGCTTCGTCGGGGCCAGCTTCGCTCCGTCCAACAGTGATAACGGAAACTCGGCCAGCGTTTCGATCACCAGGTCTGCTTCCTCGATTGGTGGCAGCGCCGAGCTGGCGGCGCGCACCTGCACCGCGAACATGCCTGCCGCCTGCGCCGATTCGATGCCGGACGGCGTGTCTTCGATGGCGATGCAGCGCTCCGCCGGCATCGAGAGCATTTCGGCGGCCTTCAGGTAGAGGTCGGGCGCGGGCTTGCCCGTCTCGACCATCTGACGCCAGACGACGGCACTGAACGTAGCGAGCGGCAGCTCGGCCGCGCCGAGCAGCGCCTTCACCCACTCCTCTCGAGACGCGGTGGCCAGGGCGACCGGCACGGAGCGCTGCTTGAGCGACTCGATCAGCTGCGCGACGCCCGGCAGCAGCGGCCGCGTCCGGCGGAGCACGCCGAGCAGGATCTCCTCGAAACCGGCAATGTAGGGCTGCATCTCTTCCATCTTCAGGTCGAGGATTTCGAGCACCTGACGCCACGTGTTCGAGGTGCTCGTACCGAGGAGCGACTTGTAGGAGTCCCACGTCATCTGTTTGCCGGTCGGCGCCAGCACCAAGTTGACCGCCTCGAAGAAGTCCGGCTCGCTATCGACCAGCACGCCGTCCATATCGAAAACCACCGCGCGATAGCCGCTGCGTTCCGCCGTCATGGCGAAGATGGCTGCGTCGCCGCGCCCTTCCCTGGCAGGGCCGCGCCGGCGAGCGTGTACGTCGCCAGCGTCTCGAACTCCGGCATCTCTTCGGAGAGCCAGGCCTTGATCAGCTCGACTCGCGAGATCGTGAAGCCGGGACCGGGCGGCTCTTGCCGTAGCGTCCCGAGTGCCGATTTCAGTTCATCGAGCCCTTCGCTGCTAGTGAAGCGCGCGAGGCTGACGTGAGGCAGGAAGGCCGAGGCGTTCGCGGCAGCGCTGGGCAGCTCGCTCAGCTCGTCTCGCAGCAGGCCGTGTAGCCGGTCCGTCTCTCCGCCGTCGATCACCTCGACGAAGACGACGCCCGCGAAGCCGTTCGCCAGCCCGAGCGACGCCCGATACGGCGGCTGGCCGGTGAGGATCGCCCGCGCCTTGCCCGCCAGCCGCGCGACGTCTCCACGCAGGATCTCGTCGTCGCGCGTGCGCTTGATCACCTGGAACCCTACCTCCTTCACCGTCGCATGCCAGGACGGCTCAGGGTATGGCTCGATGCCGGCAATGCCGGCGATGCGCTCGATGACGGCGGCGAGGTGCGTACGGACGGCCGGATCGTCCATCCGCACCAGAAACGTCAGGTACTGGGCGCGGCCGCGGCTCCACTCCCACTCCTGCGTGTCGCCGGCGAGCCGCAGCGCGTCGCGGCGCTGGAACTGCGCCCAGGCGTCTTCAAACGAGGAGGCGAGTTCAGGCATGGCGATGCCAAGCGACGCGAAATTCATACGCGCAGCGAGGCTGGGAGCGGAGAGCGGTTTCGTACGGCAGAGCGCCGTGAGTCAACTGATCTTGGTGATGGTGAAGCGGAGGACGCCCTTCGGCACGTTCACCTGCACGGCGTCGCCCGGCCGCTTGCCGAGCAGGGCGATGCCGACCGGCGATTCGTTGCTGATGCGGCCTTCCTTCGGGTCCGCCTCGGCCGAGCCGACGATGTGGTACTGCTGCAGCTTCTTGCCGTTGCCCTCGGAGACGGTGACCGTGGAGCCGATCTGGACGCGGCTGGCGCGGTGCGCCTGCTCCTCGTCGATGATCGTGGCGTGCTGAATCATCTGCTCCAGCGTTAGGATGCGCCCTTCGACGAAGGCCTGCTCGTTCTTCGCGTCGTCGAACTCGGCGTTGTTCTGGGTGCTCGCCAGCTCTTTCGACTGCCTGATCCGGTCAGCAACCTCTGGCCGGCGCACGGTCTTCAGGTGCTCCAGCTCCTGTGTCAGCTTTGTGCGGCCTTCTTCAGTGAGAAGGACGGGACGATCTTCCATACTACGCCTCTGCAAAAAGAGAGACTGAGCGGCCTAAAGCCCTCAGTCAAGAGGTTCCGTCAATCTGTTCTATAAGTATACAGCCCGCCAGAAAAATTGTAAAGCCGTGTAGTGGATCAGGAGATGTGAGACAGAAGTGACGTGAACTGGAGTGGAACGAAAGAGGGCCACCCCTACGGGTGGCCCTCTCGTTAATCTCTCACAGCGACGCCGGCTACATATCCATGGGCGGCGGCGGTGGCATCGCCGGCGTTGGCTCCGGGATGTCCGTCAGCAGCGACTCCGTGGTCAGCACCATACCGGCGATGCTGGCGGCGTTCTCCAGCGCCGCTCGGACGACCTTTGCCGGGTCGATAATTCCCTTCTTCATCAGATCGCCGTACTCATTCAGCTCAGCGTCGTAGCCGAACGTGGCGCCACCTGTGGTCATCACCTTGTCGACCACTACGGAGCCCTCTTCGCCGGCGTTCTCGACGATCAAGCGCAACGGCTCTTGCAAGGCCAATCGGAGCGTGATGACGCCGGTCCGCTCGTCGCCTTCCAGCTTCTTCTCCAGCTTCTCCAGCTTCGGAACCGTGCGCAGCAGCGCGACGCCGCCGCCGGGGACGATCCCCTCTTCGACAGCAGCGCGCGTCGCGGAGAGCGCGTCCTCGACGCGCAGCTTCTTCTCCTTTAGCTCCACCTCGGTCGCCGCGCCGACTTTGATGATCGCGACGCCGCCGGCCAGCTTCGCCAGCCGCTCCTGCAGCTTCTCGCGGTCGAACTCGGACGTGGCGTCGTCGACCTGGGCCTTGATCTGGCGGATGCGATTCTGGATCGCTTCGTCCGTCCCGTGGCCCTCGATGATCGTGGTGTCTTCTTTGGTGGAAACGACGCGGCGGGCGCGACCGAGGTCGGCGACCTGGGCGCTGTCCAGCTTGCGGCCCATCTCCTCTGTGAGGAGTGTGCCGCCGGTGAGGATGGCGATGTCTTCCAGCATCGCCTTGCGCCGGTCGCCGAAGCCGGGAGCCTTGACGATCAGTGCGTTGATCGTGCCCCGCAGCTTGTTCACTACCAGCGTCGCCAGCGCTTCGCCGTCGCAGTCCTCGCAGACGATGACGAAGTTCTTCGCCACCTGCAGCACGCGTTCGAGTACGGGCAGAATATCGGCGACGGCAGAGATCTTCTTATCGGTGATCAGGATGTAGGCGTCTTCCAGCGACGCCTCCATCCGCTCCGTGTTCGTCACGAAGTACGGCGAGATGTAGCCGCGGTCGAACTGCATCCCCTCAACGAACTCCGTCTCCAGATGCAGGCCTTTCGACTCCTCGACCGTGATCACGCCGTCCTTGCCGACCTTCTCCATCACCTCGGCGATCGTCGTGCCGATCTCGGGATCGGTCGCGGAGTTGGCTGCCACCTGCTCGATCTGCTCTTTGCCCAGCACCGGCTCCGCCTGCTTGCGCAGGTCGTCGATGACGGTCTGTACGCCCTGATGGAGGCCGCGCTGCAACGCCAGCGGGTTGGCGCCGGCGGCGACGTTCTTCATCCCCTCGTGGACGAGCGCCTGCGCGAGGACGGTGGCCGTCGTCGTGCCGTCACCGGCGACGTCGTTCGTCTTGGTGGCGACCTCTTTCGCGAGCTGGGCGCCCATGTTCTCGAACGGGTCCTGCAGCTCGATCTCTTTCGCGATCGAGACGCCGTCGTCGACGACGGCAGGCGGGCCGAACTTCTTGTCCAGGATTACCTTGCGGCCGCGCGGGCCCAGCGTCACTTTCATCGCGTTCGCCAGCGCGTCCACGCCCGCCCGCAGTGAGCGGCGCGCCTCTTCACCAAAGATGATCTGCTTCGCCATTAGTTCTGCTCCTCTCTCGCGTACCCGGACAGACCGGTCTAGGCTCCGACCTTGCAAAGCACGTCCTTCTCAGAGAGGACGATGTACTCGTTCCGGTCGATCTTGATCTCCTGCCCGGAGTACTTGGCGTAGAGGACGCGGTCTCCAACCTTGACGTCCATTGCGATGCGCTTGCCGTCGTCGTCCTGGCGGCCCGGGCCGGCGGCGAGGACATCGCCTTGCTGCGGCTTCTCCTTCGCCGTATCAGGGATGACGATGCCGCTGGCGAGCACCTCTTCCTGTTCCACCGGCTGGATGACGAGCCGGTCGCCCAGCGGAATGAGCTTGGTATTGTTCTTCTTCGCGGTAGCCATGCTAACGTCCTCCTTGTGCGTGCTTGCCTTCGAGAGATTAGCACTCTCTACTAGAGAGTGCTAATCCAGCTTCATCTTACGTCTTATGGAGACCGAGAGCAAGGGGAAGGAGAGGCATATATAATGAACTACACTCAATGGTACGGATAACAAGTCGAATAATGAGCAAGAAAGGAAAAATACTCACTAATACTTTAGTATACTGGCATATAGGACGATACAAGCGAGTAGATTGTTCGCTAGGCCGCTCGACTTTGGCAGATTACGTAGATTGACCCAACGGACGGCGCTTCCTATACTGAGCCATAGCTACAGATGAAGGAGAGGCGTAGTGCCCAAGCGAACCTATCAACCCAAGCGGATACCGCGCAAGCGAACGCATGGCTTTCGGGCGCGCATGAGCAGTCCCGGTGGCCGAAACGTGCTTCAAGCTCGCCGGCGCAAGGGACGAAGCCGGTTATCGGTCTAGGCGGGCGGTCTAGGCCGGCGTCGTGCACGGATGCCGCTGCCTGGGAGGAACATGCGCCGAGCTGAACGGCTGAGAAAAGGCTTAGAGTTTGCTGCTGTCTATCGTCGAGGCAGGCCGCATCGAAGCGACCTACTGATTCTTCGTGCGCTTCGCACCGATGCCAGCACCAGCAGGTTCGGATTCACTGCTGCCAAAACGCTGGGAAACGCTGTTCTGCGGAATCGGCTGCGGCGAAGGTTAAAGGAGGCGGCGAGGTCGTTGCCGGTGGCCGGAGGATGGGATCTGGTGATTAATTCGCGGCGCGGCGCTGCGACCGCCAGCTACGACCAGCTACGAGACCAGATACGAAAGTTGCTCGGGCGCGCCGGCGTCCTGAAGGAAACGGCTTTCGCATGACCACGCTTGCACTTCAGGCGATTCGCGCCTACCAGCGCTACGTATCGCATCGATTGCCGGCAGCCTGCCGGTTCGAGCCGACGTGCTCCCACTACGGCTACGAGGCGATCGAGCGGCACGGGCTGGCGCGCGGCGGCTGGCTGATGCTCCGCCGCCTCGTTCGCTGCCATCCGTTTCATGCGATGGATTATGATCCGGTGCCATAACGAGAATATGGCGATTTATCCGTTTCACGTGAAACATAACGATATGCTGATATCGGCCGAAGACATAAGGCGGCTATCCTGACTACGCCCCGATCGCCCTCCAGGTTGGTCGTTGTTGGTCTGCTATCGATCGCGGTATTGGCGCTGTTGACGGTCGCGTGCGCAAGAATCGCTTCGCCTCGCGGCTGGGCCTCGCCTGTACTGAGCGACGACGTCCTGCTGGCGCCACATCGCGACGAGCTGTTCGCGTTCGAGATCGACGGATTCAAGGCTCGTTGGGCGTTTCCGGTGGAGCAGGACAGAGACGACATCGATCCTGTCGCTCTCTACGGCACGCCCGCAGTAGCGGGCGGAGCCGTATTCGTTCCAACGCACGACAACACGCTCTACGCGGTCGATATCGAGAGCGGTGAGCTGCTCTGGTCGTTCGAGACGGACGGCTCGCTCATCGGCGGAGCCCTAGTCGTGGATGGCATCGTCTACTTCGGGTCTGATGACGGCAACATCTACGCCCTCAACGCTGAAACCGGGCGCCCGGAGTGGCAGCCGTTCAAAACCGGCGAGAAGGTGCAGTCGACGCCTGCCGTCGCCGGCGGCACGCTCTACGCCACATCGCTCGACGGCTTCCTCTATGCCCTCGACGCGCAGACGGGCGACGAGCTCTGGTCGTTCGAGACGGATGGCGGCATCCCCTCGCCTCCGGTCGTAGACGAAGCGGCGGGCCTCGTGTACGTGGCCGGGTTCGATCAGAAGCTGCGCGCGATCGGCATCGAATCGCACGAAGAGGTGTGGTCGGTAAAGGCCGGCAACTGGTTTTGGACAACGCCCCTGGTATTCAACGGCGTCGTCTACGCTGGCGCGCTCGATGGCAAGGTCTATGCGATCGAAGTGGATACGGGCGTTGAGCTATGGCGAGAGCCGTACGAGACGGAGGCGCCGATACGCGCCGCGCCCGTGATCGCGGGCGGAAAGCTGATCGTTGTCGATCGAGACGGCAACGTTCACGGCATCGACCTCGAGGAAGGCATCGACGCCTCTAACGGATTCCTGCCGCTGGGCGACGATGTGCTGGCAGACCCGCTGATCTTGCCGTCCGTTGACGGCGGAGAAGCAGTGCTCTTCGTGACGACAGCCGGGGATCTCGTGCAGGTGAACCCGGAAACGCTGGCGCTTGTTGGCAGGCCAATCGTGTTAGGAGACTGATCGATTCGTGGATCTGCTTGAACTGCTCGGCTGGCTCTGGACGAACGGGCTAGTCATTCCACAGACCAACCTGCTGGTGCTGTTTGCGCGCGTCTCGTTCGGCAGCTTCGGCATCGCAGTCATCCTCTTCACTATCTTTATGCGCACCATCACCTGGCCGCTCACGCAACAGCAGTTGAAGGCTTCGCGAGCGATGCAGTCGACGCAGCCGCAGATTCAAGAGATTCAGAAGAAGTACAAAGATCCAAAGCGCCGCTCGGAAGAGACGATGAAGGTCTACAAGGAGGCCGGCTTTAGTCCTCTCGGCTGCATCTGGCCGATGCTGATCCAGATGCCTATCTGGTTTGCGCTCTTCCAGAGCATTCGCTTTACGCTCGGCACTACGCCGGAGAGCCTGCTTGGCCTCTCCCAGCGGCTCTATCCGTGGGAATACCTGCGGACGGCGCCGCCGCTGGAGAATCAGTTCCTCTGGATGGACATGGGCCAGCCGGACACCACGTTTATCATGGCGGTGCTCGTCGGCGCATCGACGTGGGTGCAGCAGCGCATGACGATGCCGGCCTCGCCTTCCGCGGACCCGCAGCAGCAATCGATGAACCAGACAATGATGTACATGATGCCGCTCATGTTCGCATTCTTCACCCTTCAGTTCCCTAGCGGCTTGGCGTTATACTGGGTAGCGACAAACGTGATCGGCGTCGTGCTCCAGTACTTCTATATGGGTCGCGACTTCGACTGGCGCCGGATCGTATCGCTTAATCCCAGCCCGGCCCCCGCCGCGCAGCAGGCGGGGCAACCGCAGCAGATTGAAGCAGAGGCCGGTTCGGAGAGCGGAGAGTCCGATTCCGAAGAGAGAGCAACACGGGAACCGGCCGGCAAGCGCAGAAGGAGACGACGCCGTGGAAGGCGACGACGCTAGCAAAGTCGAATCGATCGAAGCCACTGGCAAAAACGTCGATGAGGCGATCGAGAACGGCCTGGTCGATCTCGATCTCGAGCGCCACGAGGTGACCGTGGAGGTGCTTAGCAAAGGGAGGGCCGGCCTCTTCGGCATCGGCGGCGAGCCTGCCAGCGTACGCCTGACGCCGGCCCCGGCCGCGGCGATGATCGAGACGCCGGAGGGCGATGACATCGCCTTCGTGGAAGAGACGCTGGAGACGATCTTTGAGATGTTGGACGTGGAAGCCAACGTGGAGATCCGCCCGCCGGAGACGCCTGGCGACGGCGTCGGGCTTGTGCGGGCCGTCGTCGATGTCACAGGAGAAGACCTGGGCGTCCTTATCGGCAGGCGCGGTAGCACCATGGCATCGCTTCAGTACATCGTCAACCTGATGGTCAGCCGCAGGTTTAAGGATCAGGCTCCGTTCACGATCGATGTCGAGGGGTACCGCAGGCGGCGGGAGGATTCGCTTCAAGACCTGGCGTTCCGCATGGCAGAGGAGGTGCGCAGCTCCGGCAGGCCGGTGACGCTGGAGGCGATGCCCGCATACGAGCGGAGGATCATCCATCTCGCGTTAGCGAAAGACCCGACGGTGGCCACCGCCAGCGTCGGCGAAGGCGACGCACGCAAAGTCAGAATCAGCACCCAACAATAGGGGGCGGTGACGACGCCCGATTTCGTCGTGGTAGGGCACGTGGTACGAGACCTGATGCCAGCCGGTTCGCGCTTAGGTGGTACAGCCATCTTCGCGGCGGCGCAGGCGCAGCGTCTCGGGCTCGATTGCGGCATCGTCACGCGGATCGGCCCCGATACCTCGATCGCGGACACCCTCCCCGGCGTCGCGATGGCGGGACGCCCTGCTGATGTGACGACCAGTTTCGAGAACTGCTACGAAGGCTCCCACCGCCGGCAGCGCGTACCTATGCAGGCTCCGGTTATCGAGGCGGAGGACGTGCCGGCGGACTGGCGAGAGGCGTCGATCACCTTGATCGGTCCGGTCTGCGGCGAGATCCAGGGTGTCGATGCCGGCCTCTTTCGAGACTCGCTCACCGCTGTGGCTGCCCAGGGCTGGCTGCGGCGGTTGGACAGCGACGGAACCGTTCAGAAACAGTCCTGGACAGGAGCGCCGTTCTGGAGTGGCTGCCGGACGCTCTTCGTCTCGGAGGAGGATTTGGAGAACGCGGAAGATCAGCTCGCCGGCTGGACAGATGACCTGCCGATCGTCGTGTTGACGAAACAACGCCGGGGGGCGCGGGTGCACGAAGACGGCCGCTGGCGCGAGATCGAGGCGTTTCCAGCGCGGGAGGCCGATCCCACCGGCGCGGGCGACGTCTTCGCGGCAGCCTTCCTCGTGCGCTACCGCGAGACGAACGATGCTGCGGAATCGGCCCGGTTCGCCTCCGCGGCGGCCGCCTGCTCGGTGGAAGGTCGTGGCATCGCGGAGGTTGCGGATCGGGCGCGGATCGAGCGGCGGATGGCTCGGCATCCGGAGGTGACGTTGCGATGACGATTATTCTCGCGGTGGCCAACCAGAAGGGCGGCGTCGGCAAGACGACCACCACGATCAACCTGGGCGATTCGCTGGCCCGCGCCGGGCACGAGGTACTGATCGTCGATTTCGATCCGCAGGCGAACGCCGGCGCCGGCCTGGGCGTGAAGGCGGCGCCGGGCCACAGCAGCTACGAGCTGCTGCTGGGCGAGGTGGCGTTACAAGAAGTCGTCGTACCGACGGGGCAGGAGCGGCTATCGATCATACCTGCGACCTCGGACCTGGCGGGCGCTGAGGTAGAGCTAGCCTCGACGATGGG
>JADFKB010000136.1 GCA_022565155.1 Chloroflexota bacterium | reverse complement strand
TGGGTTGGCGTGGGGGTTGGGGTGTGGGTAGGGGTATGCGTTTGCGTTGGCGTGTTGGTCAGCGTGGGCGTGTTGGTCGGCGTCGGCGTGTTGGTCGGCGTCGGCGTATGCGTTGGTGTGTCGGTCGGTGTCGGGGTTGGCGTATGCGTTGGCGTGTCGGTCGGCGTCGGTGTCGGTGTGGTGAGGACACCGGCAACGCAGTCGCCGCCCGAGCCGCTGGTCAGGACGAGCTCGATCACTTCGAAGCCGGACTGGAAGCCCGCGCCGCCGAACTCCGAGAGGTTTTCGGCGGTCTCGTCGCCGTCGGGGCCGTAGAAGAAGCCGACCTCGAGCGGCTTCGAGCAGGACGTGTGGATCATGATCAGGCTCTTGCCCGCAATCTGCAAAAAGGTGCGGGTTCCGACGTCCGCTTCGCCACTGTCGACTTCGATGAACAGCGTGTCGCCATCAGCGAGGGTGACCGGGCCGTGGTTGCTATCCGGGCCAGGCTGGAAGTGGGCTTTGCCAGTGTCTCTATCCAGGGTGACGGTAACAGGGCTGCCAAAGCCGAAGTCATGGTACTTCAGCCCGAGGATCCGAACCTTAGGATTGTGGGTAGCCTCCGCGACGGGCACGTCAACGCCTCTGTCGGCTGCGGGCGCCAGCACCAGGACGAACAGCAGCGCCATACCGGCGAGTGCGATGGCCAGTCCGACGGCGGCTGTAGTTCTGCCGTCCGAACTGCCTAGTTGACGTAGACCTCTCATCAACACTTCCCCCTTCCGCTCAGCGTCTGAGCGTCAGCGGTCTCACGCGTGCGACCGCGCAGGCTTAGGTCAGATCAGGATGCGGGGGAACCTGACCCGAATTGCACGCACGACACGCAGAGCCGATGCGCGTGTGCATTTGCCTCTATCCTAGAGACCTGCTGACAGATAGCTCAGGTCAGCGGAATCGTTCCGGGCCTAGTATAACGCAACCATGCGCCGTTACGGCAAGTAGCGGGGTGTCATTTGAGAGCCGGGACGCCATTATGGATGCTCGATCAGCGGCGAAAGGGAGGCAACGTAGCTTGCGCCGTTAGTCTCAAAAAGACGTCTCTCTGAGACGTTTACATAATAGGACGACGGCAGAATCGCTCATGTGATATACGGTTTCCGACGGCCCATGCCAGAGCACTTGACACGTTTGCCAGACAATGTTCGCGGTGCCATGTGCTTGACAACGCTGTGAGATGGAAAGCACTGCGCAAAGCGGGGGTAGACGCGGGTTGGAGAACGGTTCGTGCTGGGATAGAGAGAAGACGCCTTGCGGAGTGTGAGGCGTCTCGCTCTGCTAGGTCTGCTCAGCTTCGGCGTCTACTCAACCAGGCGGATCGTGAACCGCTCCACCTGGAGGAATGAGCCGTCCGAGGTCTTGGCCGGTGAGCTGTGCATGCCCTCCAGACCGCCGGTGGAGCCACCAAAGTCGTTGAGGCCGAATGTGACCTGGTTGCAGTTAGCCAAGGGCTGCCTGGGCACCTTGAACTCGTAGATCATCTCCCAGACAAAACCAGCATACTGCGAATCGTAGGTTGGATACTGGGGGTTGAAGGGAGGCGACTGCAAATCCGCATATGCCCAGCCAGTAATGTCCGGGTTCTCCAGATTGAACTGCAGAGAGCTGGCGGAGTCCGTGGGTGCGGAGGTGTAGACCTTTCCGTCGCCCGATGTGTCAGATTTCCAGTTATTCCCGACCTGACGCAGGTAGTCCTGGATGAAGTCGTGCTTGACCTGGTCGTCGCAGGAGATCTGGAAGCGCGCGCGGTCACTTCCCTCCAGCTTCCCGAAGGTGTGGTCCTTAACGTCGTCGGTGTCCCAGCCCGTGTTGTACGTCTCGTGGTAATCTTCGTCAACGGTTCCGGGTGGGCAGTAGGCATCATTCTCGTCCTTCACCTCTTTCGCCAGGATGTAGAAGCCGCCGTAGTCGGTCTCCACCATCACCTCGACCGACATGCCGACGGCGATGTCGCTAAAGTCATTCAGGTTGCCCTTGTAGTTGGTGCCTCCGTCGATGTCCACGGTCACGACCGTCCCATCGGCCAGAACGGTGAAGGTATTGACGCCGATGCTGAGGACGGTACCTTTAACCTTGATGATTTGGCCGCCGCCGTAATTGATCTCGCCGTTACCATCGCAGTCATCGCCGCCGTAGACGTTCTCGTTTGCGACGGCGCCGCCTGTGCTGGGGCCGTTCATGCGTAGGGCGAAGTAGAGGAACTGGTCGTCGCAGGCGTAGAAGGCGTCGCCGTAGTCGGTGGATGTGGTGGTGGAGATGAGGTTGGCGACGAAGGTGTAGCCTTCAGTCTCCTCCATTACGCGGCCGTCCACCACGGCGCCGTCGGCATCGCAGGTGATGGCGGGAAGAACGACGGGAAAGGGCTCCGGGGCTTCGCCGGGCTGCCCGCCGGCGCCGGCAAACACGGCTACGCCGCGACCGACGATCTGGGTCGTCGACGGCACGAGCACCTGGATGAAGAACGTGTCCACGTCTAGGTTGGTAATGATGACTTCGACGCCGGTTACTTCGTCGGCGTAGTCGCCGGACAGCGGCGGGATGTTGACGACCACCGTGTTCGTCGTGCCGTCGTTATTGTAGCCGTTGGCGGCGGCGTTCTCCAGGGCGGCGACGGTGGCCGCGGCGTCATTGCCGCCGTAGCTCAGCTCGTACGCGGCGGCCATGGTCGCTGTGTCGGCGGCGTTCTGCAGCTGCCGCCGCTCGACGAAGTGGAACCCTGCGTCGACTGCGAGGCCGACGAGGCCGAGGAAGACGATGATCAGCAGCGCTGCCATTACCAGTATCTGCCCGCGTTCGGCGTGGAACCTCGCTAGAAAACAGCTCATCTCGATTCGTCCCGTTAGTTCGTGATCTCCATAGTTGAGGAGCTAGTCATCGTGAACGCGATCAAGCCCAGAAAATCGAACATGGGCTCGTAGACGTACTGCAACGTGACCGTGACATCGTCGCCAGCAACGTTCGTGCCATCCGGCCATTGGGCCTGGACTGTCAGCTGGGAAGTGTTTAGTCCGCCGGCGAACTGTTGAACCGTTTCAGTGACTTTCGTGTCGGTATCCGGTGCAGTGTAGTAGGCGCTGCCGGGGCCGCTGGGGTCGATGGAATCGCCGCCGTGGACGATGGCGTAGCGGGCGCCTTCGCGCGTAGCGTGAGCCAGCGTGTTGTAGTTCCAGACGGCGCGGCCGACGTCGATCATGCCAAAAACGATCAGGAAAAAGACGATGCTGACCAGGGAAAACTCCACGAGCGCCTGCCCGCCCTCGCGGTTCTTCATGTAGCGGAACCACTTCATCACTCAGCCACCCTCGCTCTCACGGTCCGTTCCAGATCGATCGAGTGCGGCAGGCCGGGCCAGTCGAAGATCGTCGTAAAGGTGTACTGCACGGTGACGTCCGCGTAGAGGCGGCCCTGGCTGTCGGTCGAGGTGACGACGGTGACGTCCGGGTTCGTCGACGATGTGTCGAGCAGGTCGTTCGTGTCGGCGACGGCGGCCGCCTTGATCGCAGCGATGTCGGCAGCCGCCTCGGAGCCGGCTGCAGCGTAGTCGGCGCCGTTGCGTGCGCCGTTCGTCACCGCGACGTAGGCGAAGTAGACCCGGCCGAAGTCGATCGCGCCGAGCATGAGGATGATCAGCACAGGCGCGATCATCGCCAGCTCGACGAGTGCCTGGCCGCGCTCGCCGCGCTTATGTGTATTCAGCCTGCGTCGACGTATCATCGTCAGGTGACCTGCCTCCTATATGGCATTGCTTCGAGGAGAGAAGGTTCCATAGATGTATCGGCCGCGTAGGCGATACCCGTATACCTATGCGAAATTTCCCCTATGTCACCCCCAAACTCTGTCTACCAGATATAGGGCCTAGCTTGACATACCGCTACATCTTGTGCTATATTTCCTCTTGCCACTTGATAAAGGGGCTACGATATGCGCTGTCCTTACTGCGGCTTTGCCGACACTAAAGTCACCGATTCCCGCGATGCGGATGAGGGTATCCGCCGTCGCCGCGAGTGTCTGAGCTGCGGCCAGCGCTTCACGACAATGGAGCGAATGGCCGTCGGCAGCCTCCTGATCGCGAAGAAGGACGGCCGCCGCGAGGAGTTCTCCCGCGACAAGCTGCTCGCCGGTCTGCGCAAGGCCTGCGAGAAGCGCCCTCTGCCGGCCGGCGCTGTTGAGGCCGTCGCTGATGCCGTCGAAGCTGAGCTGCGGCAGCGGGGCGCGCCGGAGGCGCCGAGCGGCGAGGTGGGCGAGATCGTGATGAGCCACCTGCGGGAACTGGACCACATCGCCTATATCCGATTCGCGTCCGTCTACCGCGCCTTCGCCGACCTGGAAGAGCTGCAGCAGGAGTTGGAGGCGCTCGCCAGCCGGGGCGCCGCGCCGGGTCCCGACGCGGGCCAGCCGGCGCTGCTCTCCGATGACGAGCTGAAAGAGCTGACGCGCGGTGTTCGCAGCCTGCCTGTCCGTCGCAGGCGCGGCCGCTCTGGCGCCGCTAGGACGGTGAGGCAGCCGCAGCCGCTACGCGACGACCAGCCGCGACAGCGAAGCCAGGGGGGTTCGTCATGACCGACCATCTGCTGCACGCACGGCTGTTCAACAGCGGAGGCGAGCTGATCGCCGAAGGGCCGTGCTGGCTGGACGAGGCGGCAGGCCGCGCGACGCTGGAGCCGGAGCGCGAGCCCGGCGTGATCCAGAAGGAGCGGGGCGAGCTGTCGCTGGAGCTGGACTCCGGACGCACCGTCGCCGTCTCCGACAGTCCGCTGGTCTTTCGGCTCGGCGCGGGCGCGGACGGCGCCGGCGGCCACCGGCACCTGTACCGACTGAATCTTATCGATACTTCGACTTCGCTCAGCACAAGCGGCGCAGCAGCGCCGACATCACACGCGCATGATGCGGATGCGGCCGGAGCGGCGGGCGAGGGAGCCCCTGCCGTTCCGATCACTTCGGGGCGCCTCCCTGGGAAGGGAGAGACTCCGGCCGCAAGCTAGGTTACCGGTCGAGGGGGCGCCCCCGGCAGACGGGGGGCGTCCCTTCGGCGTCTAGAACGGAAAGGGGGAAAGGAGAGCTCATGACTACACAACAGGTAGATCCACTGAGGGCATGCAAAGAGGCTCGCGACAAGTTGAAGCGAGTTCGCCAGAAGCTTATCGGCTACGGTCAGTTCTTCGGCAGTCTGTCTACGGCGTTGTGCGAAGATGAGGTGCGCCTCAGGCTTGCGAACTCGGATCTCAGTGTACCGATCGACGTGCCGCGCGATCGAATGCTCGACTACAACGCTTGGCCACAGCAAGAGGAAGTAAAAGCTTCCTTGGCCGAATACTATGAGGCCGACAAGGAATATCAGGCAGCCTACTCTGGGTTGCCACGTGACGAGCAGAGGCTCTTCGACGGAGAAGGCGGAGCCAAAGGACCAGGTCCCAGTCGACAGCGTGTACAGCGGATGCAAAGAGTGTAGCTGAAGGATCTAACGCAGACCGACCTCCTTGATAGGACGCCGCGCAGGAAAGGATCCCCGCCCATGGTACTCCCCGCCCAAAAGACCAGCACCCTGATAGATGGAGCGCAGACGCGCATCCAGCGCTACTTCACCACGCCCGGCAGGCACCCCTACGATGAGGTGGAGTGGGAGCAGCGCAGCGCCTCGATTACGGACGAGTCCGGTAACGCCTTCTTCGAGCAGAACGATGTGGAGGTGCCGGCGTTCTGGTCGCAGACGGCGACGAACGTCGTCGTCTCCAAGTACTTCCGCGGGATGATGGACACGGAGCGGCGGGAGACCTCGACGCGGCAGATGATCAGCCGCGTCGTCGACGAGATCACCGGCTGGGGCCGCGAGGGCAACTACTTCACCTCGCAGGAGGAAGAGGAGGC